>DASRBA010000108.1:0-7879 GCA_035637895.1 Myxococcaceae bacterium
CTCGGCCGGCCCCGGGACGGTGGGCGGTTTGTTTGCGGGTGTGGGTGTTATCGTGGCGCGCCCATGTCCAAGTCGTTGGTGGAACGCTACGAGCAGATGCTCGGCCAGGACCCCACGTCCACGGTGTTCGTGGAGCTGGCCAAGGCGCTTCTGGAGAAAGGCGATCACCCCCGGGCCATCGAGGTCTGCCAGACCGGGCTGACCCACCACAAGGACTCGGTGGTGGGGCGGGTGCTGTGGGGGAAGGCGCTCGTCAACCTGGGGCGGCCCGCCGAGGCGATGGAGCAGTTCGACGCCGCCATCGGCATCGATAAAGAGAATCCCTACGCCTACAACCTGATCGGCGAGGTGCTGCTGCAGAAGGGCCTGTACCGGTCCGCGCTCCCGCTGCTCCGCAGGGCCGCCTCGCTCCAGCCCAACGACGCGCGCATCCGCGGCTGGCTGGAGCAGACGCAGAAGGCGCTGCAGGGTGGGCCGGCGCCGGTGGTGCCGGACGCCAACGACCCCGACTCGCTGCTCAAGACCGCCAAGTTCGGGACCATCCAGGCCAACGGGTCGTTCACGCCGGACCCGCCGCCGGTGAGCAACGAGGAGGCGAAGGGGTGGTTCGCGGACGCGTCCGCTCCCGCCGCGCCACCGCCGCCCGGGGAGGCCCCGATTCAGGCCCAGGCGCCCGCTCCGGAGGCGGCCCCCCCGGCCGAGCCGGCGCGCGCCTCCGCGCTGCTGGACATCCCGCCACCCTCCGAGAGCGTGGAGGTGAACCTGGACGACCCTCCTGCGCCGGCCCCGCCCTCCCTCACGGCCACGCCGGCTCCACCCCGGCCGCCGCCGGTGCGGCCGTCCGGCGCCCGGGCCGCGCCGCCGGGGGCGCCTGCGCCGCGGGCCTCCGGGCAGAAGAAGTCGCTGCTGGAGGACATCCCGGACCTGGCGCCGCCGCCGAAGATCGAGCTGCCGAAGGTGGAGCTGTCCACCAACGTCACCAAGAAGATCGCCGAGGAGTACGAGCGCGAGCTGCGGCAGCGCGTGGAGCAGACCGCCAAGCAGAAGGGCCTGTGGCAGAAGCACGGCGGGAAGATGGCCGTCTCCGCGGTGGCGCTGGTGGCGGCGGCGGTGGGCGCGGGCGGGTTCCTCTACACGCGCTCGGTCCACCACGGGAAGGACCTGAAGGACGCGCTCGCCTCGGCGCAGAAGGCCATCGCCCAGGACACGCCGCAGTCGTACCAGCAGGCGGTGGACGCGCTGGCCACCGCGCACGAGATGGACGAGTCCAGCGTGGAGGCGTGGGCGCTGGAGGCGTACGCGCGCGCGCTGCGGGTGGCGGAGCACGGCGCGGGCGCGGACGAGCGGGCGAAGGCCCAGGCCGCGCTGGACCGCAAGGGCGTGGCGGACGAGTACCCCGGGCTGGCGCTGGCGGCGCGCTACTACCTGGCCGCCGGGGAGGAGAAGGCCGCGGCGAAGAAGGCGGTGCTGGCCTCCACCTCCGACGCGCCGGAGGTGCACGAGCTGTCCGGCCGGTTGCTGATGGAGCAGAAGCAGGCCAAGCAGGCGGTGGACCAGTTCAAGAAGGCGCTGGACCTGTCGTCCACCGACGTGCGCGCGCTGGTGGCGCTGGGGAACTACTACCGCGAGTTCGGCGACTGCCCCAACGCGGTGAAATTCTACGAGACGGCGGAGCAGGTGTCGCCGGAGCACCCGGAGACCGCGGTGGGCGGCGCGGAGTGCCGGCTGGAGATGCAGCAGGACCTGGACAAGTCGCTCAAGCAGGTGGAGTCGCTCCCCGGAGACGGCAAGCTTCCGGAGGAGCTGGCGGCGCGGCTGGAGGTGGTGCACGGGCGGCTGCTCTCCGCGGCCGGCCAGAACGACGCGGCGATCAAGGCGCTGACGGAGGGGATGAAGGCGTACGGGAAGGGGCACTCGTACGAATTCCACATGGCGCTCGGCGAGGCCAACCGCGCCCGCGGGGACCTGGAGGCGGCCCAGAAGGCGTACGAGGCGGCGCTCAAGGCGCATGGGCGCGAGGAGGCGAAGGAGGCGCTGGGGCGGGTGCTCCTGGCGCGCGACCGGGAGAAGGACTTCCTGGCCAGGTTCGGGTCGGACGACTCGCGGAAGGTGGCGCTGCTGCGGGGGACGGCGTACGGCCGGCTGGGGGACTGGAAGAAGGCGCGCGCCGAGCTGGGGAAGACGCAGCAGGGCGGGAAGTACCCGCCGGAGGCGGTGGTGCAGCTGGCGCTGGCGGACGCGGCGGAGGGCCAGGAGGCGCGGGCGCAGGAGGTGCTGGAGAAGGCGCTGGCCGCCACCAAGAAGGCCAAGTCCGAGGTGCGGGTGGCGCTGGGGCAGGTGTACTGGAAGCAGGGCTCCATGGACAAGGCGCGCGCCCAGTTCAGCGAGGCGCTGAAGGACCCGCTGGATTACGAGGGCGGGTGCTCGCTGGGGCGGCTGCTGGCGGCCACCGGGCACGTGGAGGACGCGCTGGAGCCGCTGGAGAAGGCGGCGGCGCGGAACCCGTCGCACGCGGAGGCGCAGCACGCGCTGGCGCAGGCGGTGCTCCAGGTGGGCAAGCTGGAGGAGGCGCTGCAGCCGATGGAGGCGTGGGTGCAGGACAGCCCCGCGTCGCCGCAGGCCCAGCTGGACGCGGCGGAGGTGCTCTTCCGCGCCGGGAAGCTCAAGGAGGCTGAGGGCGCGGTGACGCGAGCGGCGAAGCTGTCGCCGTCGAGCGCGCCGGCGGCGCGGCTCGAGGCGCAGGTGCTGTACGCCAAGGGCGACGGGCCGGGCGCGTTCGCGGCGCTGCAGCGGGCGAACAAGCTGGACAAGAAGGACGCGGAGACCTTCTGCGAGATCGGCTGGACGTTCCTGCGGCAGGGGAACGGGCAGAACGCGGCGGCGGCGTTCTCCACCGCGTCCAAGAACGACCCCAAGAGCGCCTGCGGGTCGGTGGGGGCGGTGCTGGCGCGCCTGCCCGGGTCCGCCAACCGCGCGGCGGTGAAGGAGCTGCAGACCTGGGCCAAGGACGCGCCGTACGCGCACGACCGCGCGCTGGCGAAGGCGGCGCTGGCGAGGGTGCAGCTGCACCTGGGGTCGACGAAGGAGGCGCGCAAGGACGCCGAGGAGGCGGTGGCGCTGGGGCCCTCCGTGGCGCAGGCGCAGCTGGCGCTGGGGTTGGTGGCGGAGAAGCAGAAGGAGGGGGACAAGGCGAAGGAGGCGCTCCAGCATGCCGTCGAGCTGGACCCCACCAACGGCGCGCTCTACCTGGCGCTGGGCGACGCGCTGGCCAGGTCGGACGGGGACACCGCGGAGACGGTGAAGGCGTACGAGACGTTCCTCAAGATGGGCGGCGCGCCTGCCGACACCGCGCGGGTGGAGAAGGCGCTGGAGTCGTTGAAGAAGAAGCTGGCGGCGGCGCAGTGACGGCGGCGGAGCGGCAGATCGGCGAGGAGCGGTTCCCCCTGGTGCAGATCATGCTGGGGAACTCGTTCCTGCTGTCGGCGATCTACCTGGGGAGCGGGTTGGTGATGGAGTGCCTGCGGCGGCTCCACCCCACCGCGGCCCTCGTGCGGATGTCCGTCGCGATGGACCGGCTGCCCGCGGGGGTGCTGGACGCGGTGGGGCTGCTGGGACCGATCCGGGAGGCGTACCTGCACGAGGAGATCGGGCCCGGGGTGTTGAGGGTGGTGTTCGGGCTGACGACGGTGGCGTTGATCTTCGCGCTGGCGCTGGTGGTGGGGTTCGGGATGTGGGGGGCGATGCAGGTGCAGCGGCGGAGGGCTGGGCGGGTCAGATGAGGCGCACGATTCAGTAGTTCGGTCTGCGGCTCGTGTGCATCACGGCCACGACGGTCACGATGTCGCCCGCGACGAAGTAGTACAGCGCGTACGGGTATTCCTGCATGACGTATCGCCGAACCCAGCGCTTCGCCCGGCGTAGCACGAGATAGACGGACCATCGCTCCGGCGCCTCGGCAATCAACGCCAGACAGCGATTGACCTCCGACTCAAACTCTCCCCCACCGACGCCGGCTCCTTCGCCGTCGTGCCAGGCAATTGCTTCGCGGAGCTCGTTCTTGGCGTCGGGGTGAAGCTCAATGATCGCCACGGCGACGCCGCAGCTCTTCGCGGATCTGCCGCATGACGACATCCAGCGGGATGGTCTTGACCTTGCCGGACTCGATCTCGTCGATCCGGCGAGAGAGCTCCGCCTTGAGCTCTTTCTTGGTCACCCGCACGAATCCCGGCGGAGGGCCGAGCTTGCGAATCCGCTCCCTCTTCGCCCTCTGAGCTGCCGTGAGCTCGCCCTTCTTCCTCGCCATTACCCTCATCATAGCCCCCCTCCCGACACCCTTCACCGCGACCGCCGCCGCTTCGCCTTCGCCCTCGGCGCGGGCTGAGGCCGGTCGCCCGCCGCCCGCGCCATCACCGAGATCTCGATCACCTTCGCCCCGAACCGCTCCCACTTCGCCGGCCCGGTCCCCTTCACCGCCAAGAACGCCGCCTCGTTCACCGGCAGCGCCGCCGCCAGCCCCAGCAGCGTGGCGTCGTTGAAGATGATGTACGGGGGGATCCCCAGGTCCTCCGCCAGCTCCCTCCGGAACCGCCGCAGCTCCTGCTCCGCCAGCTCGCTCCTCGGGTGCGCCCCCGGAACCGCCGACGGCTCCTCCACCGGCGCGGCCAGGGCCGCCAGCTTCGGCCCCGCGCAGGTGTCGCAGCTCCCGCACTCCCGCGAGACCACCTCCTCGCCGAAGTAGCGGAGCAGGAACGCCCGCCGGCACCGCCGGGTGTAGACCAGCTCCGTCATCCGCTTCAGCAAGAGCAGGTTCTGCGCCTCCTGCTGCCGCACCGGCGCCAGGTCCAGGTCCAATTCCTCGAACGGGACCGGATTCAGCTGGTGCAGCGGCCGCTTGCCTCCCTTCCGCGGGCTCTCCCGGGCGATCACCCCGTGGCGCTCGAAGAACCGGATGACCGAGGAGACCTCCGGCTCCGACGCGCCGATCCGACGCGCCAGCTCCGTCACCCCGCCCTGGAACCCCTCCCCCACCTGGAGCAGGAACTTCCACACGTCCTTGAACACCAGGTCCGGCGGCGAGCTGATCTTGATCAGCCGCTCCTGGGTGAACACGTCCGCGTGGTTGAACAGCAGCACCGCCCGCCCCGGCTTCCCGTCCCGCCCCGCCCGGCCGATCTCCTGGTAGTACGCCTCCACCGCCCGCGGCACCTGCGCGTGGATGACGAACCGGATGTCCGGCTTGTCGATCCCCATCCCGAACGCGTTGGTGGCCACCGCCACCGCCTTGGGCGAGGCCATGAACTGCTCCTGGGCCTCCCGCCGCTCCTCGTCGTCCATCCCCGCGTGGTAGAGGACCGCCTCCACCTTCCGCTTCTTCAGGTCGTCCCGCAGCCCCTCCGCGCCCTTGCGCGTGGAGCAGTAGATGATGCCGCTGCCGCCCTCGGAGACCACCTGCGCGCAGGCCAGCTTCCGCTCCTGGTCCCCGCTCACCTTCGCCACTTCCAAAAACAGGTTCGGCCGGTCGAACCCCGCCACGAACACCTGCGGGTCCTTCATCAGCAGGGACCGGATGATGTCCTCGCGCACCTCGGGCGTCGCGGTGGCGGTGAGCGCCACCGTCCGCGGCGGCCGCAGCCGCTTGCGCACCTTCCCCAGCAGGCGGTAGTCCGGCCGGAAGTCGTGGCCCCACTGCGAGATGCAGTGCGCCTCGTCCACCGCCATCAGCTCCACGCCCACCTCGGCCAGGAGGTCCAGGAAGCTCTCGCTCCGGAACCGCTCCGGCGCCACGTAGAGCAGGCGGTACCGCCGGGCGCGCAGCTGCCGCATCCGCTCCACCCGCTCCGAATCCGTCAGGCTGGAGTTGATGAAGGTGGCCGGGATGCCCCGCGCCTGGAGCTGGTCCACCTGGTCCTGCATCAGGGAGATCAGCGGCGAGATGACCAGCGACAGCCCCTCCAGGAGCGCCGCCGGAAGCTGGTAGCACAGGCTCTTCCCGGCGCCGGTGGGCATCACCACCACCGCGTTCCGCCCGGCGAGCACCGCCTTGATGACCTCGGCCTGCCCCGGCCGGAACTTGTCCAGCCCGAAGTGGCGCAGCCCCTGCTGGGGATCGACCGGGAAAGGCAGGAGCAGCGACTGCATCGACCGCATCATCCGGATTCCAGATCCGGCGTCAACCGGGGTCGCGGCCATCCGGACGCCAGCTCCGCCCCCGTCAACAGCCGCGGCTGGGGCAGGCACCTCATGGCGAGCATGGACGTGTACCCCTCCGACGCCACCACCAGGTGGTCCAGCACCCGCATCCCCAGCACCGCCGCCCCGTCCACCAGCCGCTGGGTGATGTCGAAGTCCATGCTTGACGGCTCCGGGTTGCCGGACGGGTGGTTGTGGATCAGCACCACGAAGGTGGCCCGCGCCACCACCGCCGGCGCGAGCGCCTCCCGCGGGTCCACCATGCACCGGTCCACGCACCCCGAGGAGGCCAGGATGTCCCGCAGCAGCCGCCGCCGGGCGTCGAGCGCCAGCACCCGGAACACCTCGCGGGAGAAGGACGCCATGGACCCCACCCAGCGGGAGATGTCCCTGGTGGTCTCGAGGATGGGCCGCGGGTCCGACCCGCGCTGTACTCGCCGCCCCAGCTCCGCCGCCGCAGACAGCAGGGCGGCGCGCGGGAAGTCGAGGCCATGCTCGTCCGCCAGCTCCGTCGGGTCCCGCAGCAGCAGCGCCCGCAAGCCGCCGCTGATCTCCAGCAGCCACCGCGCCTTCTCCAGCGCCGGCTCCATCTCCCCCCGAGCCCCCAGCACCAGCGACAGCAGCTCCTGGTCAGACAGCGCGGAGGCCCCCAGCGCCAGCAGCCGGTCCCTTGGCTCCTGCGCCTCCGAGGGCCCCCGCCCCTCGCCGCCCACGCCCTCGCTCGCCGCCCCCATCTCCCCTCCCCCGCAGCCGGCCAGGAGCAACCGACGTGCCCGGCCGCGCCCGAGTGACGCCGGAAGCCCGGGCCGTCCACCGCCGCTCGAGGCGACCGGAGAACGGGACGGGCGGGGGCGCTCCAGCTCCCGTCTCAGGCGGCGGGAAACGGCGCCGCCCCGAGCGCATCCAACGCCGGTGCCGCTACCACTTGGAGACGGCGAAGAAGGAGCGGAGCTTCTCGTTCGTCTCGCGCAGGCGCTCGGAGAGCGTGCGGACGAACGTCCAGAGCAGCACGTAGGCGAGGTCCTTGTCGGTGAACATCACCTGGTCCAGCTGTTCGCGGCCGATCACCCAGAGGGAGCACGGGATGTGGGCGATGGCGTCCGCGGACCGGGGGCTGTCCTCGATGACGGCCATCTCCCCGAAGTACTGCCCCTTCTCCAGGATGGCGAGCGCCTCCTCGCCGGCGCCGGGGATCTGCTTGGAGATGCGGACCTTGCCGTCGAGGATGACGAACATCTGCTGCCCCACGTCGCCCTCCTTGAAGATGAAGGCGGAGCCCTCGAACCTCCGCTCGGTGGCGATGGCGGCGATCTTCTGGAGCTGGGTGTTGGTGAGGCCGTCGAACAGCGGGACCTTCTTCAGGATGGAAGCGTCCATGTCTGGTACTTTTCAAGCCCCCTTGGGATAGGAGCATCACCGTGACGAAGAGCGTGCACAAGGTCTGCATCGTGGGATCCGGCCCGGCCGGCTACACGGCGGCGATCTACGCCGCGCGCGCCAACCTGGAGCCAGTGATGTTCGCCGGCGGCCCCACCGAGCACGACCAGGCCCGCGTCCCCGGCGGCCAGCTGATGATCACCACCGACGTGGAGAACTACCCCGGCTTCCCGGAGGCGGTGACCGGCCCGGAGCTGATGGAGCGGTTCCAGAAGCAGGCCCAGCGCTTCGGCACCATGGTCTACATGGAGAA
>DASRBA010000109.1:0-6783 GCA_035637895.1 Myxococcaceae bacterium
GAACGAGCTGGCCTTCTTCGCCACCTCGGTGGGGACGGACTCGGTGAAGGGCGTCCCGCTGGTCGGGCAGTGGCTGCTGGAGGTGATGCGCGGCGGGCAGGACGTCTCCATCAACACGCTCTACCGGTTCTTCGCGCTGCACGTGGTGGTGCTGCCGTTGACGGCGATCGCGATCATCGGGCTGCACCTGCTGTTCATCCAGCGGCAGGGGATGGCGCCGCCCATGGCGCACCAGCGGCAGGCCACCCCGCGGCAGGGGCTGAAGTTCTTCCCGGATTTCTTCCTCCGCGACCTGTTGCTGTGGCTGCTCTGCCTGACCGCGCTGGTGACGCTGGTCTTCCTGATGCCGTACGGGCCGCGCATCCCCGGCATCGACTGGGAGCTGGGAAAGAAGGCCAACCCGCTGGCGCCCGCGTACCCGGGGATCAAACCCGAGTGGTACTTCCTCTGGATCTACCAGCTGCTCAAGGAGTTCCCGCCGCACCTGTTCGGCGTCGAGGGCCCGCAGATGGCGCTGGCGCTGGTGACGGTGCTGCTGCTCACCTGGGCGGTGGTGCCGTGGCTCGACCGGCGCGCCGTTCGCGAACAGCCCTCGCCCGCGTTCAACGACCTGGGGGTGGCGGCGCTGCTGTTCATCGGCTTCCTCACCCTCAAGGCCTGGGACATCGGCGGGCTGCGGCCCGGGCAGACCGGGCTCCCGGATGCGGCGGCCTCCGCACGGGCGTGCGCCTTCATCGTCCTGGGGGCCGGGGCGGCGGTCACCGGGCTGCGGTTCGCCCTGGCGCGCCACCGCTGGTTCGCGCTCTCCGGCGCGGCGCTCCTCCAGGTGGCGCTGCACGGCCTGGCCGGCGTGGGGTACCTGACGGCCGGGGCGATCTCGGTCGCGCTGGCGGCGGCCGCCATTGCCGCGCTTCGCCGGCGGCCGCCGAAGGAGGTCGCCGCGCCATGATCGCCGGCCTCCCGCTGGTCCTGCTGCTCCTGGCGGCCGATCCGCCGGACGGCGGCGCCGCCGCGTCCCGGAAGCTCCCCGACTACCTGGAGGAGCTCTTCCAGGAGAAGGGCGACGACGGCCGGCCGGTCCTCTCCGCGGAGGACCGCGCCAGGCTGGAGGCGCTCCCCGAGCACACCGTGCAGCTCATCGCCGAGAAGATGGACGCGCTCACCGTCTCCGGCGCGCCGCACCTGAAGCGGCTGCTCTCGCTGGACCTGTCGCCCCAGCTCGCCGAGCTGGTGTTCCAGGACAACTGCATCGTCTGCCACACCGACGCGGAGGCGCAGAAGAAGCAGAACCTGTTCTCGCCCGACCCGAAGGCGGACGGGTCCCCTGCGCACCTGAGCCTGAAGGACGTGGTGAGCGACGTCCACTTCCGCAAGGGGCTCTCCTGCTCCGGCTGTCACGGCGGATCGCCGGCCGCTCCGCGGATGACGGCGGACATCGCCGCCCGCTGGCCGAAGAAGGAGGACCGGCAGAAGGGCCGCGCCTGGGTGGTGGACTTCTGCGGGCGCTGCCACGCGGACCCGAGCTTCATGCGCGGCTTCAACCCGGGCCTGCCCACCGACCAGGTCGCCAAGCTCAAGGAGAGCCAGCACGGGCTGTTGCTCTTGCAGAAGGGCGACCCCAAGGCGGCCCAGTGCGTGAGCTGCCACGGCGTGCACGGCATCCTCCGCGCGAGCAGCCCGCGCTCCACGGTGAACGCCGCTCGGGTGCCGGAGACGTGCGGCCACTGCCACGCCGACGCGAAGTACATGGCCGGGTACACGCGCGCGGACGGGTCGCCGCTGCCCACCGACCAGCTCGAGCGGTTCAAGGCCTCCGTCCACGGGAAGGCGCTGCTGGAGAAGGGCGACACCGGGGCGCCGGCCTGCAACGACTGCCACGGCAACCACGCGGCGCAGCCACCCCAGGTGGCGTCGGTGGCGCAAGTGTGCCGGACGTGCCACGCGCAGAACGGCGCCCTGTTCGACGGCAGCAGGCACAAGCTGGCCTTCGAGAAGCACGGGTGGCCGGAGTGCGGCCAGTGCCACGGCCACCACGACATCCAGCGCCCCACGGACGCGCTGATCTCCGAGGCGCCGGACGGGCTGTGCGGCTCCTGCCACCGGGAGCACGCGGCCGACCACCCGGAGTGCAACCAGGGCGCGGCCTACTTCCGCGCCACCATCGGCGAGCTGGCCGCGAGCCACCGGTCCCTCGAGCCGAGGATCGAGCGGTTCGCCGAGCTGGGCCTGGACGTGGAGCCAATCCTCGCCAGCTCGGCGGAGCTGGAGGAGGGCTTGATCCAGTCGCGGGCGCGGATCCACGCCTTCGACCGCGGCGGGTTCGACGTGGCGGCGGCGCCGGCGCGGGCGGCGGTGCAGAAGACGGAGGCGCTGCTGGCCGCCGCGGAGCAGGAGCGCCGCTTCCGCCGCAACGGCCTGCTGGGGGCGATCGGCGCCGGCGGCCTGCTCGCGCTCGCGCTGTGGCTGAAGATCCGCCAGATCGACCGGCGACGCCGCGACCAGGGGACGTGACCGCTTGCAGCGAGGACTGGCTTGAGAACCCTCCACATCTTCCGGCATTGGCTCAGCTTCACCGGCGTGGCCCTGGCGACGGGGAGCGCGGCGCTCTTCGTCGTCCTCTACGGCGTGGAGGTGATGGGCTTCATCTCCGGCCCGTACACCGGGATCATCGCGTTCATCATCCTGCCCATGGTGCTGGTGGTGGGCCTGGTGCTCATCCCCCTGGGCCTGTGGAGAGACCGCGCCCGGCGGCGCCGCGCCGAAGTGGGGGGAACGCCGCTGCCGGAGTACCCGGTGCTCGACTTCAACCAGGCCGCGGTGCGCGCCGGGGCGCTGGCGGTGCTGGGAACGACGGGCGTGGTGGTCATGCTGCTGTCGGTGGGGACGTACAAGGGCGTGGAGACGCTGCACTCCACGCAGTTCTGCGCCACCGGCTGCCACGACCTGATGACGCCGGAGTACACCGCCAACCAGCGATCGCCGCACGCCGCGGTGGCCTGCTCCGATTGCCACGTCGGCCCCGGCGTCGAGCACTTCGTCACCTCCAAGCTCACCGGCGTCCGCCAGTTGGTGGACTTCACCTTCGACCGCTACCAGCGCCCGGTGCGCCCGCCGAGCGACCTCCGGGCCGCGCCGCAGACCTGCGGCCAGTGCCACAGCCCCACCCGGCGCATCGGCGACAAGCTGAAGATGTGGACCACCTACGCCGACGACGAGGCGAACACCGCCAAGCACACGGTGATGATGGTGCACGTGGGCGGCCCGGACGCGCAGGGCCGCTGGCGCGGCGCGCACTGGCACGCGTCCGGCGAGGGGAAGATCCGCTACCTGGCGGACGCCTCGCGCGACACGGTCTACGCCATCCGGCTGGAGGCGCCGGGCGCGGCGCCCAGGCTGTTCAAGGGTCCGGGCGCGGACGCGGCGCTTGCGGCGGCGAAGGACGGCGACTGGCGGGAGATGGACTGCATGGACTGCCATAACCGCAAGGGCCATCGCTTCGATCTGCCCGCCGCCGCGGTGGACCAGGCGATGGCGCTGGGGAAGATCGACCCCTCGCTCCCGTTCGCCAAGCGCGAGGGCGTCAAGGCGCTCCAGGCGAGCTACGCCACGCGCGAGGAGGCCGCCCAGCGGGTGCCGGAGGCGCTGGCGGCCTTCTACCGCGAGCAGTACCCGGAGGTGGCGCGCGACAAGGGGAAGGAGGTCGCCGCCGCCGGCCGGGCGCTGGCGGAGATCCATGCCGACAACGTGTTCCCGGGCATGAAGGTCGGCTGGGGGACCTACGTGGACCGCTCCGGCCACGAGCGCGGCTGCTACCGCTGCCACGACAACGAGCACGTCACCGAGGCCGGGGAGAAGGTCCCCAAGCGCTGCGGCGGCTGCCACACCGTCATCGCCGACCAGGAGAAAGAGCCGGAGGTGCTGGAGGTGCTGTACCCTGAGTGAGGCTCGCGAGGGGGTTCCATGCGCCGCATGCAGCTCAGCAGGTGGTTGGTGGCCGTCGCCGTCGTCGGCATCGCGGTGGGGGCGGGGAGCTGCCAGTACCTCCGCCTCGGGCCGGACAAGGACAAGGCGGCCGAGGTGCTCTACGTCAACGGCGATATCGTCACCATGGACGAGGCCGGACACGGCGCGGACTGCCTGGCGACCAAGGGCGCCGTCATCACCTGCGTCTCCAGCGGCCCGCGCTGCTGCGGCCACGTGAAGGGGCCGGACACGGTGGTGGTGGACCTCAAGGGCGCCACCGTGCTGCCGGGCTTCATCGACACGCACTCGCACATGGCGGGGTTCGGGCTGCTGGACGACCCGGACCACTGGATCGACGTCTCGTCGGTGAACGTGTTCCTCAAGCCGCCGCCCGGGGACCCGCGCTGCCCGGCCGCGGACGACTACCAGCGCTGCTTCATCCCGGTGAAGAACCAGGACGAGGTGGTGGACCGGCTCAAGCGCGGGCTGCCGTCGACGAACGACCCCGCCTTCTCGCCCATCCTCGGGCTGAACTACGACCCCGCGCGGCTGGGACACTCCAAGGCGTGCAAGGGCACGGGGGTGGGGTTCGCGTGCCAGAGCTTCGAGGACGGCACCGCCAAGGCGCAGCTGGACAAGATCGCCCTCATCCGGCCCGTCCTCATCAGCAGCGAGTCAGGCCACATCACCTATGCGAACGGGAAGATGCTGGAGACGCTCAACATCTGCCAGCCGGGCCTGGGAAAGGGAAAGGCGGACGCCGCCCAGTGCCGGGCGGCGATCGACAACCGCGAGGTGGAGGAGAAGCTGGCGAAGGCGGGCCAGCTCAACGAGGACCTCTCGTTCGCCGCCATGGACGCGATGATCGCCGAGGTGCTCGGCAAGGACCCGCTCAAGGGGATGGAGGCGGCGATCCGGCGGGCGGCGGCGACGTACTCGAAGAACGGGTTCACCACCGTCCAGGAGGGCACCACCTCCCCGTCACTGGTCGCCGCCTACGCGCTGGTCACCGGCGACCCCACCTTCCCGGTCACCGCGCGCGCGCTGCTCTACGACCCCAACACCAACGACCTGGGGCCGCTGGCGAAGAAGGTGAAGGAGCTGCAGAAGCTGGAGACGCCCAGCTTCAAGATCGTCGGGATGAAGGCGTTCGCGGACGGGAGCACGCAGGGGTACACGGGCTACCTGGGTTCGCCGTACCTGCACGTGTGGCCGCCGTTCAACACGCCGTCCCTCTTCCACGCGCAGCCGTACAAGGGCCTGCCGGACGTGGAGAAGGTCGGGCTGGCGGAGGACTTCGTCACCGCCCACGGGGTGGGGCTGCCGCTGATGGTCCACCAGAACGGGGACCAGGCGATCGCGGACGTGCTGGGCGCGCTGCCGCCGGCGGACAAGGGCGGGAAGCCGCCGCGCGACGTGATGATCCACTTCGCGATGGCGTCGCCCAAGGACCTGGAGACGGCCAAGGCGCGCGGCCTGGGGGTCACGTTCCTGACGCCGGACCTCTACTTCTACGGCCAGCCGATGTGTCACCAGATCCTCGGGCCCGAGCGGACGGCGCGGCTGTATCCGGCGGGGGACGCGGCGAAGGCGGGCCTGCGGTTCGGGCTGCACTCGGACACGCCGGTCACGCCGCCGTCGCCGCTGTTCATGATCTGGGTGGCGCGGACGCGGAAGACGCAGATGATGCCCTGGTACGAGAAGAACCCGCTCTGCCCGGAGGTGATGGGGCCGGAGCAGGCGATCTCCATCCTCCAGGGCGTGAAGGCGTTCACCTCCGACGCGGCGTGGATCTACGGGATGGAGTCGACGCTGGGCACCATCGAGGAGGGGAAGACGGCGGACCTGGTCCAGCTCTCCGCCAACCCGCTGTCGATGGAGACCGACCCGGACCAGCTGAAGACCATCCGCGTGCTGGGGACGGTGCACAACGGCAAGCTCCTCCCCAACCCGGACGCCAAGCTCCCACCGATCTGGCCGGAGTGATGCCTCCAGAGCCGTCCCTCATCCGCGGGGGCCGATGAACCAGACGACGTCCCCTATGCCGGGGTCGTGTGTGGCTCGCCACCCTTCCGCAATGCGGTCGAGCTGTTCGTCGACATCTCCTGGCCACATCTCGAATTTCCCGCCCTCGAGGAGATTGACGGCTCTCAGCGTTCCCGACTCCAACAAGGGCCTCAGAGCGCGCAGCGTGATCACGCGCACTTCGTCCTCGGTGGCATCGGCACCGAGGATCTCCCGGACGTCGTCCGCCAGCCACCAAAGACCCAGGTCACTCTCCGATCCTTCGGCTACCCACCGCTTGCGGATGTCATCCAGGTCGATGTCCCCGACGAGTTTCATGGGATGAACTTGATCTCCCTGATTCCAAGGCTGGGTATTCTGACGTCGATGGTGGGTGGACCACTGGTTGAGCTGGTTCTGAATCCGATCGAGCCGCCACCATCCGGGAGCTCCGCAAAGCCGGCAAGGCCTGGTTTGGTGATCGTCGTTGCACCCGTCTCACGCACGAGTTGATTGAACAGAGCCTCGGCTTCGGCCCGACCTCCCTGCAGGATCCTGATTCGCGAGCTGGACCCCGCCTGCCCGATCAACTTCCCGCCGGGCCGAAGCAGTTCGTTGGCTCGAGCCGCGCCTCCTGCAGCCTTGGTCTGAGGTGATTGGCCATTGCCTGAGGATCCCTGAGGGACGGCACCACCCTTGGGTTCTGCCGACATTTGGAGAGCGTTCGGAATGCCCGGAGGTGCTGGCGCGACTCCGCCGCCGAGGGAATGGGAGAGTGCGGCAACGACCCCTACATCAAGCACACCCAGTGCGATC
>DASRBA010000110.1:0-2114 GCA_035637895.1 Myxococcaceae bacterium
CGGCGCCAGCGCGCGACCCAGCGCGAGGTGTTGGGCCGGGTCCAGCCCCTGCACCAGGGAGAGCTGGACGGTGGGGAGCTCCGCCTCCGGGTAGGTGAGCTTGAGCGGCACGAACGCCCCGTGGTCGAAGCCGCGCCGCGCGTCCTCGGCGGTGTCGAACCCGGCCTTCTCCAGCAGCGACCGGACGCGGCCCGCCAGCGCCGGGTCGCCCGGGGCCGGCCAGGTGATGCGGTACGACTCCGGCGGGAAGCCGGAGTAGTCGTAGAGCATGGGCGGGCGCGGCGAGGTCATCACGGTGGGTACCGGCTCCTCCCAGTGCGCGGAGATCACCAGCAGGGCGGCGGGGCGGGTCTTCGGCACCGCGCGCACCGAGCGCAGGTAGGCGGCCAGGGCCTCGTCGCCCGCCTTGTCGCCGAAACCCAGCTCCACGAACGGCCACGGGCCGCCGCCGTGAGGGAGATAGACCGTGGGGAGCATGCCCTCTCCCATAACGGGCTACCCGTCGTAGCGCTTCTTCTTCCGCCAGAGCGTGGTGGGGTCGATGCCGAGCACCTTCGCCGCCTCCTCCTGCGACGGCGCCCAGGCGAGCACCTGGGTGATGTGCTCGCGCTCCACCTGCTCCAGCGTGAAGGGCCCGCCCAGCCTGGGCAATCCGCCGGCGTGGGCGGCGATGCGCTCCGGGAACGCCTCCGGGGTGAGCACCTGCGCCGGCCAGAGGATGACCGCGCGCTCGATGGCGTTGCGCAGCTCCCGCACGTTGCCGGGCCACGCGTACTGCGCGAGCGCCGTCTCCGCCTCGGGGGAGAGCTCCATCGGGCGGCGGCGGGCGGCGCGGGCGAAGAACTCCAGGAAGCGACGCGCCAGGCGGACGACGTCCTCGCCGCGCTCGCGCAGCGGCGGGACGGACACCTCCACCACGTTGATGCGGAAGAGGAGGTCCTCGCGGAAGCGGCCCGCCTTCACGTCCTCCTCGAGGTTGCGGTTGGTGGCGGCGAGGACGCGGACGTCGGCGCGGCGGGTGTGGTTCTCGCCCACGCGCTCGAACTGGTGCTCCTGGAGGAAGCGGAGCAGCTTGGCCTGCAGGCTGGGGGAGATCTCGCCGATCTCGTCGAGGAACAGCGTGCCGCCCTCCGCCGCCTCCACCCGCCCCGGCTGGTCGCGCACCGCGCCGGTGAACGCGCCCCGGGCATGGCCGAACAGCTCGCTCGCCAGCAGGTCGTCCGAGAGGGTGGGGCAGTTCACGGTGACGAAGGGCGCGGCGGCGCGGCTGCTCTGGGCGTGGACGGCGCGGGCCAGCACGCCCTTGCCGGTCCCGCTCTCACCGCGGAGCAGCACCGGCGCGTCGGCGGCCGCGGCCCGGGCCAGCGTATCCAGCACCGCGCGCATCTTCGGCGAGCTGGTCTCCAGGTCAGCCTCGGGGACTTCCTGCGCCAGCGTGTGCTCCAGGTCCTGGACGCGCCTTGCGATCTCCCGGCGCGAGGTGGCCTGCTCCACCGCGTGCTGGATCTGCGCCGGGGTGAACGGCTTGGGGAGGTAGTCGACCGCGCCGCGCTTCACCGCCTCCACCGCGGTGTCGAAGGTGGCGTAGGCGGTGACGATGATCACCTGGAGCTCGGGGCGGGCGGCCAGCAGGCGCGGGAGGAGGTCCAGCCCGTTCGCGTCGCGCAGGCGCAGGTCGAGGAAGGCCAGGTCGAACGGCGCGCGCTCCACCGCCGCGACGGCGGCCTCGGGCGTGGCGGCGGTGGCGACCTCGGCGCCCAGCCCTTCGAGGCAGACCTGCAGCGTGGTCCGGATGTTCTTCTCGTCGTCGATGACGAGGACTCGGAGGCCGGGGGCCATCAACGGATCCGGACCGCGCCGCCCCCGTCCAGCGCGAGCGGAGCTTCGGCGAAGTCGCGGTGCACGTAGCCCAGGCCGATCCAGCCCGACTCGTCCGGGGCCTTCACCACCGAGGTGACCCGGCCCACCTCGCGATCGCCGGAGCGGAGGGCGGCGCCGGGCACGGGAGGTGTCGCTCCGAACGCCAGCCGGTGGAGCTGGCGGTTCACGTGGCCGCGGAAGGTGGCGCGGGCGATCACCTCCTGGCCGACGTAGCAGCCCTTGTCGTAGCTGAT
>DASRBA010000111.1:0-73221 GCA_035637895.1 Myxococcaceae bacterium
CCGCGGTTACGACCCGGCGAGCGACAAGACCGGGCTGGGGGTGGCCATCTTCACCGGCTACCTCGCGGGTGAGGCGGCGGCCGCGGCTTCGAAGAAGTCGCAAGAGGCTCAGGGCTCGATGAGGCCGCTGACCAGCTCCGCCTCGTCGTAGGGCAAGCCCGACAGCAGCGGCGCCCGAAGCGGATCCATCGGCGCGGAGACGGCGCGGACGTGGAGGACGTAGGTCGCCCCCGGCGTCATCAGGCCGGGCGGGATCCGGATCCGCGTGGCGTCCGTCCACACGGTGCCCTCCAGGCGCGGCGCCTTCTGCCGGGACGGGTCCTGCTCGCGCCAGATGCTCACCTCGTAGATGGCCGGCGTCCCCAGGGCGGGCGCGCTCCAGGTGATCTCCGGCTGCACCCCGACGCCCGTGACGCCGGCCGCCGCGTCCGTCCCGTTCACCATCACCAGCTGCGGTGGACCGACCGCCGGCGCGAGCTCGCCGCCGTCCACCGGGAACGCGCGGTGGGAGACGAGGACCACGGGCTCGAAGGCGGTGGTGCTCCCGCCGTCGAGCTGGAGCACCACCGGGACGATGCCGCTCGCCACCGCGACCGCCTCGTTCGCCCAGGTCGCCGGGAACGGCGAGTTGTTGGGCAGCTGCGAGCTCACCTTCAGGTCGTCCGCGGTGGTGAGGCCGTTGCGGTAGACGTCGGGCCCGGGCCCCGCCGGCCAGGCCGCTTGCCGGAGGCTGACCGTGATGGTGGAGAGCGTGGCGCCGTTCCCCGCCCCCGCCAGGAAGGCGCCGAAGGCCGCGCCGCGGAGGTCGAACTGGTCCGCGCCCCGTGGGTTGATGTCGCTGGAGGTGCAGGCCAGGGGCGTCGCGGTCTGGGCGCCCTGGGACATCTCGAGCGGGAAGTCGTGCCAGGTGTGCTTGCTCTGCCAGCGGTGGGCCGCCACCGAGCCCCCATCCGGGAGCCCCTGGTTGAACGTGTTGTGCTCCAGTTGGAGGTAGACGGGGAAGTCGCCCCGGGAGGTCTGGATCAGCCCGGGCGTGGCGGCGGTCGTCCAGGACTCGCTGGTGTTGAGCTGGGACGCCGAAGCGGCCGGCGGGGTCCAGCCCGGCAAGGTGGCGAGGTCCAGCCCGCCCACGCCGGCCCCGGCGGCGGTGAGCTGGATCTCGTCCATCACGTCCCAGAGCGACAGGCAGTTGAGCTGCGTCCGCAGCGAGGTGCCGGGCCCGGAGGCGACCAGGTCCGGGCGCCCCAGCACGCGTTCGCTCAGGTCGACCATCCCCGCGTCGCTGACGAAGTGGCGCGTGCCCAGCCGGAGCACGTACGGCTGCCCCGGCGCCGGCGCGTCCCAGAAGATCATCAACCCCGCGTCCGCCACCGTGGGCTGGAGGGCGACGAACCCGCCGCCGCTGGTCTCCACCAGCATGTCGAGGTTGGCGGGGACCTCCTGCACCCGGACCACGGTCCCGTCGTCCAGCGCGTGGAGCGTGGACCGCGTCACCAGCACCGGCGTGGACGCGTCCTTGCCCGGCGGGGTGAGCACGCACTGCCCGGCGAGGCACACCCCTCGGATGCAGAGGTGGGTGTCGTCGCACGCCTTGCCGTCCAGCCAGGGCAGCTCTGGGACCCAGCAGGCGGCGGCGGCCAGGAGCGCCGCGGGGAGCGCCAGGGAAAGGAGGGAGCGGGACATGCGCTTTCGCAAAATACCTCAGGGCGAAAGCGGACTAGGGTCTCGTTCGGAACGACACCGAGGAGGGGCACCCATGAAGGTCGATCGTCAGCTGGGATTCCTGCTGCTGGGCATCTGGCTCGTGGTCTACGGCCTGAGCCAGATCGTGAACCTGCACTTCTCCGGTTTGCCGATGCTGATGGGCATCCTCGCGATGGCGTCGGGGGTGCTGCTGATCATCCGCCGCTAGAGGCGGAAGGCGAGGCCGAACAGGCCCTCCAGGCCGTACGCCGGCCGGTTGATCCGCACGTCGATCATGGGCCCCGTCTGCAGGGACAGGGTGAGGAACAGGTTCTTGTCCAGCGCGTACTCCAGCCCGCCGCCCACGTAGATGGGCACGTAGAAGGTGGAGTAGCCGGTGAAGGTGACCAGCATGGGCAACTCCACGGCGGCGTGGAACGCCAGGGTGTCACCCAGCGGGATGCCCAGGACGAAGGACACCGGGAGCGCGACGCCCAGCTCCGTGTAGGCGCCCGCGCCGCCGGCGTTCGGGAAATACATGGCGAACCCGGGCGCGAAGTCGATGCCGAAGTTCACCCGGCCGGTGTCGATCAGCCCCAGCCGGACCAGGCCCTGGAACTTGAGGCCGAGCAGGACGCCGCCCACCTGGCCTTCGAGCCCGTAGTTGAAGGTGAAGCGGCCGCCGAACGACGCCTTCTGCGTGGCGCCGGTGAGGAAGGTCGCGGAGATGCCCGGCCAGCCGAACTGGGCGTGGAGCACGCTGGAGCCGGTGGGGAGCGGAGATCCGCCGAACACGCTGAGCGGCGATCCCCGCTGGGCCAGGGCGGTGGACGAGAGCGCGAGGGCGGCGACGAGGGCGAGCCGGGGGAGAGAGCGCATACGGCACGTCTTCTAACTCCGGGTGCGGGTCGTTGTCCCCTTTCACGCGGGCCGGCCGTGGGCCCATGGACGGAGCGCGGCCACCACCGCGCGGTTGCACGGCGCGGGCACGCCGGCCTCGTCCGCCAGGCGGAGCGCGGCGCCGTTGAGGTGATCCAGCTCCAGGCGCTTGCCGCGCTGGAGGTCGCCCAGCATGGAGGACGGCGCCCCCGGGTCCATCCTGTGGCAGATGGCGAGCTGCTCCTCCGTCACCCCCGGCGGCAAGGGGACGCCGCGGGCGCGGGCCAGCGCCTCCACCTCGCGCATGATCGCCACCAGCATGGCGGCGCTCTCCTTCGCGGCGAGCACCGGGCCGATGCTCGTCCGGCACGTGGTGGTCATGCCGGAGAAGCCGCAGACGAAGATGAACTTGGTCCACAGCGGCAGGCGCACGTCGCTGGAGAGGGAGACCTTCACCCCCGGCACGGCGAGGGCGTCGGCGGCGCGGCGGGCGGCCTCGGCGTCGCCGGCGTCCAGCGCGCCCAGGACGAGGGCCAGCGGCGTGCCGGCGCGGACCACGCCCGGCGCCTCGAGGTTGGCCACCACGCGCGCGCTCCCGCCCAGCACGCGCGCGGCGGGGGCGCGGACGCGGAGGCGCTCGGCGGCGTCGATGCCGTTCTGCAGCGGGAGGACGAGGGCGCCGGGGGAGAGGAGCGCCCGCGAGGAGTCCGCGGCCTCCTCGAGGTCGAAGGCCTTCACCGCCATCACCAGGAGGTCGGCGGGGGCGGGCGGCGCGGCGCCCAGGCCGGCCAGGTGGATCGCGTCGGGGCCGGCGCGGGTCACGCCGTCGTGGCCGCGGAGCTCCAGGCCGCGCTCGCGGATGGCGGCGGCGTGGTCTCCGCGGGCGGTCAGCCAGACCTCGTGCCCGGCGGCGGCGAGGCGAACGGCCAGGGTGCCGCCCACGCCCCCCGCCCCGACGATCGCAATGCGCATGGCGCGGCGACCCTACTCCGTTACGATGGGCGCATGGAGGGGCCCTTGTCCTGGCTAGACACGCTGGAGAAGATCCGGAACAAGGACTTCAAGAAGGCCACCGCGTCCGAGCGCGACGAGACGGCCCGCGACATCGTCAACATCACGTCGTACGCGTGCGCGGTGGTGGCGGTGTCGCCGCTGCCGTTCTCCGACGCGCTGCTGATGCTGCCCATCCAGACGGGGATGGTGATGACGGTGGGCCACGTGTACGGGCGGCGGCTGGACGAGGCGGACGCGCGGGACCTGATCGTGGAGCTGATGGCGGTGGCGGGGGTGAGCTTCCTGGCGCGGCAGGGGATCAAGGCGCTGCTGCCGGTGGTGGGTGCGCTGCTCACCATCCCGGCCGCGTTCGCGGCGAGCTGGGCGATGGGCCGGGTGGCGATGGAGTACTTCAAGAACCCCGGGATGACGAAGGATGCGATGCGGGACGCGTACCGGCGGGCGAAGGACGAGGCGGCGTCGAGGTTCTCGCGATCGGCGTTCGACGAGTTCCGGCAGAAGAACGAGGGGCGGATCAACGAGGTGGCGAAGGACCAGAAGCGGGCCGCGCCGCCCCCGGCCTCTCCACCCCGCCCGGTCGAGGAGCCCGCGGAGCCGGCTCCAGCGAAGAAGAGGGGCAAGACGATCGGCCGGGGGACGCGGGCGAAGGCGCCGGCGAAGGCGACGGAGGCGAAGAAGTCGATCGGGCGGAAGCAGAAGCCGGAGGCGGCGCCGCGGAGCCCGGTGCAGGAGATCGTCGAGGTCCAGCTTCCGAGGAAGATCCTCGGGAACAAGGACGCGGCGGCGAGGATCGGCGCGCTGGTGCACCTGGACCTCTCCGGACCGGAGGGCGGCCAGTGGACGGTGGACCTCACCAAGCTGAACGACCCGGTCTCCCGCGGCCTCCGCGGCCAGCCGAAGATGACCGTGCGCGCGGAGGACCAGTTCTTCCTCAAGCTGGTGCAGGGGAAGGCGGATCCCCAGGTCGCGGTCTTCACCGGGAAGCTCAAGCTGGAGCCGCTGGACGTGGAGCTGGCGACGAACGTCGCCAAGATCCTCACCGGGTGAAGATCGCGACCTGCGAATTCTGCAGGACCTTCCGGTAGCCCGCGTCGCGCATCGCGCCGAAGAACGAGGATCGCTGTTCGGGTGGGGTGGGGCGGAGGCTGGGGACGCTCCAGAAGAAGTCCCACGTCGACGCCTGGGGGGTCAGCACCACGGCTCCGGCGGCCGGCAGCTCCCGCTCCAGCGCCGGCAGCGTCCACAGGTGCAACGCCCGGGCGCGCTCCTCCGGGAGCTCGGACGTCACGCAGAACGGCCCCATCTCCAGCCCGGGGAGCACGTCGCGTCCGCTCTCCAGCGCCACCACCGGCAGCGGTGTCAGGAGCGGGCGCGCCTCCTTGCGCAGCACCTCCGCCGCCTCGTCCAGGTCATGGAACAGCAGCGGATCCACCGGCGGCGGACGGAACGCGAACGACACCAGCAGCCCGGCCACCAGCGCGCCGCGCGCCCGGAGTCCCGGGTTCCACTCCGCCACCAATTCGCCCGCCGCCAGCGCGATCAGCGGCACCAGCGGCACGGCGTTGTCGCTGTGCGTCTCCCGGAGCGGCAACTGCGCCACCCACGCCAGCACGCCCGCCGCCAGCACCACGCGCGCCGGCCCTCGCCCCCGCATCGCGGCCGCCGCCACCACCAGCACCGACGGCGCCAGCGCGAGGTGGTCCCGGTAGCTCTCCCACGCCCGGAAGTCCACGCCCTCCAGCGCGAAGTGGTACCCGAGGTTCCAGAACCACCACGGCCCGGGCGCCGCCGCGATGAACGGGACGAACAGCGCCGCCACCACCGCCACCGGAGCGACCCACGAACGGGTCCGCCGGAATTCGTATCCCCACAGCACCAGCGCCGCCGGCAGGACGATCAGCTTGCACGCCACGGCCAACCCGCCCAGCGCCGCGATCGCCCACGGCCGCCGCCGTCCCTCCGGCATCCACAGCGCCGCCGCCCCCGCACCCATCAGGAACAACCCCGACATCGAGCACGGCTGTACGAGCGACGCCTTCGCGATCCACGCCGGGCTCGTCGCCATCGCCCACGCCGCCAACCCCAGGCCGAACGCCCGGCGCCCGGATGGGAGCGCATCGCCCGGCGCCACCCCTGCACGCCGCTGCCGGAGATCCGCGCCGTCGATGCGGCGCCCGAGCTGCGCCGCCGCGCCCAGCGCCACCACCGCCGCGCCCGCGTACGCCGCGCACAGGATCCGCTGCGGCATCAGCCCGAACCCCGCCACCTCCGCCAGCGCCCCGTGCAGGTACGGGAACCCGTGCGCCTGCGCGTACGCGAAGTCCCGGTACGGCACCAGCCCGCGCATCGCCAGCCGCGCCGCCATCCCGTAGAACCCCTCGTCCGGCCCGAGCGCCCCCACCCGCACGTACCGCGCCGCTAGCGCGGCGAACGCCGCCACCGGCGCCACCAGGGCCGCGAGCGCGCGCTGAGGGCTCCGCCGATTCCACCCGCTCACCAGAGGGACGCCAGCGTATCTCTTCCCCGCGCGTCCGGCGGAACGTGGAGGGAAGCGGCGCTCCACCCGTTCACCAGGGACGCGCCCGCGCATCTGCTTCTTGTCCCGCCCTCGGGCGGATGCCAAAGATCGCCTGGCAATGCCCGGCTTCCTCCAGCGGCAGGCGGGATCCCTCTACCTCGGGTACCGGGCGCTGATCGCCCACCCGTTGAAGAAGCTCTTCCAGCGCGGCGACGCCACGCCCAAGGACCGCTTCCTCCGCAACTACGCCCCCGAGGGCAACATCCCCACCTCCATGGAGGACCGCCGCGTCCTCCGCGGCGCCTCCCGCTGCATCCACTGCGGCCTGTGCGAGGCGTACGACGCCGCGCTCGCCCAGCTCCCCCGCACCCTCTACGGCGGCGCCTCGCTCCTCCCCATCTCCCTCGCCCGCGCCACCCCCGACCTCCCCCGCGCTCGCGCGCTCCTGGCACGGCTCGACCCGGAGTCCCTGGCGCGCGGCGAGGCGGTGTGCCCGACCCGCGTCCCCCTCCGGGAGATCGCCACCTACCTCTCGCGCAAGCTCCACGAGCTGGACGAGACCGAGAAGTGACCGCGCCTGCGCCCCTGAGCGCGTCCAGCCTCCCCCCGCTGAGCGCGCTCGCCCAGGCCGCCGCCGCCGAGCTGTCCAGCCTCTTCCCCGGCCGCGTCTCCACCGCCGACGAGGATCGCCTCTCCTACGCCCGCGACATGTGGCCCAAGGCCATCCTCTGGATCCGCCAGGGCAAGATCCCGCCCCCGCCGGACGTGGTGGTGTGGCCGGACAACGAGGAGGAGGTGCAGAAGACCGTCCAGCTCGCCCGGCGCCACAAGCTGCCGGTCATCCCGTTCGGCGCCGGCTCCGGCGTGTGCGGCGGCGTCACCGCGGTGCGCGGCGGCATCTCGCTGGACCTCAAGCGCCTGGAGAAGGTGGAGCCGGTGGACGGCGAGCGCTTCACCGTCGACGCCGACGCCGGGGTGCTGGGCGAGGTGCTGGAGCGGCGGCTCAACGCGCAGGGCTACACGCTGGGCCATTTCCCGTCCTCCATCTTCATGTCCACCCTGGGCGGCTGGCTCGCCGCGCGCTCCGCCGGCCAGCTCTCCACCCGCTACGGGAAGATCGAGGACATGGTGTGCTCCTTGCGCGCGGTCACCGGCCGGGGCGACCTCGTCCAGACCCCGGAGCGCCCGCACGCCGGCCCCGACCTCGCGGAGCTGCTCATGGGCTCCGAGGGCACCCTCTGCGTCTTCACCCGCGCGCGCCTGCGCGTCCACCCCGCGCCCGAGCACCGCGCCTTCCGCGCCTTCCGCTACCGCTCGGTGGAGGCGGGCGTGGAGGCCATCCGCCGCGTCCTCCGCGACGGCCTCCGCCCGGCGGTCGTCCGCCTCTACGACCCGTTCGACACCGCGCTGGTGGGCCGCAAGAAGCCGCACGAGGACGGGAAGACGTCGCCTTCGGGGCGCGGCCTCGTCCAGGGCGAGCTGGTCCCGTTCCTCACCCGCCTGGTCGCCCCGCGCGCGCTGGGCAACCCCAAGCTGGTCAACCGCGCCGCGGACCTCTTCCGCAGCTGCCTGCTGATCCTGATGTTCGAGGGCGAGACGCGGCGCGCGCTCCAGGAGGAGGGCCAGTCCCGGGAGCTGTGCATCGCCGCCGGTGGCGCCGACCTGGGCGACGGGCCGGCGCAGGACTGGTACCGCACCCGCTACGACGTCTCGTACCGGATGTCGCCGGTGGTGGATGGAGGGATGCTGGCGGACACCTTCGAGGTGGCGGCCACCTGGGACAAGGTGCTCGACGTCTACGAGCGCGTGCGCGCCGCCGCGGCGCCGCTGGCCTTCACCATGTGCCACTTCTCGCACGCGTACGTGGAGGGGTGCTCGCTCTACTTCTCCTTCGCCCTGGCCAGCCCGGGCGGCGACCGCGCCCTGGAGACCCGCTACGACGACCTGTGGAAGGCGGGCCTCTCCGCCGCGCTCGCCGCCGGCGCCACCGTCAGCCACCACCACGGCATCGGCCTGCTCAAGTCGCGCGCGCTGGCCGAGCAGTTGGGCGACGCGCGCCGGATGATCCACGGGCTGAAGCGGGCGCTCGACCCGGACGGGATCATGAACCCGGGGAAGCTGCTGCCATGAGCGACCTGTACGAACAGCTCCGGGATTCGCTCGGGCCGCGCTACGAGGCGAAGGACGGCGCCGCCCGCTGCTCGCCCCGGAGCGAGCGCGAGCTGCTGCTGGTCCTCAAGCTGGTCCGCGACCACGGCGGCAAGCTGGGCCGGCCCGGGCCCGACGGAGCTCCCTGCATCACGCTCTCCCGCCGCGCGCTCCAGCTCCTCGGCCCGTGGGACGACGCCAGCGGCACCGTGCTCGCCGAGGCCGGCGCCACGCTGGAGGAGATCGACCGCGCCGCCGCCTCGCGCCAGCTCACGGTCGGCCCCACCTCCCCCCGCGCCTTCGCCCTGGAGCTGGGGGACTTCCTCGAAGGGCCCTACGGCGGCCTCCGCTCCGTCCCCGGCGGCCGGCTGGAGCCGCTCTCCCTCGCCGTCACCGCGGTGATGCCGGACGGCCTCTACGCCGCCTCGCGCGCCGCGCCCCGCCACGCCGCCGGGCCGAGCCTGGACGCGTTCTTCCTCGGCGGCGGCGGGCGGATGGGCCTGTTGCTCCGGGCGCAGCTCCGGCTGGTCCCGCGCCCGTCCTCGTCCCGCCTGAACACCTTCAGCCTCCCCACGCCCTCGGCGTTCGTGGCGGCGGTGCGGCGCGGGTTGCTGGGCGGTTCGTGCGTGGAGCGGCTGCGGGTCGAGCCGAAGAAGGGGAGGGTGCTGATGGAGGCGAAGTTCGCGGGGAGCCAGAGCGCGGTGGACCGGGACCTGGCGGTGCTGGGGACGCAGATCCTCAACCAGGGCGGGCGCCTCTCCGAGGACCACCTCCGCCGCCCGGAGCCGCCCGCGGACCAGCCGCCGCCCGCCGAGCGCGAGGTGCGCTGGGAGGCGGTGGCGAAGGCGCTGGAGCAGGGTGGGAGCGCGGCGCTCTACCGCCTCTCGGTGGACGGGGCCGTCGCGGAGGGCCAGGTCGAGGGCCGCGACCTCTCCGCGGAAGCGCCCTGGAGCCCGGCGCTGGAGGCCATCGCCGCCGCGCTGGACCCCTCGGCGTCGCTGGGAGGGCCGCCGTGAGCGCCGGGACGGACCAGCACCGCCAGGCGTACGCCTACTGCGCGTACTGCCCGAAGATCTGCCGCTTCGCCTGCCCCGTCTCGGAGTCCACGCACACCGAGACCACCAGCACCTGGGGGAAGATGACGCAGGCGTACCTCGCCACGAAGGAGCAGCGCGCCCTGGGCCCCGGCGGCGCCAAGGCGCTCTACGCCTGCACCGGCTGCATGCGCTGCCGCAGCTTCTGCAAGCACGAGCAGGAGGTGGGCTGGGCGCTGTTCGACGCGCGCGAGCTGGCGGTGCGCGCGCACCAGGCGCCGGAGGGGGCGGCGAGCACCATCGCCACCTTCGGGCGGCACGGCAACCCCTTCGGGCAGGACCTCGCGCCGTGGGCCGAGCAGTACCGGGCGGAGGAGCCGGTCCGCTACCCGCTCTTCCCCGGCTGTTCCGCGCTCGCCAAGTCCTCCCGCACCATCGAGGACGCGCTGCGGGTCGGGCGCGCGCTGTCCACCCCGCTGGGGGTGTGCAAGGCGGCCTCGCGCTGCTGCGGCTACCCGCTCCATGCCGCCGGGGATCAGCGCGCCTTCGAGGTGCACGCGCGGGGCGTGGCGGAGGCGCTCGCGCCGTACCCGGAGCTGGTGGTGATGGATCCGGGCTGCGCGTACACCTTCCGGGTCGTCTACCGGCGCGCCGGCATCCGCCTCCCCAATCGCATCCTCACCCTCACCGAGGTGCTGGAGGCGCGCCTGGACACCGGGCCGCGCACGCCGCCTTTGGCGGAGGCGGCCTCGTACCACGACGCCTGCCACCTGGGCCGGGGCCTGGGCGAGTACGAGCCGCCGCGCCGGCTGCTGAAGGCCTCGGTGGCGGAGGTCTACGAGGGGACGGAGGCGCGCGCGGAGGCGCCCTGCGCGGGGGGCGGCGGGCTGGTGCCCCGGACGATGCCGGACACCAGCGTGGACGTGGCCCGGCGCGCCGCGGAGCGCTACCCGGACCCGGGCGACCGGCCCATCGTCACCGCTTGCCCCACCGCGCGCCGGATGTTCGAGCGTTCCGGCCGCAAGGCGGTGGACCTGGTCTCCGTGCTTCGGCGCTGGCTCCGCGCCTGACTTTCGGCGATACGAGGGGGCAATGAAGACGTTCCTCGTGGTGAATCCGCAGAGCGCCAACGGCCAGACCGGGCGGAAGTGGGCGGAGCTGTCCGCGGAGATCGGCCGCGGCCTGGGCGAGTTCGGTCACACCTTCTGCGACCGGCAGATGCACGCCGTCGACCTCACCCGGGACGCCATCCGCAAGGGCTACGACTGCATCGTGGCCGTGGGGGGCGACGGCACCATCAACGAGGTGATCAACGGCTTCTTCGACGCCGACGGGAAGGCGATCAACCCCGGCGCCTCGCTGGGCCTGATCCCCCGCGGCACCGGCGGCGACTTCCGCCGCACCTTCGGCTGGAAGGTGGACCTGCACGAGGCCCTGGCCCGGCTCAAGACCGACGCCACCCAGCCCTTCGACGTGGGGGTGGTGGAGCTGGTGGACCACGAAGGCAAGCCCGCCACCCGCTACTTCGCCAACATCGCCTCCTTCGGCGTCTCCGGCCTGGTGGTGAAGAAGGTGAACGAGAGCAGCAAGGCGCTGGGCGGCAAGATCACCTTCATGCTGGGCAGCGTGCGCGCGCTGATCGGGTACAAGGATCAGCCGGTGCGCGTGACGATGGACGATCGCCCCGCCGAGGAGATGGCGATCACCACCCTGGCCGTGGCGAACGGCAAGTACTTCGGCGGGGGGATGCAGGTCGCTCCCCAGGCCGACACCCGGGACGGCACCTTCGACATCACCGTCTGGAGTGGATACGGCCTCACCGACTTCGCCCTGAAGCAGGGCGGCATCTACTCCGGGGCGCACGTGAAGTGGAAAGGGACGCGGACGTTCCAGTGCCGGGAGCTGAAGGCTGATCCGGTGCGGCCCGACGCGGTCGTCCTCCTCGACGTGGACGGCGAGCAGCCCGGAAGGCTTCCCTGCCGGATGCGCATCCTCCCGTCCGCCATCCGCCTCAAGGTCTGATCGGGCGCCGGACACCCCTGTCCGGAGTGAGGACAGGTGGAGTGCGCACATCCATGCCACTACGTTGGTGTTGTTAGGCCCACCTGACATAAGTCTTCGACCTTCTTGGCATGCCGTGTGGGCGGTGGTGTGGATCAGTAATTGCTCTACCGCCATCCGTCCTGAGTTTTTCTCCCTGGAGACCCACAATGGCGATCACTCTTCCTCCTCAGCTTCAGAACCTCTTCAACGTCAACAACGGCGGCGGCGGCGGCTTCAACGTCAGCCAGAGCGCTTCCGCGTCGGCCTCGGCCTTCGCGACGGCTGGCTCCTTCTCCAACGGCCTGGTCAACCCGCACGTCGGTGACAACTTCGTGCAGACCGGCGGCACCACCGCTTACGCGTTCGCCTCGGCCGGCTCGGCCTCCGCCTTCGCCAACGCGGGCGGCGGCGCGGGCGGCGCGGTGAATCCTCCGGCGGCGGGCGGCACCACGGCGGGCGGCGCGGGCGCGACCGGGACCGGCACCACCACGGGCGGCGCGACGGGCACGGGCACCACCGGCGGCGCCACCGGCACCGGCGCGGCGGGCCAGAACCCGAACCAGCAGCTGGGCGACCTCCTCAACAAGCTGGGCGATGTCCTGAAGACCGTCGGGCAGCTCCTGCAGGGCGCGGCCGGTGGCCAGGCGCAGCCGGCGGCCGGTGGTGCGCAGCAGGGCGCGGGCGCCGCTGATCCGAACGCGGCTGGCGGTGCGGCTCAGCCGGCGGCGGGTGGCGCGGGTGCGCAGCCGGCGGCCGGTGGTGCGCAGCCGGGCGGCGCTCAGCCGGCGGCGGGCGCTCCGGCGGGTGGCCAGGAGGCCGGCGGCGCTGGCCAGGCGGGCGCTCCGGCGGACCCGAACGCCAAGCAGGATCCGATGCAGCAGCTGGCGCAGGTGCTGGGCCAGATCGTCCAGCTCCTCCAGCAGCTGATGCAGTCGCTGGGCGGCGGCGCTCAGCCGGCGGCGGGTGGTGCGGCCCCGGCGGCGGCTCCCGCGCAGGCGCAGGCGGCGGCCTAAGCAAGACCTTCGGGAGGTAACTCCTCTCGATAGCGAACGGGGCTCGCGGGATGACCGCGGGCCCCGTTTGCATTTGCGGGCTCTCGGGCCGGTTGCTGTCCTGATGTGCGCCACTTGCTGACATCAGCTGTTCAAACATCGGACAGTTGGAGTGCGCAGGCGCTGACAGGCGACAAGTGCGGCTGACATGCGTCCCGCGCAACTCACTGGAATCTGAGAGAAACCGACAAGAGCCCTGATCGGTACACCATTTGCTCTATGGGCGCACGTCGCGGTTGGGGCCTCCACCTCAACCGTTCCCAGGAAAACCCCACAGGAGTTCCCCACATGGCAGGCATTCAGGGTCTCGGTCAGAACGTCGCTACCGCTCAGGCCACCGCTGGTATCGGTCTCGATAACCAGAACCTTCTCAATCCCAACACCGGCATCGTCCCCCCTGCGCAGCAGGGCGGCGCCAACGTCGACCTCTTCGAGGACGCGGGCAAGAAGATCGGCGAGGGCATCGGCGAGCTGCTCGGCCAGGTGTTCAAGCAGATCGCGGGCGGCGGCGGCGGCGCGCAGCCGGCGCAGGCCACGCCTCCGGCGCAGGGCGCGCAGGGCGGCGCTCCGGCCGGGCAGCAGCCTGCGGGCGGCGCCGATCAGGCGGCCGGCGCTGGCGGCGCGGACGCGGCGAAGAACGATCCCAGCAAGGCGCTGGACGGCATCGTCAGCGCGCTGAAGCAGATCGTGGAGCAGCTGGGCCAGCTGGTGAAGTCGCTCCAGGGCGGCGGCGCGCAGCCGCAGCCGGCGGCGGGCGGCGCGGACAAGGCGGCGGGCGGCGCGGGTGGCGCTGGCGGCGCCGACAAGGCGGCGGGCGGCGCGGACCTGGGTGCGCCGGGTGGCGGCGCTGGCGGCGCGGAGGCTGGCAAGCCGGCGGACGCGGCGGCGGCCGGCCAGAAGCCGCAGGACGCGGCTGGCGCGGGCGGCGCGAAGAACGACGCGAAGCCGCAGGACGCGGCGGGCGCCGGCGGCGCTGACGCGGCCAAGAACGACCCGAAGGACGCGCTCCAGAAGATCGTCCAGGTCCTCGCGCAGCTCCTGCAGGCCCTCCTGCCGATGCTGCAGCAGCTGGCCGGTGGCCAGGCCGGCGGCGCGGCTCCGGCCGGCGGCGCTCAGCCCCCGGCGGGCGGCGCGCAGGCGGTCTAGCTCTCGGTCTAGGCCCCCCGACAGTCTCCGAGAAGCATCACGGCGCCTCATCCGCTTCGCGCGGGTGGGGCGCTGTGTTTTTGGCGCGACAGCAGCTTGCTCAGCTCGAGCGCGGTGGCCGGGATCAGCCCCAGCCCTGCCGTCACGCCGATCTCCCACGCGTCCATGGGCGCGATGTCGAACAGCGGGTGGAGCGGCGGCACCCAGTGGATGAGCAGCTGCAGCCCGATGCTCGCCACCACCACCGCGATCAGCCGCATGTTGCTCCAGGCGCCGACCTCGAAATAGGTCCGGGTGGTGCTCCGCGAGGCCATCGCCCGCAGCACCTCCGCGAACACCACCACCGAGAAGGCCAGGTTCCGCGCGTGCGGCAGGTCGCGCGTCCGCAGCGCCCAGGCGAACACCGCCAGGCTCAAGGTGGCCTCCAGCGCCCCCACCCACAGGATGGTGATCCACTGCGCGCGCCCCAGGATGGGCTCCTGCAGCGGGCGCGGCGGCCGCTCCAGCAGATCCGGCCCCGCGGGGTCCATCACCAGCGCCAGCGCCGGTAGCCCGTCGGTGACGAGGTTGATCCACAGCAGCTGGAGCGGCAGCAGGGGGATGGGGAGGCCGAAGGCGGTGGCGCCCAGCATGAGCATCAGCTCGCCGGCGTTGCCGGCCAGCAGGTACACCAGCGTCTTCTGGATGTTCTCGTAGATGCCGCGGCCCTCGCGCACCGCGGCCACGATGCTGGCGTAGTTGTCGTCCGCCAGGACCATGTCGGACGCCTCGCGGGTGACCTCCGTCCCGCCCTTGCCCATGGCGATGCCGATGTGCGCCTCCTTCAGCGCGGGCGCGTCGTTGACGCCGTCGCCGGTCATCGCCACCACCGCGCCCTTCGCCTTCCAGGCGCGCACCACCTTCAGCTTGTCCTCCGGCGTGGCGCGGGCATGCACCACCTCGCCCGGGTCGTCGCCGGGCTGGAGCAGGCCCATCTCGCGGGCGATGGCCTCCGCCGTCTTCGGGTGGTCGCCGGTGATCATCACCGTGCGGACGCCGGCGCGGCGGGCCTGGCGGATCGCCTCGATCGCCTCGGTGCGCGGCGGGTCGGACAGGCCGATCAGGCCCCGGAGCTCCAGGTCCTCCTCGCGGTCGCCGCGCCCCACCGCCACCGCCAGCACGCGCAGGCCCCGCGAGGACAGCTCCGCCGCGGTGGCCACCGCCTGGCCCGCGCCGTCGCGGACGCGCGGGAGCACCATCTCCGCCGCGCCCTTCAGGTAGAGCATCCCGTCCGAACGGAGGACGGACATCATCTTCCGCTCCGAGTCGAAGGGGTGCTCCTCGCGGCGGGGGAGGTCCTTCTCGATGTCCTGGCGCCGGATGCCGCGGAGCGCGGCGGCCTGGAGGATGGCCAGCTCGGTGGGGTCGCCCGTCCCGCTCCCGTCCGCGGCCAGCTCCGCGTCGCAGTTGGCGGCGGCGGCGTGGAGCAGCGCCTGGTGATCCGGGCCCCACAGCTCGCGGACCGCCATGGTTCCGGTGGTGAGCGTCCCCGTCTTGTCGGTGCAGATGACGGTGGTGCTCCCCAGCGTCTCCACCGCCGGCAGCTTGCGCACCAGCACGTTGCGCGCCGCCATCCGCTGCACGCCCACCGCCAGCGCGATGGTGACCACCGCCGCCAGCCCCTCCGGCACCGCCGCCACCGCCAGCGACACCGACGACATCAGCACCTCCAGCCAGCTGTGCCCCCGCGCCAGGTTGGCCGCCGCCACCACCACCACCAGCCCCAGGCACAGCCAGAGGAGCAGCCGCCCCACCTGGTCCAGCCGGCGCTGGAGCGGCGTCTCCTCCTCCTCGGCGGTGGCCAACAGGTGCGCGATGCGGCCCAGCTCCGTCTTCATCCCGGTGCCGGTCACCTCCGCCGCCCCGGTGCCGGTGGCCACCGCGGTGCCCAGGAACACCCGGTCGTGGCGCTCGGCGAGCGGCGCCTCGGGCGGCGCCGGGTCCGCGCGCTTCTCGGAAGGGACGCTCTCCCCGGTCAGCGCCGCCTCCAGGGTGGACAGGGCGTGGGCCTCCAGCAGCCTGGCGTCCGCGGCCACCAGGTCCCCCGCCTCCAGGAGGAGGACGTCCCCCGGGACCACCTCGGCGGCGGGGACGACCCGGGCCTCGCCGTCTCGGCGCACCCGAGCGTGGGGCGCGGTCATCGATCGGAGCGCCAGCACCGCCCGCTCCGCCCGGTACTCCTGGAGGAAGCCCACGACGGCGTTGATCAGGAGGATGGCGCCGATGGCGATGGCATCCCCTACCTCGCCCAGGGCGGCGGAGACGACGCACGCCCCCAGGAGCAGCCAGATCAGCGCTCCCTTGAACTGGCGGAGGAAGACCTTCCACGGCGGGGTGGCCTCCGCCCGCTGCAGCTCGTTGGCGCCGTAGCGCGCCAGGCGGGCCGCCGCCTCCCCCGAGGTCAGTCCCTGATCCATAGGGGGCGAACTTTGCCCCGGATCAGAGATTATCGGGCGCTGTCAGCGCCGGTTGACTCCACCGTGTACGAATTTTCGACACATTGGAGTGCGCACGCGCATATCTACGCGTACTTCCAGGTATTCTCACACCTCGCAAATGCGCGAAAGATCAGGTGTCATGCTGTCCTGACATGTAGGCATGGGTGTTGCTCTATGCGCGCACGTCCCTCGATTACCTTCACTGGAAACCTCAAGGAGCAAAAACATGGCGGTCGCTCAGGCTCAGGCATTCGCGTCGGCTGGTGGTGGCAACTTCGCGATGACCAATCTCAACGGGAACGTCCAGACTGCTACTGGCAACCCGGCAATCAGCCAGCAGGGTGGTGCAACGGCGAATGCGGGTGGCGCTGGCGCGCTGGCCAACAACCCGCTGTTCCAGAACCTCGCCGGCCAGGACAACTTCCAGGCCGCCGGGACCGGCACCCAGCAGGCTGGCGCGACTGGCGCCACCCCGCAGGCGGGCGCGACCCAGCCGGCTGGCCAGGGCAACCCCCTGGGCGACATCGGCAAGCTGGTCGGCCAGATCGGCGACGTGCTGAAGTCTGTCGGGCAGATGCTGCAGGGTGCGGCCGGTGGGCAGGCGGCCCCGGCGCAGCAGGGCGCGGGCGCGGCTGATCCGAACGCGGCCGCGGCGCAGCCGCAGGCGGCGGGTGCGGCTCCGGCGGGCGGCGCGGCTGATCCGAACGCGGCCGCGGCGCAGCCGGCGGCGGCGGGTGGTGCGCAGCCGGCGGCCGGTGGTGCGCAGCCGGCGGCCGGTGGCGCTCAGCCGGCGGCAGGCGCGGCTGATCCGAACGCGGCCGGCGGCGCTGGCCAGGCGGGTGGCGCGCAGGACCCGAACGCCAAGCAGGATCCGATGCAGCAGCTGCAGCAGGTCCTCGGCCAGATCGTCCAGCTCCTCCAGCAGCTGATGCAGCAGCTGGGTGGTGGCGCTGGCGGCGCGGCGGGGGCCCAGCCGCAGGGTGGCGCGGCCGCTGCTCCGGCCGGCGCTCAGGCGGCCTAAGTCACTACCCGGCACCCTAACGTGGGTGTCAGGAGCCTAGATACTCCAGGTGTCCGCAAATCAGTCGGCACCTGTCTGAAGTGAGGACAAGTGGACTGCGCGCGCGCACTCCGCGCGCGCTCCTTGGCCCGAACTTCTCATCTCGTGAGACCGTAAGTTCCTGGATCCCGTGGGGCGGCGAAAGTCCGCTCCGCGGGATCGCTTTTTGCTCATGGGTCCTCCGACGGCGTTTTGAGCCGACGGAGAAACCCCCATGGCGAACATCACTCTGCCCCCGATGAACTTTGCGGTCGCCCCCACCACCACGGCGACTGTCGGCAACACCCCTGCCACCGCGAACCTCCAGAACGGGTTCAGCACCCAGAACACCTTCGGCGCGGGCCCTGCCAACTTCAAGGCGCTGGGCAGCCCGGACCAGGCCGGCAGCAGCATGCAGCAGCTGTCCCAGGTGGTGGAGGCGCTCACCAAGGTCGTCGAGGCGCTCGGCCAGATCGTGGCGGCCCTGAAGGGCGGCGGCGCGGAGAACGCCAAGGCCACCCCGCCCGCGGGCGGCGGCGCCGAGGCCGCGAAGCCTGCCGACAAGCCGGCGGACGGCGGCGCGGGTGGCACCGAGAACGCGAACGCGAAGCCCGCCGACAAGCCGGCGGACGGTGGCGGCGCTGGCGGCACTGAGAACGCCAAGCCGGCCGACGGCGCGGGTGGCGCTGGCGGCGCTGGCGGCGCGGCGAACGACATCATGAGCATGCTGGGCCCCATCCTCAACATCCTCATGGAGCTGATCAAGCAGCTCACGGGTCAGGATGACGAGGAGAACGCCAAGGCGGCGGACGGCGCTGGCGGCGCTGGCGGCGCTGGCGGCGCGGGCGGTGCCGGTGGCGCGGGTGGCAAGGGTGAGGCGGCCAAGGCCGACGGCGGGCACAAGAAGGCCGGCGCGCACAAGAAGCACGCGAGTGGCACCCACGCCAGCGCGAACGCCAAGGAGCACGCGGCGGCGAACAGCAAGGTCGGCCAGCAGGCGGCGATGGAGAAGATGAACCAGGCCATCACCCAGCTGCTGACCGCGATCATCCAGATGCTGGTGCCGATGCTGCAGCAGCTCGCCGGCCAGGGCGGCGCGGGTGGGGCCAACGGCATCGCGGTGGGGGACAACCCGCAGCTGGCGGCGATCACCAAGTCCCTCCAGGACGTGATGACCAACACCCGCAGCGGCGGCGGGCTCGCCGGCGGCGTGGTCGCCTCCAGGATGTAGACGAATTTCACAAGTGCGCCTCCGTGCGCCCGGGGTAGTCGAAGGGCACGACCGGGTTCACGTCAGAGGCTCTCCCCAGGCGGGGTCTGCGAACTCCAGGCGCAGACCCCGCTGTTATTTTTTTCGGCTAACATCTCGCGCGCGATGGCTGACGACAAGGACGACGCGGCGAAGGCCCAGAAGCTGATGCACCAGCTCTCCGGCGTCCTCAACAACCCGGTGATGCGGTCGTTGATGGGCTCCGGCTCGTTCGGGCAGAAGGGCGAGGTGGCCAAGGCTGCCGGGCCCTCCGGCCCCGGCGCGGCCGCCGGCAACAAGGCGAACATGGCGATGCCCGGGATGATGCCGTCCCGGCCGCTGCCGCCGATCAAGCCGCTGCCCGGGATGCGGGTGGCCGGCGGCACGCAGGGCCAGGCGGGGATGCAGGCCGCCGCGGCGATGGTCCAGAAGATCCCGCGCGAGCAGCTCGCGCCGCTGCTGCTCCAGCTCCAGGGCATCGTCACCGAGCTGGACCAGATGATGAAGGCGCTGTCCAAGGTGCGCGGCGGCAACCCGGCGCTGAAGAAGCAGATCCGCGGGGCGGTGGGGCAGATCGTGGCCCACCTGCCCATGCTGGTGATGCAGATCCAGACGCAGATCCTCGGCACCGCCACCCCGGAGGCCAAGGCGCTGCCCGCGCTGATCGAGCAGATCCAGGCGCAGCTCCACGCCGTCGACAAGGGCCTGGACGACGACAAGAAGAAGTGAGCGTCAGCCTTCTTGGCGCGCGGCCAGCCAGTCGCGCACCGCGTGGCCGGTGCCGAAGGGCCAGGGTTTGAGGTCGTCCGGCGCCACCGCCTTGAACGCGGCCAGCTCCTCGCCCAGGGCGATCGTCCCCTTCGCGCGCACGTGGTAGGCGACGATCACCTCGTTGCGCATGGCGAAGTCGTAGACGCCGATCAGCCGCGCCACCTCGCCGTCCAGCGACAGCTCCTCCTTCAGCTCGCGCAGGACGGCGGCCTCCGTCGTCTCGCCGCGCTCCAGGAACCCGGTCACCAGCCCGAACCAGGACTCCGGCCAGCCCTTGTTCTGGATGAGGATGACCTTCCCCTCCAACTCCACCAGGGCGGCCACCACCGGGAGCGGGTTGTCCCAGAAGACGTACCCGCACTCCCCATCCGGACAGGCCAGCCGGTCGCGGCCGCCGTGCGGCTTCATCTCCAGGAGCTTGGCGCAGGTGGGGCAGAAGCGGGGCGGCTTCATCGGCGCGGAAGCCTAGCCCCGGGCTAGCCGAGCCAGAAGTAGGCGGAGGCGATCAGCGCGCGCTTCTCCACCACCTTCGCGGCCTGGGCGAGCTGGGCGAGGGAGCGGTCCTTCTGGGCGTAGCGCTTCTCCTCCTCCATCCGCAGCGCCTGCAGCCGCCGCCGGTAGTCGCGCTCCAGCCGTTCGGCGAAGGCGCGGGCCTTCACGCGCTCCGCCGGCTCCTCCTGCTGCGCTACCGTACGGCGGGCGGCCTCCCACTCGGCGTGGGCCTTCTCCACCGCCTCGCGCGGCTCCAGCAGGCAGTCCTCGGCGTAGCGGTCGGCGCGCTCGCGCCCCAGGTCCAGCTCGAGCGCGCTGCGCCGCTCCGCCGCGCGCGCCAGCTCCTCGCGCGCCTGGGCCAGCGCCTGCTCCTGCGCCGCGGTGACCGAGACCGGCGCCGGCTTGCGCAGCGGCTCGTCCCGGGCGGGGAGCCTGAGGAAGTGGTCGGCGTCCTGGAGGGGGAGGGCGCGGAAGCGGTCGCCCTCGCGGACCAGCACCAGGTGCAGCAGCCGCTCCTCCGGCTTGAGCCCGGAGAGGTCCACCCGGTAGGCGAACCACCAGCCCTCGGCGCCGGCCAGCCGGGAGAGCCGGGCGGGCAGCGCGGCGGCGTCCAGCGAGAGGTAGCTGACCGCGTCCACCGTCCGGCCTCGCACCTGGCCCGCGGCGCGGGAGAGGCGCCGGCGCTCGGCGCCGGGGCCATCAGGCGCGGGAGGCTCCGTCCCCAGCACGGACCCGGTGAGCGCGCGGGCCCGCTGCCGCCGCTTCTGGACCACCTCCTGGGCCTGCTCGCCGGCGAGGCGGAGGCGGCGGCGGACCTCGCCGTCGAACTTCTCCAGGATGAGCGAGCGGGCGGAGGTCATCCGCCGGTCGATGCGCTTCTCCAGGTCCGCGCGGAGGGCGTCGAAGGCGCGGTCGATCTCCTCCGGTTGGCGGCAGGACTGGTAGATGTCCAGGACCCGGCGCTCGAAGTCCACGCCGCTCTCCAGCGCGCCCAGGATCTCGTCGGAGGCGCCGAACACGCCGTCGAAGAGGTTGAGCTTCTTCTCCAGCAGGTCGTAGAGGCGGGCGTCGGCGGCGTTCCGGCGGTTGAGGAAGTTGAGCACCAGCACGTCGCGCTGCTGGCCGTAGCGGTGGCAGCGGCCGATGCGCTGTTCGATGCGCTGGGGGTTCCAGGGCAGGTCGTAGTTCACCACCAGGTTGCAGAACTGGAGGTTGAGCCCTTCGGCGCCGGCCTCGGTGGAGAGGAGGATCTGGGTGCGGTCGCGGAACTCCTCCACCAGCCGGGCGCGCTCCTCGGGGGTGCCGGCGTCGCCGGAGAGGACGGAGATCTTCCCGCGGAAGCCGTGGTCGGTGAGGAGGCGGAGGAGGTACTCCTGCGTGCGGCGCGACTCGGTGAAGATGACCGCCTTCTCCGGCCACTGGTGGGCGCGGGCCACGGTGAAGGTGCGGTCCAGCGCGCGCTTGAGGGCCTCGCCCTTGGCGTTGACGGAGATGCCCTCCGCCTGCTCGGCGTACCGCTCCAGCTCCCACAGCTCGTCCTGGAGCGCCTTCAGGCCGCCGGGGCGGGGCTTGCCGCCGTCCTCGTCGGTCCACTCCTCCGCTTCTTCGGAGAACTGCCGCGCCTCCTCCGGCTCGGCGGCGAAGAGGAGCCCCTGCGCCTCGGCGCCGCGCCTGGCTGCCTCCAGGCGCTTGCCCAGGGTCTCGGCCAGCTTCCGCAGCGTGGGGGCGATGGCGTAGGTCGAGCTGGCGAGGAGCTTGCGGTAGACGAGGGTGAGGAGGGTCTTCTTCCCCGGGTCGAGGGCCGTGCTCTCCGAGCGCCGGAGGTACTCCGACACCTTCTCGTAGAGGTCCTGCTCCTCGGCGGAAGGGGCGAAGTCCTCCACGATGCTGCGGCGGTCGGTGAAGCGGACGTATTCGCGGACCTGGCGGCGGAGGGTGCGCTGCACCACGCCGGAGAGGCGGCCCTTGAGCTCGGCGGTGCCGGAGTCGGCGAGGATCCCCTCGGCGTCCACCTCGTAGCGGGCGCGGAAGGCGTGCTCGGGGCCGAGGATCTGCTCGTCCAGGAGCGAGAGGAGGCCGAACAGCTCCAGCAGGTCGTTCTGGAGCGGGGTGGCGGTGAGGAGGAGCTTGGGGGAGTCCTTGAGGCCGGCCTTGAGCGCGCGGCCGGTCTTGTGGGACGGCCGGTAGGCGTTGCGGAGGCGGTGGGCCTCGTCGATGACCACCAGGTCCCAGCGGAGCTGGGAGAGCAGCTCGGCGCGCGAGGCGGCGAAAGGGTGGGAGGCGATCACCACCGCCGGCTGGTCGAAGGGGTTGCCGGTGGCGCGCACGGTGCGGCCGTCCACCACCACCGCGTCGAGGTCGAACTTGTCGCGGAGCTCCTGTTGCCACTGCGCGCGCAGGGTGGCGGGGGCGAGGACGAGGAGGCGGGTCTTCCCCTCGGCGAGGAGCTGGGCGAGGACGATGCCGGCCTCGATGGTCTTCCCCAGCCCCACCTCGTCCGCCAGCATGCAGCCGCCGCGGGAGAGCGAGTCCAGGGCGAAGGCGGCGGCCTCCACCTGGTGCGGGTTGAGGTCCACGCGCGCTTCGGAGAGGGCGGAGGCGAGGCGGGTGGTGCCGTCGCCGGCGCGGGTGGAGAGCTCCTCGACGAGGAGGCGTTCGTGAAAGCGGGTGAGCGGGAGGTCCGCGGGGGGGGCGGCGACGGCGGCGGCGGCGGTCTTCGACACGGGGCGCGCCATCTTGCGGGGCGGATCGATCCTGTAAAGGGGGTCGCTCCGCGGGCCGGTAAATCGGCCCGGGCGATCGGTGGGCGGCGCGGGCCCGGCGGCGCCTGCCCAACATTTAGGTAGGTAGAAGTGGTCGCCCGGCATTCCCGGTTGGTACGGTCTCGCCGGTGCCGGGGGACGCCGACCTCAACGAGTCCGAGCGGGAGATGCTGTTGGCCGCGGACGTCGTGGTGGAGGAGGCGCAGGCAAACATCGCCGCCGCGGCCGTGTCCGCGGACCCCACGCTCCTCAAGCAGCGCGAGATGGAGCTGAAGGTCGCCTACGAGTGGGCCCACCTGGTGCGCCTGGAGGTGAAGGCCGGGAAGCTGCGGTAGGGCGCCCGGAGCTCGGCGCCGGGCGCGCGGGCCAGTTTTTCGCGGTGCCGACCCTGGGCTGGGTCGTCCGGAGAGGCTCCGGCTCACCTCCGCCTGGTGGATGCCGCTGCGGGACGCGAGCCCTCGCTGGGTGACGTGGGACTTTCTGCGCAGCATCTCGAGCTCGAAGGACCACTCCGGTGCACCGACGCCCGCCAGAGGGCAGGGGAGGGTGAAACATGCCGCTTCTAGCGGTACCGTGCCCCCCGCTCACCAATGAGGACAATCGCCACCCGAGCCCTTGCTTCAGTTCTTGCCGCGTTTCTCGCCGTCTCGTGCAGCACGGTGAGGGAGAGAAGGCAACCGGACGGCGAGGAGCGCGTCTTCCTTCCTCGCATGCCCAGAGTCTTGGCTTCTCCAGTGGTGGACGAACTGGAGCTGCGGAGGGCGATCAGGGAGCTCCTCGCCTACGTGGATGCGGAGGCGACTCACGCCGAGTTGCGACGGCTGGTGATGGATCCGCGGTTCCATGGCCGCCGGCCTGAAGAGCTCCGCGTGGTCCTCGCTGGCTGGGGGTCGGGGCCAGTGGCGCTGGAAGAGATCGCCCGAGGGTACCGGGCCTTTTGCACCGCGACACGCCGGACCAACTGCCTGGAGGGGCCGTTGACCGACTCCAGCGTCTACCAGATCGCGTTCGACTTCGCTCTGGGCTCCCAGTGGGATGGCTTCCTCGGGGAAGTGAAGAGCACTTTAGACCCATCGACGATCCGGATCGTCCTCTTGACCGGCATGGTCATCTTCATGGCCACCATCGCGATCCCGGAGCTGCTGTCGAAGATTCCGGCGGCTGCCGCCACGATGGTCTTGACCGCGTACCTCGGGGCACGGGCGGTCTGCGATCTCGTCTTCGGGTGGATTCAAATGGTCCGGGAGTTGGATGCTGCGACGACGTTCGACGGGGTCCGGGCGGCGGGCCAGCGCTATGGGCGTCTCGTCGGGACCCAGACCGCGAGAATCCTCATCCTGCTGGCTACCGCTGCGGTCGCCGAGGGAGGGCTGATCGCCCGTCTGATGAAGCTCCCTCAAGCCACCCAAGCGTCAGCCGCACTGGTGGCCGAGACCGGAGGGGTCTCGCTAGAAGCGGTCGGTGCGGTCGAGGATGTGCGGGTACTCCAGGGAGGCGTGGCGATTACTGTCGCGGGTGCCGCAAATGGCACGGTGACGGTCGCGATGGCAACTCACGGTGCTCCGCCCTCTTCGGGAACCACCCCGAAGTTCGAGGTTCGGAAGTACAAGGACATGCCACGCCCGAGACCCACCGGGACCGAGTCACATCACGGCGTTCTGGACGCGTGGATGAGGAGGCATTTCCCCAAATACAGGACGGGTGAAGCACCCGCCGTATTGATGAGGGAAGATGCGCATGACCTGACGCGCCGCCTCTTCAATCAGTGGAAAGCGATAATGAGAGAAAAGATGGGCGGGAACTTCGATTGGGGCAAGGTATCGGAAGCCGAGATCAGGGACCTGAGTGAAAAGTTTTTCGACGCAGCGGAGGTTCCCAAGGAGGTCCGACAGGAATTCTGGAAGCAATTCGAGCAGTACAAGGCAACTCTCTCGAATTGAAATCTATATTCATGGCCTTTGTCCCGCTTAGTCGCGACGCTCTCGAGCGCAGATACGGTGAGTTCTTCGAGCGCCGGACGGTGCCGCTTGATGCGAAGAAGGTGCCGCCGGCCTTTCGGTCGCTCATCCTGTATGCCGAGATCTGGGGCGTCAAGGACGATATTGATCGCGGCCTTCTGGTGGAGGGGGCGCCTCCCGCCGCCAAGGCTGACTTGCTGGCACTCGGAGGCGAGTTCGACGCTCCGCTCGATGCATGGCTGGCCGGTCCAGAGGCTGAATCGAGTCCCCTCTCCGCCGAGTACGTGGCCTTTTCGAACATGCGCATGGCTTTCGATTACCTCTCGGTCTTGACGTGAGCCGACTCCTGGTTCGACCTTCAGAAGGATCGCGCTTGTCGATCAGGATCCGCGTTTGTTGTGTGTCGTTGGCTTCCGGCGTTTGGGCTTCCAAGTCATGAAGCCCATTGGGTTGCTTGCGAAGTCTTCGAACGAGTGGTTCGTGTAATTGACGGACTCTCCAAGAAATCGCCTGAATCGATTGGCCTCGTTGAGGTCGTGTTTCTTGTTGAGCGCTGTGAATTTGAGCTCGTCTGGGCGGTTCGTCTGGGCTCGCTTGATAAGGTATTTGAGGTGAATGCCGGCGTCCGGAAGCGAGTATCCGCAGAATATGACGTGTTCGGCTTCCCGTAGTGCCTGTTCTGCTTTGTGCCAGATCTGACTCAAGTAGAGATTCGATACGTCCTTGAAGTAGGTCGGTGGAACGATGATGGGGGTGATTACGGATTCGCAGGCTCGACAGCGACAGTTCTGGAGATCAGTAATCAGTCGCATGATGCCCTTCTCGTTTACCGTCAACTCCAGGCCGTTGCATGTTGGGCAGAAAAGCCAGTTGAGCGATCCGTGTACTTTGTAGAGTCGGGCTGCGGGATCTTGTGGGCGCATCCACCCGCCTTCAATTGATGGGTCTTCTGGGTTCGTGAAATCAACGCCATAGTCCAGGTAGATCTTCGGGCTCTCGAAGTACAGTTGGGTTAGTGCGTTGTCGATAAGAATGTCGTAGTTGGTGTTGATGAAGGTCGTTTCTTGGAGGAGGTTGGCGTTGCACAGTTTATGGACTAGCTTCAAGTGGTTTGTGCCCGCGGCCTCGAGTGTGTCGCGCAGGACCGAGGCCATAAGCATGACTAGGTACTGACGGATAAATCGTATGCGATTGCTATTGGCCGACATGTTCTCTAGGTCGAACTCTTTGAGCGACTCTTTGCGCCGTTCGGCCAGATCAAGGATGCCGAGTGCTTCTTCGAAGGTGGGGAATGGGGCGTTGTTGAGGTGCGCCGAATTGTCGACGTCAAGCCGGAACATGGCCCGAAAGAACGTGGCTAATTCGCGATCCATCTCCTTTGTAGGTCGGCGCTTGGCTCGGGTGTCGAAGTAGGTTTTGAAAAGATCTGCTTGGGTGGGAGCGCCTTCGGACGCCGACGCTCCGGCGCCAAGAAAGATGACCGTCTTGGTTTTGTGTTTCGTCATTGGTCTCCTTATTAGAGTCGGCCCTCGCGCTTGATCTGCAAGTATGCGTTCACCGCCTCGGCGGAGAACGTCGACGCAGGTGCCCGAACCACCAGCGCGCCGGCGTCGCGCAACTGGGCGGCGGTGAGGCGGTACTCGTCCTCGAGCCGAGCGGCCACCTGCCGCTCGTAGGCTTCCTGGGTGGAGACGGGGACCCGCTCCGCCAACTCGGCCAGCGCGCGGTCGTGGAGCGAGGCGACCAGCGGGAGGTGCCGCGGCGCCAGCGCCAGCGCCCGCCGCACCAGCGCCGAGGAGGTCTCCAGGTCCAGCAGGTCCGACAGCACCACCACCAGCGTCCGCTTGTGATGCCGGGCGAAGCAGGCGTCGAACGCCCGCCCGTAGTCGCTCTCCTCCAGCGCCGCTTCCACCCGGTACAGCGCTCGCGTCAGCTCCCGCAGGTGCGCCGCCCCTTTGCGCGGCGGCACATGCGCCTGCACCTCGCTGGCGAAGGCCACGACGCCCACGTGGTCTCCCTGCTCCAGCGACACCCGCGCCAGCCGCAGCGCCGCGTCCACCGCGTGGTCCAGCTTGCGCCGGCCGTCCACCCGCCCCGCCATGTGCCGCCCACAATCCAGCACCAGCATCACCGGCTGGTCCTGCTCCGGACGGTGGACGCGCACCATGGTCCGCGCCCGCCGCGCGGTCGCCTTCCAGTCGATGGTCCGCGCGTCGTCCCCCGGCCGGTACTCCCGCAGCGAGTCGAACTCCCGCCCCTCCGCCTTCCGCCGCACGGGCCGCGCCGCCACCTCGTCCGCCGCCCGCGCCAGCTCCAGCGCGCTCCGGCTCAGCGCCGTCAGGTCCGGGTACACCTTCACCGCCTGCGCCGCCTTCACCGCCGACTGCCGCGCGCACAGCCCCAGCGGCCCCTCCAGCCGCACGTGCAGGTCCCCGAACGCCGCGTCCCCGCGTGCCGCGGGCGTCACCCGGTACCGCAGTAGGTCGCTCCGCCGCGAAGGCGCCAGCTCGAAGCGCAGCCGGTGCCCGGTGGATGTCATCCCGGGTGGCGGGACGTCGCGCAGTTCCCCCCGCACCGCCCGCGCGCCCCTCCACTCCAGCGAGAGCCCCACCGGGTTCCCCACGCCCGAGGAGAGCACCGGCTCCACCTGCCGCCGCGCGGTCAGCTCCGAGATGCCTGGGGCCAGCCAATAGTCCACCGCGCACAGCAGTACCGCCGCCACATCCACTGCCGCCGCCAGCAGCGCGAAGCCGGGCGAGACCAACGCCAGCACCGCCGGGAGCAACGCCGCGGCGGCGAGCGCGGCGGCGCGCGCGGTGGGGACCGGGCGCCCGCTCACCGGGGCACCGGCACCTCGTCCAGCACCCGCCGGAGCACGTCCTCCGCCGTCAGCCCCTCCACCTCCGCCTCCGCCCTCAGCGCCAGCCGGTGGTTGAGCACGCTCGGCGCCACCTCCTTCACCTCGTCCGGGGTGACGAACGCCTGCCCCTTCAGGGCCGCCCGCGCCTTCGCCGCGCCCAGCAGCATCTGCGACGCGCGCGGGGACGCCCCCAGCCGCAGCGGCGCGCTCTGCCGCGTCTGCCGCACCACCGCCACCACGTACGCCAGCACCGACTCGTCGCACCGGACGGCGGCGGCCTCGCGCTGGAGCGCGTTCAGCTCCCCCTCCTGGAGCACCCGCTCGACGCGAGGCGGCGCGCCCTGGCGCTGGTGGTGGGCCCGCACCATCGCCTGCTCCGCCTCCAGCTCCGGGTAGCCGACCTTCACCCGCATCATGAACCGGTCCAGCTGCGCCTCGGGCAGCGGGTACGTCCCCTCCAGCTCCAGCGGGTTCTGCGTGGCCACCACGAAGAAGCGCTCGTCCAAAAGGTGCGACGTCCCGTCGATGGTGACCTGCCGCTCCTCCATCGCCTCCAGCAGCGCGGCCTGCGTCTTGGGCGGGGTGCGGTTGATCTCATCGGCCACCAGCACCTCGGTGAAGATGGGCCCCCTCACCAGCTTGAACTCCCCCGCGTCCGGCCGGAACACCGAGGTGCCCAGGATGTCCGCCGGCATCAGGTCCGGCGTGAACTGCACCCGCGCGAACCCCAGCCCCAGCGCCGACGCCAGCGACCGGGCGATCAGCGTCTTCGCCACCCCGGGCACGCCCTCCAGCAGCACGTGCCCGCGCGCCAGGAACGCGGTCACCAGGTCCGAGATGGGCCGCGTCTGCCCGAGCACCACCCCGTGCAGGGCGGCGGTGAGCCGGGCCAGCGGCGCCTCCCCGCTCACGTCGGGCTGTCCTTGAGCCCCATCAACGTCCCCGCCGCGGCGATGATCGCGCCCGCCGCGCACAGGTACACGCCCATGACCGGCTTCGACGTGGCCATCAGCATGTTCCCGTCCACCGAGTGCGCCTCCGTCGGGTCCCAGGACAGCTTGATGAACACCAGGCACCACACGATGGTCGCCCCCGAGCACGCCAGCTGCACCAGCCACATCACCGCCGGGTTGACGTGGAAGCTCCGCCGCGCTCGCCCCACCACCACCACCATCGCCAGCGCGATCAGGCCGGTGGCCACGATGCCCAGCGACTGCAGGCCGATCACCTCGCCCTCGGCCGCGGTCTCCTTCCAAGGAAAGAACGAGCACAACAGGCACAGCGCGCCGCCGAGCAGCGTCAGCTTGTCCGCCGTGGTCAGCCCGCCCACGAAGAGCCGGGCGTCGGCCATCGCCTCCTCGGGGCTGAACACCGGCGAGTACGACGGCGAGGAGCGCGCCCCCGGGGACTCCGGCGCGTAGCGCGTGGGCATGGTGGGGGCCAGCGGGACCGGCGACGGCAGCGGCTCGGGGATGTCCTCGTGGGCCGATCCGTTGCCCTTCTTCGCCTTCTTGGCCGGCACCTTCCGCTTCTTCCCCGACCGGGTGGGCGGGGGCGAGGGGCGCTTGATGCCGGGGTTGGTGTCACCCTCGCCGCGCTCCTCCGGCGCGGGCGCGGGGGCGGAGCCCAGGAAGGAGTCGTCGATGATGTAGTCGCAGCTCGGGCAGATGGAGGTCCCGTCCGCGACCTCGGTGCTGCACCCTGGGCATTTCACGCGGCCCAAGCCTAGCGCAGAGCGCGCGGGCGGGCAGAATGCGCGGGCCCCATGCGCCCTCCACGCCTCGCCGCCTCCGCCCTCGCCTGTCTGGCCACGCTCTGGTCCGGCTGCGTCACCACCCGCGTCTCCCGCTCCTCCTCCCCGGACATCGCGGAGATCGAGCGCCTGGAGGACCTGCGCCCGCAGGACCTCGGCCGCCTGGGCACGCTCGCCGGCTCCGCCGACCCGGCCGTCCGCGCCCGCGCGATGGTGGCGCTGGGGCGGATCCAGGACCCGGCCGCCATCCCCATCATCCAGCAGGGCCTCTCCGACCACGACGCCTCGGTGCGCGACCGGGCCGCCTTCGCCGCCGGGCTGATGGGCATGTCCTGGGTGCCGGTTCCGGACGCTTCCCGCGAGGCCCTGGCGGCCACGGTGGTGGCGGTGGACGCCGCCAACCAGAAGGACGGCGCGCGCCGCTCCTTCATCGACGCCATGGCCCGGCTGGGCGGCGCCGCCGGCGGCGTGGGCCTGGTGAACATCGTCAAGAGCGCCGGCGCGGACGACGAGCGCCTGCAGCGGGCCATCCTCGGGCTGGCGCTGGTGGCCCGGCGCGAAGGGAAGATGGCGGACGCGCCGCTGCAGGCGGTCCTCGCGCGCTGGAAGGAGTCGCCGAAGCGGCCCCGGCTGCGGTACGCGCTGGCCTACGCCCTGGCCGCCAGCAAGTCCCCGGCCGTCCGCGCGCCGGCGCTGGAGTGCCTGCAACAGGCGCAGAAGCCGGGAGAGCTCCTCGAGGACGAGCGCGAGGCCGCCGCGCTCTGCGTGCGCGCGCTGATCGAGTCCGGCACCGAGGCGGACGTCCCCGCGGTCCAGGCGATGCTCGACCACCAGGACTACCGGGTGGCGGTGGAGGCCACCCGCGCCCTCGTCCGCTTCGCCCAGCGCGCCAAGGACAACCCCGCCCGCGCCGCGGCGGCGGTGGCGGCGCTGGGGGACCTGTCGCGGAAGGTCGACCTGCTCGCGAAAGGTCGCTCCGCCGAGGGCGGCCAGCCGCTGCTCCAACTGGCCAAGCTGGAGCTCCCCGCCGAGGCGCAGGGCCTGGTGGCGGCGCTCCGCAAGCAGATCCAGGCGCAGCTGCTCACCGCCCAGGCGCCGAAGGGCTCGGTGGACCTGGACCTGGCCCGCATCGATTGCCGCCTCGCCGCCGCGCAGGACCGGTTCCGCGGCGCGGTGTCCGAGGTGCTCACCTGCGGGCACCAGTCGCCGCCGGAGGTCTGGCGCCTCTCGCTCGCGCTGGGCCAGATCGACCACCTGCCGGCGGCGGCCGTCCCCGGCGCCAGCCCGCTGGCCAGCTACCTCTCGCACGCCAGCCCCACCGTCCGCACCGCCGCGCTCACCGCGGTGGGCGCGACGAAGGACGCCACGGCCAAGGACGCGGTGCTGGCGCTGCTGGGCGACCCCGATCCGCTGGTCGCCGGCGCCGCGTGCGGGACCGCCGCCGCCCTGGGCGACGCGCGCGCCGTCCCCGGCATCCTGAAGGTCGCCGAGAAGGTGCCGTCGTACCCGGACCTCGCCGAGACCGTCGCCTCCGCGCTGGTGGACCTGAAGGCGCCTCAGGCCAAGGACCTCCTGGTGGGCTGGCTGTCGCAGCCGCACGCGCACCTGCGCGACGCCGCGAGGCAGTTCCTCCAGAAGATGAACGAGCCGATCCCGCCCGCCGCGCCCCGCCCCCTCGCCGCCGACAGCCCCTACAGCCCGGCCCCGGACGGGGCCACGCTCCGCTTCGCCACCGCCAAGGGGGCGTTCACGGTGAAGCTGGACACCGAGGAGAACCCGCGCACCTCCGGCAACCTGTGGGCGCTGGCGAAGAAGGGCTCCTTCGACGGCCTCACCTTCCACCGGGTGGAGCCCAACTTCGTGGTCCAGGGCGGCGACCCGCGCGGGGACGGCGACGGCGGGCCCGGCTACTCCATTCGCTGCGAGGTGTCCGACCGGCGCTACGTGCGCGGCACCATCGGCATGGCGCTCTCCGGCAAGGACACCGGCGGCAGCCAGTTCTTCTTCACCACCTCCGAGCAGCCCCACCTGGAGGGCCGCTACACCGCCTTCGGCGAGGTGACGGACGGCGACGGCGTGGTGGACGAGCTGATGGAGGGCGACGCGATCACCGCGGTGACCGCGAAGCCCTGAGGCTCACGCCTTGGCGGCGGCGGTGGCCAGCCGCTTGCCGGGGCCGAGGATGGGCTTGCCGTCGAAGCGCTTGTTCTCCTCGGCCTCCAGCCCCTCCACCTGTTCGCGGATCCGCGCCCACTCCGAGTCCGGGATGCGCAGGAAGGCGTCCACCACCTCCGGGTCGAACTGCGTGCCGGAGCAGCGCTTGATCTCGTCCTTGGCCACCTGGAGCGACCGGCCCTTGCGGTACGGGCGGTCGGAGGTGATGGCGTCCAGCGTGTCCGCCACGCAGAAGATCCGCGCGCCGAGGTGGATGTCCTTGCCCTTCATCCCCCGCGGGTAGCCCTGGCCGTCGAAGCGCTCCTGGTGCTGCCAGACGATCAGCGACGCCTCGTGCAGGTAGGGCATCTTGGAGAGCATCCGGTAGCCGATCTCCGGGTGCAGCTTCATCTCCACCCACTCGTCCGGGGTGAGCGGGCCGGGCTTGAGCAGGATGGAGTCGCGGACGCCGATCTTGCCGATGTCGTGCAGCAGCGCGCCCTGCTCGATGATCTCCAGCGGCGTGCCGTTCACGTCCAGCTCCACCGCGATCCGCCGCGAGAACAGCGCCACCCGGCGCGAGTGCCACTGCGTCTCCGTGTCGCGGTAGTCGAGCGCGGAGATCATCCCGTCCAGGAGCCCGTTGGAGCGCTCGATCACCAGCGACTCCAGGTTGTGGTTGATGCGCAGCAGCTCCTCGTTCTTGCTGGCCACCTCGCTGTTCAGCCGCACGTTCTCCTGGACCAGGTGGTAGTGCTGCACCGCCTGCCGCACGGACCCGGTCAGCTCGCTCATCGTCCACGGCTTGCCCAGGAGCCGGTACACCTCGCCCCGGTTCACCGCCTCCGACGCCACCTTGAAGTCGCTCGCCGCGGTGAGCAGCATCCGCACCGCGCCGGGCACCTTGGTCTTGAGCAAGCCCAGAAGCTCGATGCCGTTGAGCTGCGGCATCATGAAGTCCGTGATCACCAGCGCGAAGTCGCGCTCCTCCGCCGCCTTCACCGGGTCGGTGTGGGAGACGACGTCGTATCCCTCCGACTGGAGGATCCGGGAGAGCGCCTGCAGGATCAGCGCGTCGTCGTCGACGATCAGGATGCGGTCCGTGGGCATGTCGCGACTCGGGCTCCCTCGAAAGTGCGCTGGTTATACACGCTTCCCCCGACTGGGCGCATTGGCGCAGCGGGTGGGCCGACGTGCGTCTTGACTTTCGAAGCACGAACAAAAGCAGCGAGAAATCGGGATGTTATGGGACTGTCCGGGCCCGAACAGCCGACCAGAAGCTTGCCGCGTCGCATGTGCCCGACTAAGGTCCGCGGCCGGATGGGAAAGGCCTCCACAGGGCCCGTGCCCGTGGTGGTGATGGGCCTCGGTTTCATCGGACAGGAGATCGCGCGAGCCGCGCACGCGTCCCCGGAGCTCAGGCTCGTGGGCGCGGTGGACTCCAGCCCGTCGCTCGCCGGCAAGAAGCTGGGCGACCTCTTGGGCAATCCGCAGATCTCGCTGAAGGTGGCGCCGCGGCTGGCGGAGGCCGTGGGGAAGACGAAGGGCGCGGTGCTGCTGCACGCCACCGGGTCGCGGCTGCCGCAGGTGATGGAGCAATTGCTGGAGGCCGCCGAGCACGGGATGAGCGTGGTCTCCACCTGCGAGGAGCTCTCCTTCCCGTTCCTCAAGTACCCGGAGCTGGCGCAGAAGCTGGAGCGCGCCGCGCAGAAGGCCGGGGTCGCCTTGCTGGGCACGGGGGTGAACCCGGGGTTCGTGATGGACCGGCTGGTGGCGGCGGCCGGCCAGGTGTGCGGCCAGATCCGGCGCGCCACCGCCTCGCGGGTGGTGGACGCGCGCACGCGGCGCGAGGCGCTGCAGCGGAAGATCGGCGCGGGGTTGACCGAGGCCGAGTTCGACGCCCTGGCGGAGAAGGACCTGATCGGCCACGTGGGGCTGCTGGAGTCGGCGGCGCTGTGCTCGGTGGGGCTGGGGCTGGACTGCGACGACTTCGAGGAAGAGCTGGTCCCGGTGCTCGCCGAGGAGGACATCCTGGGCGGCGCCTTCCCGGTGAGGGCCGGCAAGGTGGCGGGGATCAGCCAGACCGCGGTCGGGCTGGAGGACGGGCAGGAGCGCGTCCGGCTGGAGCTGACCATCGCCGTGGGCGCCGAGGAGCCGGGGGACCGGATCCACCTGGACGCCGACCCCGAGGTGGAGATCCTGGTGAAGGGCGGGGTGGCGGGCGACCGCGCCACCGCCAACGTCGTCGTCAACGCCGCGCCGCGCGTCACCGCCGCCGACGCGGGCCTTTTGACCGTCTTGGAGCTGCCGTCGGGAAGGTGACCATGCTGGACAAGAACGCCATCGGACGGTCGTCGCCGCCCACCTTGAACGAGGTGGAGAAGGGCGCCATCCGCCGGTTCGCCGAGGCGCTGGGCGACTACAACCCCATCTATTACGACGAGGAGTACGCGCGGGCGTCGGGGTTCCCGACCATCGTCGCCCCGCCCACCTTCCCCGCGTCCTTCCACTCCGCCGCCGACCTGCGGGAGCTTCTGGGGGTGGGCATCAAGAGCCTGCTCCACGCGGAGCAGGCCTTCGACTACGAGCGGCCCATCCTGGCGGGCGATCGGATCTACGTGAGCACGAGGGTGGCGGACGTGCTGGAGAAGACGGGGCCGGCGGGGAAGATGGACGTGGCGGTGATCGAGGACGAGGGAAGGGACGAGGAGGGCACGCTGGTCTTCCGCGCCCGGCGCACCCTGGTGGTCCGAGCGGCGAAGGAGGCCGTCTAGATGCCCCCGCGCAAGCTCTACTTCGAGTCGGTCCGCGTGGGCGACGAGCTGCCCGCGGTGGCCAAGGCCCCCATCGACCGGGTGCAGCTGGCCAGGTACGCCGGCGCGTCCGGGGACTTCAACCCCGTGCACGTGGACGAGGCGTACGCGCGGTCCATCGGGATGCCGTCGGTGTACGCGCCGGGGATGCTGGTGATGGGATTCCTGGGCCAGTTGGTGTCGGACTGGGCCCGCGGCGCGCAGCTGCGGAAGTACAACGTGAAGTTCGTGAAGATCGTCTGGCCCGGAGACACCGTGGTCTGCAAGGGCCGGGTGACGGACCGGTGGGGCGAGAACGGGCGCTACTTCGCGGACATCGACCTCTGGGCGGAGAACCAGAAGGGCGAGCTGGTGATGAAGGGCCAGTCGGAGATCCAGCTGTTCTACTCGCTGGAGGACGAGAACCGGCAGCGGGCCGGGCAGTCCCCGGTGGTGGTCAACGTCGCCCGGGAGAGCTTGATCCAGCAGGCCGCCGCGCCGATGGAGGCCGCCCGCCCGTCGGAGGCGTCCGGCGCCAAGAAAGCCCAGAGCCAGGCGCCGAAGAAGACCGCCGCGCGCGACAAGCCGCAGGCGAAGAAGCCCGCGGCCAAGAGCGCGGGGAAGAAGTAGGGCCGGCGGGCGGGTCGCGCGGGTCGGCCGCATCGGCCCCGGTCAGCCCGCGGCGGCGATGGGCGCCTGCGCGGTCGCGAAGACGACCCGGGTCCGCGCGCACCCGCCGCCCAGGTCCTCGACGATGATCTCCGCCCGGGTGTCGCCCGCCTCGAGGCGGCAGGTGCCGCCGCCGGCGTGCTCGAGCGCCTTGCCGCCCAGCTCCTTGATGGCCCCGGAGAGCGCTTCCACGTCCTTGATGGCCCAGCCCAGCGACCTCGCCAGCGCTTCCGCCCGGCGCGTCGCCCCCGCGAGGTCCGAGGCGCTGCGGAACGGCCACATGCGGCCGGTTGCGTAGGTCCGAAGCATCAGGTGCTCCCTCCTGGGTTCCGGTTGGTGAAGTGAACGGGTGAAGGCCTCCGGGCGCTCAGCAACGGGTGTGCCGCATGTGGGGGCGATGGGGTGGAGCGGGTTTGCGGGAGGAGCGGCGGTGTCAGCGGCGACGAGGGGGTGGGGGGTGACTCTCGAATGAAGAATGGTGGCGAGAGTGGACGCGCTGAGCACGACGTTCGGGGCACGAATGGGATGTGGCGACTCCCTTAGCCACGCCCAAGTTGCGCTCTGCGTCAGAGCCGGTTGACTGCCCGGTCGGCCCTGCCGCACACTTTTGAACAGTCCCTTCCATCCTCCAGGAGTGCGCATGTCCGCGGGCATCAACCGCTACCGGGCCGACCTTCGTGAGCTCGAGTTCGTCCTCGCCGAGCAGTTCAAGTTCGGCGAGATCGCCGGCCGCGGCCCCTTCAAGGACTGGGACGTCGACTCCGCCAAGGCCGTCCTCGCCGAGTGCTACCGGTTCGCCACCGAGGTCGGCGGCCCGCTCAACGCCTCCGCCGACCGCGAGGGGTGCCGCCTGGAGAATGGCCAGGTCATCACCCCCAAAGGCTTCCCGGCCGCGTGGCGGAAGCTCTACGAGCTGGGCATCAAGGGCGTCTCCGTCAGCCCCGACCACGGCGGCCAGGGCTCGCCGAGGATGCTGCACGTCCTCCTCGACGAGCTGGTCTCCGGCTGCAACCCGGCGCTCAACATGTACCCGGGCCTCGCGCACGGCGTGGCCGAGCTGATCGGCGCCTGCGGCACCCCCGAACAGGTCCACCGCTACGTCACCTCCATCGTGCACGGCACCTGGGGCGGCACCATGTGCCTCACCGAACCCCACGCCGGCAGCGACGTGGGCGCCGCCAGGACCTCCGCCCGCAAGCAGCCCGACGGGACCTACAAGCTCAAGGGCACCAAGATGTTCATCACCGGCGGGGACCACGACCTCACCGAGAACATCATCCACCTCGTCCTCGCCCGGGTGGAGAACGCCCCGCCCGGCACCAAGGGCCTCTCCCTCTTCATCGTCCCCAAGCGCCGCATCGACGCCTCCGGCAAATCGGGCGCGCCCAACGACGTCGCCATCGCCTCCATCGAGCACAAGATGGGGATCAACGGCTCCGCCACCTGCGCGATGAGCTTCGGCGACCAGGACGACTGCGTGGGCGAGCTGGTGGGCGGCGTGGAGAACGCCGGCATGGCGCAGATGTTCAAGATGATGAACGGCGCGCGCATCGCCGTCGCCGTCCAGGGCGTGGGCACCGCCTCCGCCGCCTACTTCTCCGCCCTCGAGTACGCCCGCGACCGCAAGCAGGGCCCGCACTACACCCACTGGAAGGACCCCAAGGCGCCCAAGGTCGCGATCATCGAGCACCCCGACGTCCGCCGGATGCTGCTGGACATGAAGGCGCACGTGGAGGGGATCCGCTCGCTGATCATGAAGCTGGTCTCGCACGTGGACCGCGCCGCGCTCCTCGCCGGCACCGACGACGAGCAGGCCGCCTACCACCGCGGCCAGGTGGATCTGCTCACCCCCCTGGTGAAGGCCTTCGGGTCCGACGAGGGCTTCCGCGTCTGCGCCACCGCCATCCAGGTCTTCGGCGGCGCCGGCTACCTCAAGGACAACCCGGTGGAGCAGGCCACCCGCGACGCGAAGATCTATTCCATCTACGAGGGCACCAACCACATCCAGGCGATGGACCTGGTGGGCCGCAAGCTGGGCCAGTCGGGCGGGCTGCACTTCCAGCAGTTCATGGGCGACATCGGCCAGTTCGTGGAGAAGCACCGCGCGCACCCGGTCCTCGGCAAGGCGGTGGAGGCGCTGGGCGCCGGGCAGGAGGCCACCATCCAGGCCGCGATGGGGATGCTGGGCTGGGCGCAGTCCGACAAGACGCACCTCATCGCCCTCTCCGCCAACCGCTTCCTCCGCCTGATGTCGCAGCTGGCCGTGGGGTGGATGCTCCTGGACGCGGCCTCCATCGCGTCCGAGGCGCAGCAGCAGCGCTCCCCCTCCGACCCGGACCACGCCTTCTACGAGGGCAAGAAGGCCTCCGCCCTCTGGTTCGCGCGCAACGTGCTGCCGGAGGTGGAGCTCCAGGCGCGGCTCATCTCGGCCGCGGACGATTCGCCCACCCAGCTGCCGGACGAGGCGTTCGGCCGGTTCTGACGCTACTTCGGCCCCGCCCGCACGCCGATGGCGAGCTGCCCGAGCCCGGCGCCCTTCGCCAGCTCCATCACGGCCACCACCTTGCCGTGGGGGACGCCCTCGTCCGCCTGCACGACCACCATGGTGTTGGGGTTCTTCGCCTTGGCTTCGTCCAGCGCCTTCTTCAGCTCGTCTTCCGACACGACGTTGCCGCCCAGCACCAGCCGCCCGTCGGCGAGCACCGCCACCGACAGGTCCGTCTGGGTCAGCGCCACGTCCGCCGCCTTCCCGCCCTTGGGCAGATTCACCTTCAGCCCCGCCTTCGCCCCGGACCCGCCCTGGTTCACGATCACCGAGCTGGTCACCATGAAGATGATCAGCAGCACCAGGAAGATGTCCGTCAGCGGGGTGATGTTGATGTCCGCGAAGACGCCCTCCTCCAGGTCGCTCTCGCCGCCCTCCTCCATCCCCGGCACCTTGCCGATCGCCATGGCGAACCCTCAGCTCCCCTCGGCGACGGCCGGGACCGCGGCCGAAGGCTCGGGCGACGGAGGCGAGGCCGGTGTCGGAGGAGGCGGCGAGCGGAGCAGCTCGATGAACTCCTCCGCGAACAGCCGCAGCTCCACCGCCAGCCGCGCCAGCCGCGCCTGGAAGTAGTTGTAGAGGACCACCGCCTCCACCGCGACGATGATGCCCACCGCGGTGGCGATCAGCGCCTCCGAGATGCCGGACATCACCTTCGCGCTCCCGCCCACGCCGCCCGACGCCACGTCCAGGCCCAGGTCGCGGAAGGACCGCATGATGCCCGCCACCGTGCCGAACAGGCCCACGAACGGCGCGGTGGCGCCGATGGTGCCCAGGATCCACAGGTTCCGCTTCAGCCGCAGCAGCACCTCCGCCCGCTCGCGGGCCACCGCCGACTCCAGCGACCCGTGCGGTTGCCCGCTGCGGTCCACCCGGTCGAACCCCGCCAGGAAGATGTCCGCCACCGGCGCCCCCGACCGCTCCGTGGCCGACCGCGCCGCCGCCAGGTCGCCGCGGAGCAGGTGCTTGGAGACGGCCTGCGACAGGTCGCGGGACCGCTGCGACGCCCCCCACAGCGCGATCAGCCGCTCGATGGCCACGCCCAGCGCGACCACCGACGCGGCGAGGATCACGGCGATGGTCACTCCGCCCAGCCGCAGGTAATGGAGGATCTCGTCGAAGTTCATTGCGCTCCGGGAGTGCGTGGGACTCTTCTATCGCCCGACCCCCGCACCATGCACAAGTCATTCTACGCCGCGATGTTGATCGCGCTCGCCGGCCTGCTCGGTTGCCCGCGGCGGCCGGTGGACTTCGGCCCCCGAGGCCGCCTCACCGACCCGCAGGAATTGCTGCGGCTGGTCGACGGGGCGGAACACAGCGCGAGCTCGATCTCCGCCGAGGGCCAGGTCACCTTCGACGTCCCGGAGGGGAAGCTCACCGTGGGCGCCTTCGCCTCCGCCGCCGAACCGGCCTCCCTCATGATCCAGGCCAACGACTTCTTCGGCCGCCCGCAGTCGGTGCTGGCCAGCGACGGGGACCGCTTCGGCCTCTGGGTGGCGCAGGAGGGCGCCTACTACGTCGGCCCGGCCACGCCCGCCAACCTCGCCCGCTTCCTCCGCGTGCCGCTCGCGCCGGCGGAGGTGGTGGCGATGCTGCTCGGTCGCGCGCCGCGGATCACCCCCGGCACCCCGTGGACCCTGACCGTCGACGGCGACGAGCGCGCGTACCTGCTCACCGCCGGCGCCGAGGGCGCGTCGCAGCGACTGTGGATCGACCCCGTCACCGCGCGCCCGGTGAAGAGCGAGATCATCTCCACCACCGCGGGCGGCTACCGGGTGACCTTCTCCGACGTCCAGCCCGCCGGCGTCATCCCGTTCCCGCGCCGCACCACCCTCGAGTCCCTGAGCGCCAAGGCGAAGATCGAGCTGAGCGCCTCCAAGGTGACGCTCAACGAGCAGATCGATCCCGCGCAGTTCTCCCCCGATCCGCCCGAGGACGTCACCCCGATCGAGCTGGACGCGACCGGCGCCGCTCGTTCGCCAACCCCCAAGTGAGCGATTAGTATCGAGCGCGCGACGATGGCGACGATCAAGCTCGGCGAGCTGCTCATCAAGGCGAACGTCCTCCAGGAGAGCCAGCTCAAGAGCGCCCTCGCGGAGCAGCAGAAGTGGGGCGGCAAGCTGGGGGACATCCTGGTGCGGATGAGCCTGGTGACGGAGGAGATCCTCATCAAGGCGCTCTCCAAGCAGCTGGGCATCCAGGTCGCCGCGCTGGACTCCATCCAGGGGATCGCCCCGCACGTGAAAGCGAAGGTCCCGCGCGACAAGGCGCGCGACCTGGGCGTCATCCCGCTGCAGATACGCGACGACGGCAAGACGCTGGTGGTGGCCATGGCCGACCCCCAGAACGTCCAGCAGCTGGACACGCTGCGCGCGGTGACGCGCTGCCGGATCATCGCCCAGCTCGCCGGCCGCACCTCCCTCACCCGCGCCTTCGCCCGCTTCTACGAGGGCGAGGCGGAGCTGTCCGACTTCGAGGGCTCCTTCAAGGTCGTCGACGCGCAGGGCCGCACGGTGGTGAAGAGCCTCAAGGAGCTGGAGGAGCAGCGCTCCGAGGTGGACTTCGGCGGCGGCTCCGGTCCTCCCGCCCCGCAGCCCGCGGGGCGCCCGGGCCCTCCCGTCAACGGTCCGGGCATCGCCGGCCCTCGCACGCCGATGCGCGGGACTCCCGCCGCCGCGCCGTCGGGCCCCAACCCGTCCGAGATGCTGCGCTCGCTGGAGGACCTCCAGCGCCGAGAGGTGGCGGCGATCAAGGCGATGGTGGAGCTGCTGATCGAGAAGGGCGTGTTCAGCCGGGAGGAGTACCTGGCCAAGGTGAAGCGGTAGCGCGCGATGGCCGAAGCCGCGGGCGCGCTGCTCGAGATCCGGGACCTCCAGGTGGAGCTGGCCACGGCGCGGGGCACGCTGCGCGCGGTGGACCGCGTCTCGCTCCAGGTGCCGCGCGGGCAGACGCTGGGCATCGTGGGCGAGTCCGGCTGCGGCAAGAGCCTCACCGCGCTCTCGGTGCTGCGGCTGCTGCGCTCCCCGCCGGCGCGCGTGGCCCGCGGGCAGGTCCTCTTCGAGGGGCGCGACCTGCTCTCGCTCCCGGAGGCGGAGCTGCGGCGGATCCGCGGCAACCGCATCGCCATGGTGTTCCAGGAGCCCATGAGCTCGCTCAACCCGGTGTACGCGGTGGGCGCGCAGATCGCCGAGGCGGTGCGCGCCCATCGGCCCGTGGGCAGGGTCGCGGCGCGGGCGCGAGCGGTGGAGATGCTCCGGCAGGTCGGCATCCCCGCCCCCGAGGAGCGCGCGGACGCCTACCCGCACCAGCTCTCGGGCGGGATGCGGCAGCGCGTGATGATCGCCATGGCGCTGGCCTGCGACCCGGAGCTGCTCATCGCCGACGAGCCGACCACCGCGCTCGACGTCACCGTCCAGGCGCAGATCCTGGAGCTCTTGCGGGGCTTGCAGCGCTCGCGGCGGATGTCGATGGCGCTGATCACCCACGACCTGGGGGTGGTGGCGGAGACGTGCGACGAGGTGGCGGTGATGTACGCCGGGCGGGTGGTGGAGCGCGCGCCGGTGCGCGACCTCTTCCGCCGCCCCGCGCACCCGTACACCGCGGGGCTGTTGCGCTCCATCCCGCGCCTGGAAGCGGGGCGCGCGCAGAAGCTGTGGGCCATCCCTGGATCCGTCCCGGCGCTGGGCGCGTGGCCCTCCGGCTGCCGCTTTCGCGACCGGTGCGACCGCGCCACGGAGCTCTGCGCGCAGGTGGATCCGCCGCTGGAGGTGAAGCGATCCGGACAGCTCGCCGCATGTCATCACCCGGTGGAGGCGCCCGCGGATGCCTGAGCCTCACGGGATGCAGCCGCAGGCCCCCGCGCCGGCGTCCCCCGCTTCGGGGCCCGAACCGGCGCGTGCGCTCCTGGAGGTGAGAGATCTCAAGACGCACTTCCCCGTCCGGCGCGGCGCGTGGGGGCGGGTGCGCGGGCACGTGCGCGCGGTGGACGGCGTGTCGCTGCACGTCGCCAAGGGCGAGACGCTGGGGCTGGTGGGGGAGAGCGGGTGCGGCAAGAGCACGCTGGGGCGGAGCGTGCTGCGACTGGTGGAGCCGACGTCCGGCTCGGTGGCGCTGGACGGCGTGGAGCTCACCTCGCTCAGCCAGGGCGCGCTCCGGCCGCTGCGGCGGAAGATGCAGATGGTCTTCCAGGACCCCTACGGTTCGCTCAACCCGCGGATGACGGTGGGGGAGATCGTGGGCGAACCCTTCGCCATCCACCGCGTCGCCTCCGGCGAGGAGCGGCGCCGGCGGGTCCTCCAACTGCTGGACCAGATGGGCCTGCGCGCCGACGCCTACGACCGCGCCCCGCACGAGCTGTCCGGCGGCCAGCGCCAGCGGATCGGGATCGCCCGCGCCATCGCGCTGGACCCGCAGCTGATCGTCGCGGACGAGCCGATCAGCGCGCTCGACGTCTCCATCCAGGCGCAGATCGTCAACCTGCTGGCGGAGCTGCAGAAGGAGCGCGGGCTGTCGTACCTGTTCATCGCCCACGACCTGAAGATCGTCGAGTACCTCTCCACCCGCGTGGCGGTGATGTACCTGGGGAAGATCGTCGAGTCGGCGCCTTCGGAGACGCTCTACCGGAGCCCCAAGCACCCCTACACCCAGGCCCTCCTCTCCGCCGTCCCGGTGCCGGACCCGGACCGCAAGCGCTCCCGCATCCTCCTTGGCGGAGAGCTGCCGTCCCCCAGCGCGCCGCCCCCAGGCTGCCCCTTCCACCCCCGCTGCCCGCACGCCTTCGACCGCTGCAAGGTGGAGGTCCCTCCTCTGTATGACCTGGGCGGCGGCCACACCTCCGCGTGCTTCCTCAACGAGAACGAGCGTGTTCTGGCTGTCCCATCACCGCGGTGACGAGCTGCATCGCACCTACGACCTGGGCGGCGTCCGCCTGTGCGCGCGCTGCCTGGGCGTCTACCCGGTGATGTTCGCCGCCATCGCCGCGCAGATCGCCGCCCGGGCGCCGCTCGCCTGGCGGTGGGACGCCGCCTGGACGCTGGCCCTCTTCGCCCCCGCCGTCGCCGACTGGGTCGTGGGCCGGTTTGCCCCGGCGTTCGGCTCCAATCCCTGGCGAACCCTCACCGGGGCGCTCGCTGGGCTGGCGCTCGGCCGGAGCCTCTACATTCACCTACAGCGACCATTTCCAATCTGGCTTCTGGCGCAGGGGGCCGCCGTGACAGTCGCCGCATTGGCTGTCATTCTCGTGGCTTACGCGCGCAGACCCGCGCGGTAGATCAACCTTCGACGCCGTTCGTTTCAAGGGGCAGGTCAGAGAGAGCCCCGAACTTGCACGGGGGATGGTTGGGACCGGAGCGCTCAGATGAGCAGCTGATGCTCGCCTTTCGCGGCGGGGATGCGCGCGCCTTCGAGGCGCTCCATCGCCGCCACCGGGCGCCGGTCTTCAACTTCATCCTCCGGTACACGGGGCAGCGGGCGAGGGCGGAGGATCTGCTGCAGGAGACGTGGCTGAAGGTGGTGCGGAGCGCCGGAGAGTATGAACCGCGGGCGCGGTTCACGACGTGGGTATACACAATCGCGAGGAACCTCTGCGTGGACAGCGCGCGAAAGGAGAGCTACCGGCAGGCCGACTCGCTCGACGCGCCGGCCAGCGGGTCGGACGAGGGCGACGGACGCGCCCTGGGCGAGATGCTCCCGGACGGGGGCAACAGCCCGGAGCGGGGCGCCCACAACGCCCGCCTCCGCCCCATGCTCGAACGCGCACTTTCTTCGCTACCGGATGAGCAGCGAGAGGTGTTCATCCTCAGGGAATATTCAGGGATCGCTTTCAAGGAGATTGCCCAGGTCACCAACACCGCCGAGAACACCGTGAAGAGCCGGATGCGCTATGCCCTGGAGGGGCTGCGCAAGCGGCTCTCGGAGCTCGGGGTGGACGGCGACCTGGCCGAGGACAGGACGGCAGCGGTATGAACCAGCAGGGCGCACATCGCTACGAGGACCGGCTCCTCGAGTTCGCCTACGGCGAGCTGCCCGCGGCGGAAGCCCGGAGCATCGAGGCCCACGTCAAGGGCTGCTCCCGGTGCACCGGCGCCCTCCGCGAGATCGAAGGCGTGCGCCTGCAGATGTCCCAGCTGGCCCCGGAGCCCGCCCCCGACGCCGGTCTGGATTCGCTGCTCGCGTACGCGGAGCAGGCCGCCCGCCGCGCCGCCGCGGGTCCCGCCCCCACGCGGGGGTGGCGCCGGTGGATGTTCGGCGCGGTGGGCGCGGCCTCGCTCGCCGCGGTGCTGGTGGTGGTGGGCGTGGTCGCCAACCATCCGGAGACCAAGCCCGCGTCCCCCGCGACCATCCAGATGGAGGAGGCGAAGGCGAAGGCCCAGGCGCAGGCGCTGGATCGGGCCGGGGAGTCGGCTCCCGTCGCCACGCCCGCGCCCGCGGCCGCCGCGCCCGCAGTGGCCGCGTCGCCGCAGCCGCTCGCGGAGGGGCAGGCGAACGAGAAGAACAAGGACGAGGCGCAGGAGGCCAAGGTCGGCAAGGCCGTGGGCAAGAAGGAGTACGAGGTCCAGCGCGTCGACGTGAGCAGCGACCTCAAGTCCCAGGACAAGTCCGACAAGTCCAAGGCGGACCTCGACGCGCGGGACCGCGAGTCCGGGAAGGACCGCCCCGACACCATGCAGAACATGGTGATGGGCAAGGGGTCGCGCCCGGCGGTCCCCACCACCGGCACTGGCGGCTACGCGAAGAAGACCGCCGAGGCCGCGGACGGGGAGATGCTGCTCCCGCCGGACACCAAGGCCGCCAAGGTCGGCCACGCGTTCGCTCCCGCTCCCGCTGCCGCCAAGCCTCCGTCCACGTCGTACCGGAAGATGGCACCCCCGCCCGTCCCGTCGAAGAAGAAGTCCGCGGTGGCGGGGTCGGGTGGTGGCCTGGGCCAGTGGGGCACCGGCGGGCTGGGGTCGAAGTCGTCCGACGGGCCGGTCGGGTCGACGACGAAGGGGAAGGGCGGCGCCAAGGACGACGTTGAGTTCGATGCGCTGTTCGGGCGCAGCAAGGGAGGGGCGTCGACCTCGGGTGGTACCCGGGGCAATGGCACGGCGAGGCCCTCCGCGCCGGCCACGACGCCCCCGCAGGCCGCACCAGCGCCGGAGCCGGCCGCTCGCGCCCAACTGGAGGGCGAGGTCCAGGCGAAGCAGCGCGCCGCCCAGGCCGAGGCCACCCGCCGCGACGAGCAGAAGAAGCTGGAGAGCGCCAAGGTCGCGAGGATGGAGGAGGAGCAGGCCGCGGAGTCGCTGGCGAAGAAGTCGGTCGCGACCCGGGAGCGCGCGCCGGCGGAGCCCAAGCCCGCGCCGGTGAAGGCGCCGGTGGGTGGCACGCCCGCGCCGGGCGGCGTTGGTGACGGCTCCTACGTGCAGCGGAGCAATGCCGGGGCCGGGATGTCGAGCACCTCACCCGCGCCCAGCGGCGGCCCGGCGCCCACGGCCCAGGCCCCTTCGAGGAACCGCGGCGCGGCGCAGAGCGTGGCGATGAATGATCCGCCCGCGCCGCCGCCGGCCGCGGCACCGGCCCGCCAGGTCACGGCGCCGTCCGACGCCGAGGGTGGAGACGAGGCGCCGCCCCAGGCCCAGTCGGCGACGATCCCGCTCTCCAGCGCGGGGCCGTCGTCGTCCCGGAAGTCGGCCGACGCGCCGGCGCCGTCGAAGGTCCGCACCGTGAACGCGCAGGAGCTGTTCCTCGCCGCGACGCGGGCGAAGCCGGGCAGCGCTGAGGAGATCAACGGGCTGATCATCGCCATCAACGCGGGCCTCTCCGGGCCGTCCCGCGTCGACGCCCTCCAGCGGCTGTGCACGCGGATGGAGGTCTCCGGGGACTCCCGCGCCTACGACTACTGCTCCGCCTGGGCGAGCGCCGATCCGGGCTCCGCCGTCGCGGCCAAGCGCGCGCGCAGCGCGGACGAGCGCTGGGGCCCGAGGGCCAAGGCGGCGAAGAAGGCAGTGGACTCGGCCGCGGAGCCGGCGAAGGCCGCGCCCGCCGCGTACTGAGTCGCTGACCCGTCTCATGCTGGGCTCTCGGCAGTGTGATCGTCGCGGGCGCGCGCTTGTGGGTCACGTACCGAGTCGCTGACCCGTCTCGCGCTGGGTTTCTCGGCGATGTGATCGTCGCGTTCCCCTCGGGGCTGGTGCTGAAGTGGCGGGAGCGGTCTCGCGCCGGGTTCTCGGCGGTGTGATCGTCGCGGCGCGCTCGCGGGTCTCGTACCGAATCACCGACCGTCTCGCGCTGGGCGGCGGCCGTTCCAGTTCGCGGACGGTCGCGTTCGCGTGCGCGCTCGGTGGGATGTTGGCCCACCTCTTGCTCCGGCCCCGCGTGGATGGGGAACGGGCGGGGACAGGTGGCGGTGGAGGCGGCGCTCGCGTTGCCGCTGGTGGCGATGCTCGGCCTGGGCGTGGTGCAGCTCGGGCTGGTGCAGCAGGCGCGGCTGCTGGAGGCGTACGCGGCGTTCGCGGCCGCGCGGGTGGGCGCGGTGTGGGGCGCCAGCAACGCGCGGATGCACGACGCCGCGCTGCTGGTGCTGCTGCCGCTGCTCGGGCGGGCGGACTCGTGGGGGGCGGTGGCGGCGTCGTGGCCGGAGGCGCGCGCGCGGGACCTGGCCATGCACGCGCGCTTGCGGGACGCGCGCCCCAAGGGGTTGCCGGCGCTGATGGAGGCGGGCGGGTTGGCGGGGGTGGTGCGCGTGGATGTCCTCCGGCCGGTCAGGAGCCAGGTGGTTGGGGAATCGCTGGACTTCGATCTCCCTGATCCGTCTCCCGAGGGGCTGGAGGCCACGCGACTCACCGTGCGCGTGCGGTACCTGCACGAGCTGGTCGTGCCCCTGGCGAACTGGGCGATCTTCACCTGCTGGCTGGCGTCGCATCCGGAGGGCCCGGAGGACGCGGCGGAGCTGGAGGTGCTGGCGCAGGTGGCGCGCGAGGACCGCCGCTACTTCCTGCCGCTGTTCGCCACCTATACCGTGCGGATGCAGTCCAGCGTGCGGCGGGAGTGGTTGCCATGAAGGCCGCGCGCGGGCAGTCCCTCGTCCTCGGGTGCGCGCTGCTGGCCCTGGCGGCCACCGTCACCATCGGGCTGCTGGACCTGGGGTTCAGCGTCCACGACCGGATCCGCCTGCAGAACGCGGCGGACGCGGCGGCCTACTCGAGCGCGGCGATGGAGGCGCGGGCGTTCAACCTGGCCGCGTACGCGAACCGGACGCAGGCCTCGCACTACGTCTCGGCGATGGTGCTCCAGTCGTTCCTCTCCTTCGCGTTCTTCGGGGAGGCGTGGCTGACGGACGCGGACGGGTTGATGCGGACGCTCTCGCCGTGCGCGTCGTCGGCCTCGCGCTCGCCGTTCTGGGGGGCGGCGTGTCCGGCGCTGTCGGCGGTGCCGGGCGTCGGGGCGGTGCTGGCGTTCCTCCGGGGCGCGCTGGCGCTGATGGACGCGCTGGTGTCCGGGTACCAGTCGGCGCTCCGGGCGTCGGACCTCGACGCGGTGGTGGGGCGGGAGCTGATCCCCTCGCTGCTGGAGGCGAACGTAGGGCTGGCCGCGGAGTCGGCGCGGATGATGCGGAAAGCGCTGGAGGCGGTGGCCGGATCGTCCCAGGAGGTGATCGCCGCGAACGATCCCCAGGCGAGGGTGGATGAGCTGGGGCGCACCGCGGCGAACCTGTCGGTGTGCCTGTTCGACCGCGCGTCCATGCGGGAGGTGGGCGGGAGTCCCCTCGCACCCAGGACGCCCCGGTACCTCGACGTCACCGCGCGCGGCGAAGACGACAAGGTGGCGCGCGCCAAGCGGGTGATGGGGCAGGTGGCGAACGCGGCCAGGCCGGACTTCGTCACCTCGCGGGCGCGCGAGGCGCTGCCGCTGCCCGACTGGATGGGGCCGCTGAAGGCGATGCTGGAGGCGCAGCCGAAGTGGGGACAGACGCGGCTGCTCACGCATGGGCTGGCGGAGGGCTGGGACGACCCGGAGGGTGGCAACTTCATCCGGGAGCCGGAGGACACGCCGGGCGCGACGTCGTCGATGCTGGCGCAGGGGGACGACCTCGGCGCCGACGACGCGTACCAGATCAGCGTCGGGCCACCGCGCGTGGGGCCGTTCCGGAACCCGCTCTCGTGCGGCCCGGAGGACGATCCGTTCCAGTGCTGGGGGGAGCCGCGGATCGGCCGGCGCGCGGATCGGCCGTTCCGCTTCGCGATGAAGCCGTCGGTGTGGGCGCTCAACGACCAGGAGGACCACGGGGGTGGGGGAGGGATTCACTGGCGGATCGCGTACGACGACGGCTACCCGGCGGGAGCGGGATGGCGGGCCCCTCGCGGGAGCGACGGATTCGCGCGGGCGCTCGGGTTGAACGAGGTGCAGCGGTCGGTGGCGGCGGGCGTATGGGTCCCGGTCTACGTGGCGAACGTCCAGCCGATCGAGGACGGGAACCACCCGTGGCGGGGGCTGGCCTCGTTTCCACACTTCGAACCGGGCCGGTACGCGGAGGCGTGCGCGGGCACGGCGGACCGGCACGGGGAGCCGCGTCTGGACCGGGCGGCGGGCCCCGAGGACGACTTCAACCAGCCGTCCACCTTCGTCGTGCTGTCGCGGCCGGCGAAGACCGTCTTCGGCAAGCGCGACGGCCTCATGCGCGCGGTCGCGCGGGCGCAGGCGTACTACCACCGGCCGGGTGACTGGGCGGAGCCGCCGAGCTTCTTCAACCCCTACTGGCGCGCCCGCCTGGCGCCCGTGGCGGAGCACCCCGACCGCGCCGCGGCCATCGCGCCGGTCTGGGCGGAGTGGCCTCGGGGGATGGTGCACTGATGCCGCGCGCGGAGAGAGGGAGCGCGTTGATCGGGGCAGCGCGCCCGCGTCCCGCTGCGTGGGCCGCTTGCCGTACAGCGGCCGCGGGTCGAGTGCGTGGCGCATCAACCCGCGCTGTCCTCGCTCCTCCGCGTGACATGGCTACCGCGCGCCCGGCGAGGCGCGCGCGGACCGCGGCGACGTTGCGGCGCGCACGACGAGGCGCGGCGCTGGCGGAAGCGGCCCTGCTCTTTCCAGCCGCCGTGGCGATGGTGATGGGGGCGGGCGTGGCGACGGAGATGCTGCTGGCGCGGCTGGAAGTCCAGGAGGCGGCACGCTTCGGCGCGTGGGAGCTGGCGAGCCACCAGGTGGCGGACATCGCCGGTGGAGATCCGCACGGGCGCTTCCGCGCGGAGGCTCGTCGGGTGGAGTCCGAAGCGGCGCGCCGGTACCCGCTCCGGGCGCCGTTCATCTCGGGCGTAGGCGTGGCGCTGTCGATCGAGGAAGCCCATGCCGGCGGCTCAGCTCCCGCCGCCTGGCGGCTCTCGCCGGACGGTCGAGCCGACGCGGTTGCCCGCGCGCGCGTGGAGGGCGTGGCGCTGGAGGAGCGCGCCAGCGTGGTCGTCGACTCCTGGAACCTCCCTGACGGGGCGGACGTGGAGGTCTCCTCCGCGTTGTCCGGGCTCCAACTCCAGGTCGGCCGGATGAAACACCAGTCCCGCTCCGTCCCGGACCTCCGCTCCGTCGGACTGCCGCGGCCGGACGCCTCCGGTCCGTTCGTGGTGAGCCGCGGCTACCGCCCGGAGCGCCGGAGCGCGTGTCTCGGCATCCCGGGCTACCCGGCCTCCGCGCTCGGCGGGCTCGAGGACCTCGGCGAGCGCCTGGACGCGCCACAGCCGCGCTGCTTCGACACCTCGCCCTTCCGCGACACCCAGGAGTACGCCGCTTCGCTCAGCGCGCAGATGTACCGGATGCGGAGCGCGAAGGAGGCCGCGCCGTGATCGCCCTGGTGCTCCTGCTGGCGCTCTCCTCGACCCCCTGGCGCGGGGCCTATCCGGGTGCTCGCCTCGTCCCCATCGGCGGAGGGGAGCTCTCCTCCTTCACCACCGCCGATCCGCCCGAAGCGGTGGCCTCCTTCTACGCCCGCCGCTGGCGAGCGGACGGCTTCCCCTCCATCGTCCAGCGCGAGCCCTCCCGCGGGGCCGTGGTGGCCGCCGCCTTCTCCACTCGCGACGGTACCTTCGTGGCCGTCATCGCCGACCGGATCTCGCCCGGCCGCACGCTGGCGTTCCTCGTGGTCCGCGCGCTCTGGGTCATCCCGCGAGGAGGAGCTCGATGACCTCCCTCCTGCTCCTCCTCGCCATCGCCGCGCCTCCCCGCCTCGGAGACTGGTCGACCTTCGCCCTCCGCCGGGGCGCCCAGCCTCCGGTCTACCTGCGCGTCGCCGTGGTGGCCGAAGAGAGCGATCACCAGTGGGTGGAGCTGGAGCTTGCTCCGGAGCCGTCCATGCAGGCGCCTCTCGGCCGGGTCGCCGCCCTCGTCGACCCGGCGGAGCCGCTCGGGGTGGACTCCATCCAGCAGCTGCTCCTGGGCGGTGGGCCGTTCCCGCCGGCCCAGGCCGGCACCGCGCTCCTCCGCGCCCCCGGACCCCCTCCCGCCAGCCCCGCCACGCCCCGGCCGCGGGTCACCGTCCATCCCGAGCGCGTCCGCACCCACGCCGGGACCTTCGACGCCCGCCGGATCGACCTCCACCACGGCGACGCCCTCCTCCAGCGGCTCTGGCTGAGCGACGCCGTCCCGGTGGTGCCCCTGGTCAAGCTGGAGGTCCCCGCGGCCGCCGCTTCGCTGGAGGTGTGGGCGCTGGGTCATGACGCGGTGCCCAAGGTCCGCGTCCATTCGCCCGATTCACTTCCGCCCTTCGAGGGGTACTATGCGCCGCCAGCCCGGAACCATGGCTCCCGTTCCCCAGCTCCGCCGTCCCCGGAAGGGCCGCCGCGCCAGGCGCCGCGGGCAGGCGATGCTCGAATACTCCATGCTCAACGCCCTGCTGGTGCTGGCGCTGATGATCGGCGTCTCGCTGCGGGTCGTCCCATCTCCGTTCCCCAACGCGGGCGGGCGGATGAACGTGATCGAGGTGATGCTGTGGGCGTACCACACGTACTACGACGGCATTTACCTCGTCCTCAATTCCCCCTTTCCGTGAGCGGGCGATCGGGCGCATCTTTGACACGGTTTTTTCCCCACGGGTACCATCCCCGCGCTCTTCGCCCCGGAGGCCGTGAGCGATGCTGAAGGGAAAGACCCCGCTGCTCGTCGCGCTCGTCCTCGCCGTGTTCGCCGGGGCGATCGCCTTCTCCGCCATCAAGAAGAAGGAGTCGGACGTCCGGCGGGGCTGGAACCTCGTCCCGGTCGTCGTCGCCGCCTCCGACATCCCCGAGGGCACGGTGGTGACGCTGGACATGATCTCCCAGCGCCCGGTGCCGGAGCAGTTCGTCACCTCGTCCGTGGTCCGCCCGGAGTCCGCCTCCCACGTGGTGAACCAGAAGATCCTGGTGCCGCTGCAGGCCGGCGACCCGCTCCTGTGGAGCCAGTTCGAGACGATGCGCGCCTCCGAACGCCTCTCCACCAAGGTGCAGAAGAAGACCCGCGCCATCACCATCGAGGCCACCAAGAACGCCTCGGTGGGCGGCTGGGTCCGCCCCAACGACCACGTGGACGTGATCGGCACCTTCCGCGACCCCTCCACCAACGAGAACACCGCGGTCACCCTGCTGCAGAACGTGATCGTCCTCGCCACCGGGAAGATCACCGGCACCACCAACGTGAACCTCATCCCCGAGGGCCAGCGCGAATACTCCAACGTCTCGCTGATGGTCATCCCGGAGGAGGCGGAGATCCTGGTGCTGGCGCAGGAGCTGGGCGAGCTGACCCTGGCGCTCCGCAACGAGGACGACGTGGACATGCTGGAGGAGCGGGGCCGCGCCACCATCCACACCCTGCTCTCCGGCGAGCGCACCCGCGTCCTCCAGGAGCGGCGGCGCGAGATCATCACCATCGTCCGGGGCTCCCCCGAGAAGCCGGGCCCGCGGTGACCGGCCGGTAGCCAAGAGGAAGAGCGCCCCATGCTCCCCGGCATCGTCTTCCTGCTGGTCACCACGTCGGTCTTCTTCTTCGTCCTGGTGATCGCCGGCGTCCTCTCCAAGGCCTACGAGCAGTACCAGGAGCGGTACGTCGTCAAGTCGATGTCCGGCCTGAGCGACATGTTCCTGTTCATCGACCCGCGCCAGATGCTGGTCCTGAACGTGGCGAGCATGGCGCTGCTGGGGATGCTGGCCTACGTGATGTTCAACCCGCTGGTGGGGATCGCCGCGCTGATCTTCGGCTTCTACCTGCCCATGCTCCTGGTCCGGTACTACCGGCGCCGGAGGATCAAGGCCTTCAACACCCAGCTGGTGGACGCGCTGCAGGCCATGGCCAACGCGTTCAAGGCCGGCCTCACCTTCCCCCAGGCCATCGAGCACGTCTCCCGCGAGGCGATGGCCCCGCTCGCCCAGGAGTTCACCCTCTTCGTCCGCGAGGTGAAGCTGGGCGTGCAGCTGGAGGAGGCGCTGATCAACATGTCCAAGCGGGTGGGGTCCGACGACCTGGAGCTGGTGGTCGTCTCCACCAACATCGCCCGCTCGCTCGGCGGCAACATGGCCGAGATGTTCGAGACCATCTCCGCCACCATCCGCGAGCGCTTCCGCCTGGAGGGGAAGATCGAGGCGCTCACCTCCCAGGGCAAGCTGCAGGGCTGGGTGGTCGCCGCCATGCCGGCGGCGCTGGGGCTGGTGCTGAACATGATGCGGCCGGACCTGATGCAGCCGATGCTCGATCACCTCTTCGGCTACATCCTGGTGTTCCTGATCATGGTGATGGAGACGATGGGGATCCTGATCATCCGCCGGATCGTCAACATCGATATCTAAGTGAACCCCGAGCTCTTCTCCCTCGTCCTCTCCAGCGTCACCGGCGTCCTCGTCGGGACCTCGACGCTGCTGCTCGTCCTCTGGATCTACCAGACGCTCTTCGAGCAGTTCTTCGTCGAGGTGCGCGAGGAGTCCGCCGGCGGGGTGCGCGGCCTGGGGTCGGTGGCGCTGCGCCGGCTGGGCCTGATGAACCGCCGGCTGATGTGGCCGGCCTTCGAGCTGCGCGTCCGCAAGGCGCTGGTCAAGGCCGGCGAGCCCAGGGGCTACCGCCCCGAGGACGTGATGGCGATGCAGGAGGTGGGCTTCGTCCTGGGCCTGATGGCCGGGGTGGTGCTCCTCAACGGCGTCAACGTCGCGCTCGGCTGGTCGCTCCTGGTCGGGGCCCTGGGCGCCGCCTACCCGCAGATCTGGCTCAACGACCAGGTGAAGAAGCGGCACGTGCTCATCTCGCGCGCGCTGCCCTACAACCTGGACCTGCTCACCCTCTCGGTGGAGGCCGGCCTGGACTTCACCGCCGCCCTCGCCAAGGTGGTGGAGAAGGGCAAGCAGGGCCCGCTCCGCGACGAGCTGCAGCTGGTGCTCAAGCAGCTCAAGATGGGCAAGACGCGCGAGGAGGCCCTCAAGGCCATGGTGGCGCGCGTCGACCTCGGGCCGCTCACCATGTTCGTGATGGCGCTGGTCCAGGCGGACCGGATGGGCACCAGCCTGGGCAAGGTGCTCCGCATCCAGTCCACCCAGCTCCGCCAGGACCGCACCATGCGCGCCGAGAAGCTGGCGGGCGAGGCGCCTGTCAAGATGCTCTTTCCCCTCATTGCCTGCATCTTCCCCACAGTGTTCATGATCCTGTTTGGCCCCATCATCTTCGCCTTCGCGTTTGGACATGCGCTGGGGTAGTGACCGTTTAGGGAGACGGGAAAAGGGGATGGAGGCTGGATGGCGCCGCGGCCCCGCGGCTGCCAGAATCGACTGGAGCGGACCCTGAGGATGCCCAACGGACCCCCCGTCAGACGCCGGACCTCGTCCGGCGGAGATCCGCCCTTGCGGAGGCCGGCCACCGGGGCCATCCACGCGGTGAGCTCGCGGGGGGCGACGGGGGGGATCAAGCTGGTCTGCACCGCCGGCCCCAAGTCCGGCCAGGAGTTCCCCCTCCACCAGCAAGACGTGGTGATCGGCCGGGCCACGGACAACGCCATCTCCATCCCGGACACCTCGGTGTCCCGCAAGCACCTCAAGCTGCGGAAGACCACCAGCGGCTGGGTGGCCATGGACCTGGGGTCCGGGAACGGGACCCTGCTCAACGGCGAGCTGATCGGCGACGAGACGGTGCTGGGGAACGGGGACGTCATCGCCCTGGGCGACACCGAGTTCACCTTCGTGGACGAGGACAACGCCACCGACCGGCGCGAGGTGCCGGTGCGGCGGCCGCGCGCGGAGGTCCCGGTCCGGCGGGCGGACCGCGGTGAGCGGGTGCGCTCGCGCGCGGCGGAGTCGGCGGGCCGCAAGACCAAGAAGAAGCGCGGCGGGCCGATGATCCTGGTCGCCTTCCTGGCGGCGCTGATCGCGGTCAGCCTGGCGGGCCTGAAGCTGTACTCGGAGCGGAAGTTCGCGCAGCAGCGGCGGATCGAGGAGGAGTACGCCGCCGTCCGCCAGGCCATCGCCGGGGTGTTCCAGGAGGGGAAGAACTTCGTCCGCCAGGGCAAGTGGGAGGAGGCCAAGGCCAAGTTCGAGGAGGTGGCCAAGGCGGACCCCGACTACCCGATGGTGCAGGACTACCTGAAGAAGGCCAGCCGGGAGATCCCCTACTCGGCCGCGATCAACGCGGCGGAGGCGGCGATCAACGAGAACAAGCTGCGGGACGCCAACGAGGCCCTGAAGAAGGTGGGGGAGGACACCTCGCAGTTCGAGAAGGTGAAGCAGCTCCACGACGAGCTCGAGAAGCGCCGCCACGCCCGGATGGAGCAAGCCGAGGAGCTGATGAAGGTGGCCGCCCGGGTGGCCAACTGCAACCCGCCGCCGGGCGGGCGCGCGGACCCCTCCAAGTACGAGGAGGTGGTGGCGATCACCGAGGACATCGCCCAGACCTTCGACGACCGGGACGCCAAGACGCTGAACGAGGACGCCAAGGCGAAGGCCACCAACTGCGCCAAGCCGGCCGGCCCGGTCCGGGACAAGACGCCGAAGGCGAAGGAGTCCGACGAGGTCTCGCGGATGTTCACCGACGGAGAGGTGGCCAGCGCCCAGCAGGCGGCGCAGGCGTGCGCCTCGCGGTCGCCCGAGTGCCGCCGGCTGGCGGGGCAGATCGCCGAGTTCAACTCCCTCTACAAGAAGGTGGACGACCTGGAGGGGAAGGGGCTGATGCAGCTCATCGCCCTCGACCGGAAGATCACCGGCGGCGGCTCCAGCAAGCTGGGCCGGACGGCGGGCGTGAAGGCGGCCAACGTGTTCTACCGGACCGCGGCCGCCGCCAAGACGCAGGGCGCCTGGGCCCGCGCCAGTGAGTTCGCCGAACGCGCGCTCCAGGCGGACCCCAACCACGCCGGCGCGCGGGCGCTGGTGGAGGAGATGAAGGGGAAGGCCAAGGACCTCTACCTGCAGGCCTACGCCAACCGCGCCACGGACCCGGACGACGCGGCGACGAAGTTCCGGGACGTGATCTCCATGACGCCCGCCAACGACGAGTGGCACAAGAAGGCGCAGGCGCGGCTGGAAGAGATGGGCAAGTGAGCCGCGCCCGCGAGGGCGTGCAGGGCGAGCTGTTCGGCGGTGGCGGCGACCCGAGGCCGCCCGCGCCTCTTGTCGCGCCTCGCCCAGCGCCACCTCCCGCGGCGGCGCCGCCGCTCCCCGCGTCGTTCGACCCCCGCCCCGAACCGCCGCCGCCCTCGGAGCCCATCGCCCCGTCCGCGCCGGAGCTCCCCTGGCGCAAGCCCGAACCGGCGGCCGCGGCGCCCGAGCCCGAACCCGCGAAGGAGAAGGAGAAACCTCCCTCCCGCGCCGTCCTCACCGTCAGCGAGCTGACCCGCCAGATGAAGAACACCCTGGAGGCCCGCTTCTCCCGGGTCTGCGTCCGGGGCGAGATCTCCGGCTTCCGCGCGCCCAACGCCCGCGGCCACCTGTTCTTCAACCTCAAGGACTCCGACGCCTGCATCGACGTGAAGGTGTGGGCGACCACCGCGCAGCGCCTGAAGTTCAAGCTGCGCGACGGCCTGGAGGTGATCGCCGAAGGGTCGATCGACCTCTACGCGCCCGCCGGCCGCTACAGCCTGCTGGTGCAGAAGCTCGAGCCGGCCGGCGAGGGGGCGCTGGCGCTCGCCTTCCAGCAGCTCAAGGAGAAGCTGCAGGCGGAGGGGCTGTTCGGGGAGCGGCGGAAGCGCGCGCCGCGGCCCATCCCGTTCCTCCCCCGGCGGATCGGCGTGGTGACCTCCCGGAACGGCGCCGCGCTCCAGGACTTCCTCCGGGTGCTGCTCCAGCGCAACCCGCGGATGTCGGTGCTGGTGGCGGACGCGCGCGTCCAGGGGGACGGCGCCTCGGCCGAGATCGTCCGCGGCATCCGCCGCCTCGTCCGCGCGGGCGTGGACGTGATCGTGGTCACCCGCGGCGGCGGGTCCATCGAGGACCTGTGGGCCTTCAACGAGGAGCCGGTGGCGCGGGCGATCTACGACTCGCCGGTGCCGGTGGTCTCCGCGGTGGGCCACGAGGTGGACTACACCATCGCGGACTTCGTGGCGGACCACCGCGCGCCCACCCCCACCGCGGCCGCCGAGCGCCTGGCCCCGGTCCGCGTGGAGCTGGAGCACGCCCTCTCCACCCTGGGGCTGCGCCTCCGCCGCGCCGCCGAGCGCCGCCTGCTCGAAGGGCGCCAGCGGCTGGGCGCGCTCCGCGGCCGGGTGCTCGACCCGCGCCGGCTGATCGGCCAGAAGCGCGTCCACCTCCAGGCCCTCTCCGAGCAGCTGGCCCGCGCCGCCCGCGCCGCCCTCCGCCGCCGCGCCCAGCACCACCGGCAGCTGTCGGACCGGCTCCAGCGGCGCCGCCCGGAGTCGGAGCTCAAGGCCCGCCGCGAGTCGCTGGCCCGCGCGCGGGAGCGCCTGCTGGCCGCGGCGCGCGAGGGGATGCGGCGGCGGCACCAGGAGCTGTCGCGGTCCGCCCGGTCGCTGGCGCGGTGGACGCCGGAGACGCGCCTCGACCAGGCCGCCCAGCGCCTCGCCGCGCTCGAGGCGAGGCTGATCACCGCCGCCCGCGGGAAAGTCGCCACCGAACGCCAGCGCCTGGGCCACCTCCAGGCGATGCGCAAGGCGGTGAGCCCGCTGGGCGTGCTGGCGCGCGGCTACGCGGTGCTGATGCGCGAGGGCCGCGTGGTGCGCAGCGCCGCCTCGCTCTCCCCGGGCGACGCGATCAGCGTGCGGATGGGCGGGGACGCCGAGTCGCTGGAGGGGTGCGACCTGGTGGAGGCCACGGTGACCTCCGTCCAGCGGAAGCGTCCTCCATCGTGAGTGTCGCGCGGCGCCGCGCTTTCCCGGAGAGCGCCGGGCCGGTACAGTCCCTTCCCTTCGAAGACAGCGCCGTGCCCAAGGACCCCCAGACCGCGCCCCCCGCGCCCGAAAAGTACGACGAGATCGTCCACCGGCTGGAGGAGCTGGTGAAGCGGCTCGAGGGCGGCCAGCTCACGCTGGAGGATTCGCTCCGCGCCTTCGAGGAGGGGATGGGGCTGGTGGACCGGGGCGAGAAGATCCTCGAGCAGGCGGAGCGGCGCATCGAGGAGCTCACCCACCGCGACGGCGAGGCCCGCGCGGTGCCCTTGCAGCTCCACTCCGCGCCGGCGCCGTCGCCGGCCCAGCCACCTCAGCCACCGCCTGGGCCCGGGCCGTCCCGCGCTTCCGCCGCTCCCCCCGCCGCCGCGCGCGCCGCCAAGCCGCCCGCCCAGGACGACGACGTCCCGTTCTAACCCTTCCGCGATGGACCCGAAGAAGCCCAAGGTGATCATCGTCGACGACGACCGCGAGACGCGGGAGATGATGGCGCTCGCGCTGCGCCAGGAGGGCTTCGAGGTGGCGCAGGCGGCCAACGGCCTGCGGCTGATCTCCACCTTGCACGTGGACCGGCCGGACGTGATCCTGATGGACGTGAACATGTCGTGGATCGACGGCTTCGAGCTGTGCCGCGCGGTCCGCAACAGCGAGGAGTTCAGCGCCATCCCGGTGGTGTTCGTCTCCGGGCGCTCGGCGAGCACGGACGTGAAGCGGGGGCTGGAGTGCGGCGCCGCCGACTACTTCATCAAGCCGGTGGAGCTGCCCTCGCTGATCGCGCGGCTGCGCCAGCTGGCCGCGGACCCGGGCGCCACCGCGGGGAGCCAGCCCTCGTGAAGACCGGCGCCACCAGCGAGCTCCGCCTGGACCACTACCTGGAGGTCCAGCGCGCGCGCGTGGAGCTGCTGCTCCAGAAGAAGCTGGAGGGGTTGGCGGACCGCACCCCGGCGCGGCTGCTGGAGGCGATGCGCTACTCGCTCCTGGGCGGCGGCAAGCGGCTGCGCCCCATCCTGTGCATCGCCTTCGCGGAGGCGGTGGGCAAGGGCACCGCCCCCGGCCGCGTCACCGACGACGCCGCCTGCGCGCTCGAGTACGTCCACTGCTACTCGCTCATCCACGACGACCTCCCGCCGATGGACGACGACGACTTCCGGCGCGGCAAGGCCACCAACCACAAGGTGTACGGGGAGGCGATGGCCATCCTCGCGGGGGACGCGCTCCTCACCGAGGCGTTCGGGGTGATGCTGGGCGGCATGGAGGAGAGCCGGCTCCACCTGGCGCGCGAGCTGGCGGTGGCGGCCGGCGCGTGCGGGATGGTGGGCGGGCAGGCGCTGGACATCGCCGAGGACCGCCCCTCCGACGAGGGCTACGTCATCCGCGTCCACCGGCTGAAGACCGGCGCGCTGATCCGCGCCGCCTGCCGGATGGGGGCGCTCTCCGCCGGCGGGACCACCGCGCAGCTGGAGGCGGCCGGCGTGTACGGAGACTGCGTGGGGCTGGCCTTCCAGATCGTCGACGACATCCTCGACGTCACCGCCGACCCGAAGAAGGTGGGCAAGCCCACCCAGCGCGACCAGGCGAAGGGCCGGTTCACCTTCCCCAAGGTGTCCGGGATGCCGCGCTCGCGCACCCTGGCCAACGAGCGGGTGGCGATGGCGCTGGCCGCCATCTCGAAGATCGAGCCCAACCCCGGCCCGCTCACCGCCCTGGCGCGGTACTCGGTGGAGCGGGGGACGTGACGGGCGGCGATCTCGTCGCCGAGGTGGATTCACCGCAGAAGCTCCGCGCCCTCCCGGAGGAGCGCCTGCCCGAGCTGTGCGAGCGGCTCCGCCAGGAGATCGTCGCCGTCTGCGGGAAGGTGGGCGGGCACCTGGGCGCGTCGCTCGGCGCGGTGGAGCTGATCGTCGCGCTGCACCGGGTGTTCCACTCGCCGCAGGACGCGCTGGTGTTCGACACCGGCCACCAGGCGTACGCGCACAAGCTGCTCACCGGGCGCGCGAAGGCGATGGGGACGCTGCGGCAGCAGGGCGGGGTGGCGCCGTTCCTGGACCCGTCCGAGAGCCCGCACGACGCGTTCGGCGCCGGCCACGCCTGCACCGCGGTCTCCGCCGCCCTCGGCGTCCTGGAGGGGAAGGCGCTGCGCGGGGAGGGCGGCCGCGCGGTGGCCGTCATCGGCGACGGGTCGCTCACCGGCGGGGAGACGTTCGAGGGGCTGAACAACGCCGGCGCCTCCGCGCGCCCGCTGCTGGTGGTGCTCAACGACAACCAGATGTCCATCTCCGCCAACGTGGGCTCCATCCCCGCCGCGCTCCGCAGCCAGGGCGGCGCGCGCGCCATGTTCGAGGCGATGGGGTTCTCGTACGTGGGGCCGCTCGACGGGCACGACGTGCGGGCGCTGGTGGCGGCGCTGAGGACCCTGCGTTCGGCCCGCCGGCCCGCGCTGCTCCACGCGGTGACGCAGAAGGGGAAGGGCTTCCCGGCGGCGGAGGCGGACGCGATCACCCGCGGCCACGCGATGGGGCCATACCAGTGGCGCGACGGCAAGCTGGTGCGCGCCCGCGGGCCGGGCCAGCGCACGTTCTCCGAGGCGTTCGCCGCGGTGCTGGAGGAGGCGATGGCCGCGGACCGGTCGGTGGCGGTGGTCACGCCGGCGATGCTGGAGGGGTCCGCGCTCGCCGGGTTGAAGGCGCGCTTCCCGGACCGGGTGTTCGACGTGGGCATCGCGGAGCAGCACGCGGTCACCTTCGGCGCCGGGCTGGCCCGCGCGGGGATGCGGCCGGTGTGCTGCCTCTACTCGACGTTCCTCCAGCGCGCGTACGACCAGGTGGTGCACGACGTCTGCGTGCAGGGGTTGAAGGTGGTGCTGGCGGTGGACCGCGCCGGGCTGGTGGGGGCGGACGGCGCCACCCACCAGGGCGCGTACGACGTGTCGTTCCTGCGCCCGCTGCCGGGGATGCTCCTGTCGGCGCCGGTGTTCGGGGAGGATCTCGCGCCGTTGCTGGACTGCGCGCTCGCGCATCCAGGACCTTCGGCCATCCGGTTCCCGCGCGGGACGCTGCCGGCGATCTCCCCGGAGGCCGGCCCTCCGGACGTGAGGCCCGGGACCGCCCGCTGGCTGCGGAAGGTCGCGGAGCCCAGGCTCTCCATCATCACCCTCGGACCCCTCGCGCTCGCCGCGCTGGAGGCCGCCGGGGGCGAAGCCTCCTGGAGCGTGCTGGACGCGCGCTTCGCCGCGCCGCTGGACCGGGTGGCGGTGCTGGAGGCGGCGCGTTGCGGGCGGGTGGTGACGGTGGAGGAGGGGACGCGGCGCGGCGGGCTGGGGAGCGCGGTCCTGGAGCTCCTCGCGGAGGCGGGCGTCGCCGCGCGGGTGCGGGTGATGGGGCTGCCGGACGCGCCGGTGCGGCACGGGGACGCCCGCGCCCAGCGCACCGCGCTCGGGCTGGACGCGGCGGGCATCCGCCAGGCGGCGGCGGAGCTGCTCGGATGACCGCCGAGCGCCGCCCGAAGAAGGAGCGGCTGGACGTGCTGGTGCTGGAGCACGGCCTGGCGGAGTCGCGCGCCAAGGCGCAGGCGCTGATCCTCGCCGGCGAGGTGGTGGTGGACGACCAGCGGGTGGACAAGCCCGGCGCGCTGGTCCCGCGCGAGGCGGCGCTGCGGCTGAAGGGCGAACCCATGCCCTACGTCTCGCGCGGCGGCCTCAAGCTGAAGGCGGCGCTGGACCGGTTCGCGGTGGACGTGCGCGGCGCGGTCTGCGCGGACGTGGGCGCCTCCACCGGCGGCTTCACCGACTGCCTCCTCCAGTCCGGCGCCGCCAGGGTCTACGCCATCGACGTGGGCTACGGGCAGCTCCACCACAAGCTGCAGGGCGACCCGCGCGTCCTCTCCCGCGAGCGCGTGAACGCCCGCCACCTCACCGCCGCCGAGCTGCCGGAGCCGGTCTCCGTCCTCGTCGTCGACGTGAGCTTCATCTCGCTCAAGCTGGTGCTCCCGGCGGCGCTGCCCCGGCTGAAGCGCCCCGGCGTCCTCATCGCCCTGGTGAAGCCGCAGTTCGAGGCCGGCAAGGAGCACGTCGGCAAGGGCGGCGTGGTGCGCGACGCCGCCGCGCGGGCCGAGGCGATCGACGGCATCCGCGCGTTCGTGGAGCGGGCGGGTCTCACCATCGTCGGGGTGATGGATTCCCCCGTCGCGGGGCCGGCCGGGAACGTGGAGGCGCTGCTGGTGGCCAGGGCGTGAGCGGCGAGGAGGTCCGGCGGCGGGCGCCGGCCTGGATCCGCGGCGCCGCCGGGCGGTCAGCGCGCGGCGGTCAGCGCGGCAGCAGCGCCCGCCGGTACTGGTCCAGCGGGTAGGGGCGGACGATCTTCGTCCCCATCCGGAACCAGATCTCGCCCGCGTCGTCGACCGCGGTGGTGAGGCCGCCGGAGGTCATGGCGTAGCGGTACAGCTCACCCGCCTCCGCCGACTCCATGGCGACGACCTCCTGCGCCTCGGCGCCCGCGAGGTTGGGGCCGTTGAGCTGGTAGAACTCGCGCCCCGCGGCGACCTGGAACGCCAGCGTCACCATCTGCCCGCCGGCGGTGACCACCCCGTTGGTGGGCGAGGCCACCGTCTGCCCGGTGTCCGCGCTGATGAACGTCGTCGCGCTGGCGGTGATGGCGGCGACGCGCGAGAACTTCGCGTACGGCCACGCCACCGCGATCACCCCGTTGATGGCCGAGCTCTGCCACTTGCGGGCCGGCGCGCCGACGTAGGAGCAGTCCGCCACCGTCGTCGCGCAGGCGTAGACCAGCGAGGTGCCGTTGGGGTTCTCGCCCGGGAAGTAGACGATGCTGCCGCTGGCGTTGAGCTGCGCGGGCGGCGCCGGGTTGATCTGCAGGTCCGAGAAGGTCGTCTGGACCAGGCTGTTCTGCGCGGAGAGCGAGCCGTTCTGGTAGTTGTAGCGTTCGACGTACATCAGCCCGACGTTGCCGGTCTGGTACGTCCAGCCCGGGACCACCACCGACTGGCTGGCGTCCACCACCGGGACGGCGTTGAGCGCGTTGGGCAGCCCCGTCGACCAGGCGGGCGCGACGTTGAGCCCGCCGGTGTGCGGGATGCGCCGGAGGAAGAGGCCCTGCCCGCCCGGCCGGTCGAAGACCACCGCGTCCCCGTCCGGCCCCACGCCCAGGGCGTAGATGCCCGCCGCCCCGGTTCCGCCGGTCCCGTTGTACGTGGCGATCACCGACATCGTCTTGGGGTTGAAGGCGAACGCCCCGTTCCACTTCGTCGACCGGTCCGGCGGGTCGTACAGCCAGCGCATGCCGGTGCCGGCGTGCTTGTCGCTGATGATCGCCAGGTCGCTGCAGCCGGGGACCTGGGCGGTGGCCAGCAGGTTCCCGAACTTGTCCACCTTGGCCAGGACGCGGACCCCGTTCACGCCGGACATGCAGCCGATGAACGCCACGCCCGCCCCGCTCCCCTCGGCGACGAACGTCCGGGGGAGCGCCCCCACCGGTTCGTTCACCTCCTTCACCGGCCAGAAGTTGCCCGTGGCCGAGAGCGACTGCGCGGTCCGCCCGTCGGTGCAGGTGAGGCTGGCGGTGAGGCTGAGGCTCTCGGCGAACTTGTAGAACTTCACCTGGGTCGGGTTGAGCTCCAGGCGCATCGGGTTGCCGGCGAAGGCGACGTTCTGGACGAAGGTGCCGCGGTCGTACAGCTCCATCTTCTTCACGTCGCAGCCGCTGACGCTGATCTCCAGCGGGAAGGTGGGCGCGGCCACGTTCCCGTTGGGGATGGTGATGGAGACCACCGCCGTGTCCACCGGCCCGCCGCCGCCACCGCACCCGGCGGCGGTCAGGGCGAGCGCGGCGAGCCAGGCGGCGAGGGGGATCCGCTGCATACGGATCCGGAGCCTACGTCAGCGCTCGATGATCAGGAACTCCACCCGGCGATTCATCTCGCGCCCCTTGGCGGTCATGTTAGGGGCGACGGGCCGGGTGTCGCCGAAGCCGGCGGTGTCCAGGCGCGCGCGGTCGATGCCCGCCTTCGCCAGCCAGTCCGCCACCGAGGCCGAACGGTCCTGCGAGAGCTTGAGGTTGTTGGCCTTGTTGCCCTTGTTGTCGGTGTGGCCCTCGATCCGGACCTTCTTCAGGTCGTTGGCGACGATGGCGTCCACCACCTGCGCCAGCAGCGGGCCGCTGTCGGCGAGGATGGTCGCCTTGCCGGTGGCGAAGTGCACCTGCTGGAGGATCTGGATCTTGTTCTTCTCCACCACCACCAGCTTCTTCTTCGGCTCCGGCTTGAGGTCGAACTGCAGCGGCAGCTCCGCGTTCTCGGAGACCTGCACCTCGCGCGCCTGGGCCAGGTGCCCCGGCGAGGTGACGCTCACGTTGTAGTGGCCGGCCAGCACCTCCACCGGCACCGGATCCTTGGCGCCCTCCGGCACCTGCGCCTGCTGGTCCTGCGCGCCGCGCATGGCGACGGTGGCGGCGATCTTCTTCTTCCCCTCGGTGACGCCCAGCATGAAGCGCGCCTTCTTCGCCGCCGGGTCCAGCGCCAGCTCCACCGTCTCGCTCTTGCCCGGCTCCAGGTTCAGCTCGCGCGACGCCTCCTTGTAGCCGTCCTTGGAGGCGGAGAGGCGGACCGGGCCGAACGGCAGCTCGTGGGTGAGGAAGCGGCCGGTGTCCGGCTCGGTCGCCACCGGCGGCAGGCCGGCGCCCACCATGGCCACGATCACCCCCGGCACCGGCTTCTTGGTGGCGGCGTCGATCACCACGCCCTCCACGCGCGCCGTCTTGGGCGCGGGCGGCGCCTCGCGCTTGCGCTCGCGAACCGTCTCCACAACCTTGGTGTCGCCGCGCGCCACCGGGTCCACCGCGAAGGAGGCGGCCAGGAACAGGTTGTACGGCGGCGTGGCGGGGATCCCCAGGCCCACCCGCGGCGTCAGGCCGATCTCCCCGCCCCCGGTGAGGGTGATGTCCCGGACCGCGGTCACCCGCAGGCCCACGCCCACCCGCTGCGGCATCGCCTCCAGGATGGGCACCGACGACGCGTCCGGCGCCACCAGCCCGGTGTCGGGCACGCCCACCGGCACCGCCATCGTGTACTCCACGAACGGCGTCACCGCCGGCAGCGGCACCTCGAACCCGGCGCCCGCGGTGACGCGGTCGAAGCGGTTGATCCCCAGCGCGAACTCCTCGCCCGCGGTGAGGGTGTGCTGGCGCACCAGGTCCTTGCTGCCGTCGAGGACGAAGCCGGCGTTGAGGTACACCCGGAGCGGGAAGCTGGCCGCGAGCGCGCGGAAGTCGTAGACGCCCAGCAGCGTGGGCGCGAAGCCGATCCCGTACCCGCGCACGTCCTGGCTCCCCACCCCGGAGAAGGAGAGCAGCCGCAGGTCCAGGCCCGCGTAGAAGCCCGGCGCCCACTCGTGCGACGCCTTCAGGCCGACGGCCACGTCGCCCAGCGCCTCGAGCAGCCGGGGCGAGGTGAGGGAGTTGGTGTTCGCGGTGGCGCTGTAGGCGAGGTACGCCTCCAGGAAGTCGAACGGGATGTAGGAGATCGCGAAGGTGCCGGTGCTGTGGACGTTGGTGGCGTCCAGCACCGGGAAGTTGCGGGAGAGGAAGTAGTCGCCGTACCCGGAGAAGCGGAGCAGCCCGGGCATCCCCAGGTCCGCGGAGCCCACCCGGATGAGGCCCAGCCCGCCCACCGTGCCCGGCGTGTGGCGGAGGTTGCGCGGGTCGGCGAAGGCGCGGCCCCAGGTGCCCGGGCTGTGCGGTTCGCTGCCGGGGAGGAAGCGCTCCTGCGTGGAGATGACCGTCGCCTCCTCGGGCTGCTGCTCCTCCTGCACCGGGGCGGTCCTGGCCGCGGTCGCCGCGGTCGCGGCGGATGGAGTCGCGGGCGAGGGCGCGGGAGCCGCCGCCGGCGCCGGCTTCGGGGGTGGGGTGGTGGCCGCCTCCGGAGCAGGCGCGGTCTCCGCCGGCTTGGTGGGGGTGGGCGCCGCGGTGGTGGGAGCGGGCGCGGTCTCCGCCGGCCTGGTGGGCGCGATCGCCGTCGATCTCGCGGGAGCGGGGGCGGGCGCCGGCTTCGGGGGCGGCGCCGCCGGGGCCGGCTTCGGCTCCAGGGGCCTCGGCGTTGCCGGTTTTGCGGGAGTTGTCGCTGGAGCCGGTTTTGCTTCAGCGCCTGACTTTGCGGGATCCGTTGGTTGTCCTGCTTTCGCAGGGAACGGGGAATCCCACTCGTCCGGATTGGATGCCTGGGCCCGCGCAACCGGCGCGAGGATCAAACACCCACTGGCCAACACTGCGAAGTACCTGGAGGTCATTCGACTCGGGGCGGAGGGCCTTGGAGAGCCCAGTATCCCACCTCATCCGCTGGCGCGCGAACAGTCTCACGCGCATAATCCGTTGGCGAGTCGCAACAATTACACGACCTCCTTGGATGACAGTGTGAGCGCACGTGTGGTAGCCCCGGGGGTAGGCCGGGTCCTCGTCGTCGGTGGCCCGGATTCCGCCCAGCAAGCCGTCGCCGCCCTGGAAGCGGCCGGGTACCTGACGGCATCCGTCGCCGGCGCGCAGGGACTGGCCGCCGCCGCGGCCGAAGCCAAGGCGGACGCCGTGCTCTTCACCGCCGGCACCGTGCCCGCGAACGACGCGCTCGCCGCGATGCGGCGCGAACCGGCCCTCCGCGACCTCCCCTTCATCGGCGACCTCACCGGCGCCGCCAACGGCTCCGCCGCCGCGCTCACCCAGGCCCGCCTGGACGACTGGGTCCACTTCGCCGACGAGCTGGCCTTCCGCGTCGAGTCCTCCATCCGCGCCCGCCGGATGATCGCCCGCGAGGAGCAGGCGCGGCTGCGGATGGAGATCCTCCTCGAGATCACCCAGGCCGCCACCAGCAGCCTGGAGCTCGAGGAGATCATGCGGATCGCGGTGGACAAGATCTGCAGGGGGATCACCGCGGACCGGTGCTCGGTGGTGCTGGTGGAGGGGCAGGGCCCGCGGTCGGCGCGCGTGGTGGCCACCCGCGAGAACTCCAACATCACCTCGCTCCAGCTGGACCTGGTGAAGTACCCGGAGCTGCGCCGCGCGCTGGAGACCCGGCAGACCATCTACGTCGAGGACGCCCACATCGACCCGCTGATGGACGAGGTGCGCCCGGACATCGCCCCGCTGGGGGTGAAGTCCATCCTCGTCCAGCCGCTGATCTGCCAGGACGACCTCCTGGGCGCGCTCTTCCTCCGCCTCTCCCGTTCGGAGGGCGAGTTCGGCCGCGAGGACCAGGAGTTCCTCAAGGCGATCTCCGGGGCGCTGGCCAACTCCATCCGCAACAGCCGGCTCCACGCCGCGCTCCGCCGCAAGCGCGACGACCTGGAGTCCGCCTACGTCGACCGCTACCGCGAGCTGAACGAGGCCAACCGCCGCCTCAAGGAGATCAACCGCACCAAGGACGAGATCATCGCGGTGGTCAGCCACGACCTGCGGGCGCCGCTGCAGGTGCTGCTGGGCCACGCGCGGCTGCTGTTGGGGAGCAAGCTGGACGCGGAGCAGCAGCTCTCCTCGGAGGCCATCCTCCGCCAGGGCCGGAAGATCCTCGACCTGGTGGAGTCGCTGCTGGAGCGCGGGCGCGGGGAGCAGGCGCGCGTCTCGCTGGACCCGGTGCAGCTGGACGTGGCGGAGCTGTGCAAGGAGACGGCGAACGACCTCTCCATCATCGCCCGCGACAAGGGCGTCACCCTGCGCGCCGAGACGCCGGAGAGCCTCTACGTCCTGGGCGACGAGGTGAAGCTCCGCGAGATCCTGCAGAACCTGATCTCCAACGCCATCCAGCACGCCAAGTCGAGGGTGGTGGTGCGCGCCCAGCGGCTGCGCCGCCCGGACGGAGAGGCGGCGCGGGTGCTGGTGCAGGACGACGGGCCCGGGCTGCCGCCCAGCCAGGTGCACCTGGTGTTCGACCGCTACCGCCACGGGCCGGGCGGGATCGGCCTGGGCCTGGCCATCGTCAAGGAGTTCATCGAGCTGCACGGCGGGGAGGTCTGGGCCGAGTCGCCGCCGGACGGCGGCACCTGGTTCATCTTCACCGTCCCGCTGGTGCACATGGTGGTGCAGCGCAAGAACGAGGCGCTGGTCAAGGCCCCGCCCAGCCCCACCGAGGCCGCCGAGCACATCCGCGTGCTGGTGGTGGAGGACGAGCCGCAGATCGCCGCCGTGCTGGAGGAGATCCTCCGGTCGCGCTACCGGGTGGAGGTGGCCCGCGACGGCGCGGAAGGGCTGGCCAAGGCGCGCGCGCTCCACCCCGACCTGGTGGTGATGGACGTCTTCCTCCCTAAGCTGGACGGCCTGGACGCGGCGGTGGCGCTCAAGTCCACGCCGGACACCGCGGACATCCCGGTGATCCTCATCTCCGCCCACCAGGGCGTGGCGGAGAAGGTGCGGGCGCTCAACCTGGGCGCCATCGACTACATGCACAAGCCCTTCCAGGCGCTGGAGCTGCTCACGCGCACGGAGCGGGCGCTCTCGCTCCGCAACGCCGAGCGCGAGGTGGAGCGCAGCCACAACCTCCTCCGCCGCGCCGGGAGCGACCCGGAGACCGGCCTGTTCGACCGGGTGGGCCTGATCGCGCGGCTGGAGCAGGAGCGCTCGCGCGCCAAGCGCTACGGCCGCCCGCTCTCGCTGGCGGTGATGCAGCCCGGCACCGCGCCCATGAAGGACGTGATCCGCGGCGGCGCCACCATGGTGCGCGCCCGCCTGCGCGCCCCCGACGTGGTGGGGCACCTGGGCTCGGGCGTGCTGGGGGTGGCGCTGCCGGAGTGCGCGCCGGAGGGCGCCCGCACCGTGCTCGGGAGGCTGCTGCCGGAGCTGCAGGAGCTGACCGCGGTGCGCTACCGGATCCAGGTGGTCGACCTGATGTCCATGGACCGCCCCGCGGAGCAGGTGATCGACACCCTGCTGGCCGAGCCGGCCCCGGGCCAGTCGGCAAGCGGGCGCGAAGAAGGCTAGTATCGGACCCCGGATGTTTCGCAGGGCGCTGCTCTTCGCCGCGGTGGTGTTCGGCTGTGCCGCCGGGCCGCCACCCAAGCGGCCCAAGGTCGACCTCTCCGCCATGCAGGAGGCGATGAACGCCGCCTCCATCGAGGAGGACTTCGCGTCCTCCGCCTCCTACGCGCACTACCTCCAGTCCCGGCTGCGCCACCAGGAGGGCGACTCCAAGAAGGCCATCGAGGAGCTGCGGCTGGCGCTGGCCACCGACGGCGGCAACCCCTTCCTCCTCACCGCGCTCGCCGAGGAGTACGCCCGCGCCTCGGACCTCCCGCGCGCCGAGGTGGAGCTGAAGAAGGTCATCTCGCTCCACGGGCGCTACCAGCCCGCGCAGCTGCTCCTGGGCCGGGTGCTCTACGAGGGCCGCAAGTTCAGCCGCGCGCAGATCGCCCTGCGCAAGGCGATCAAGCTCCGCCCCAGGGACCCGGACGCCTACCTGGTGCTGGCCCAGCTCTTCGTGGACACCGACCAGCCGGAGCAGGCGGTCAAGGTGGTGGACCAGCTGGGGCGCACGCTGCCGGGCGAGGCGTCCGGCTACCGGCGGCTGGGGCTGGCGCTGGCGGAGAAGGGCGACTTCGACCGGGCCGAGCCGCTCTTGCTCCGCGCCTCCGAGCGCGACCCGGGCGACTTCGACGTCTGGGTGATGCTGGCCCAGCTCTACGAGGGCACCAAGCGCCCCGCCAAGGCGGAGGAGGCGTACGACGAGGCGCTGGAGCGCGACCCGGACAACCGCGAGGTGCTGCTGCAGGCGGGGCGGCTGTCGCTCAAGACCGGCTCCACCGTCCGCGCCCGCGCCTACTTCGACCGGCTGCTCTCGCTCTCCGACGACCCGGAGCTGGCGGTGAAGGTCGCCTTCTCGTACCTGGCCACGCGCCAGCTGGACGAGGCGGCGGAGGTGCTGGACGCCTCCCGCGCCGCCGGGCTCACCGAGCCGCGGCTGGCCTTCTACGCCGGGCTGGTGCACGAGAAGCTCCGCCACTTCCCCAAGGCGGCGGAGGCGTACGGCGCGGTCCCGGCGGACTCCGACCTCTTCCACGAGGCGCGGCTCCACCAGGCCAGCTGCCTGTCGCTGGCGGGCCAGCACGCCAGGGCCGCCGAGCTGTTCAAGAAGGGCGTGGCGGAGAAGCCGGACTACGTCCTGCTCTACCCGGCCTACGCGCGCGCGCTGGAGCGGGCGGGGAACGACAAGGAGGCGGAGGCGCTGCTGCGCAGGGCGGTGCAGAAGTACCCCGCCGCCGAGCTGTTCGACGAGCTGTCGCAGATGCTGGAGAAGAAGGGCCGGCTGGCGGAGGCGATCGACCTCATCGGCCAGGCGCTGGCCTCGCACCCCCGGGACGAGGCGCTCCTGTACACGCTGGGCGCCGCCTACGAGCGCAAGGGCGACCACGAGAAGTCCATCTCGGAGATGCGCCAGGTGCTGGAGGTCAACCCCGAGAACCCGGACGCGATGAACTTCATCGGCTACACGCTGGCGGAGTCCGGGCACGACCTGGACGAGGCGGAGCGGCTGTTGAACAAGGCGCTGGAGCTGCGGCCCGACAACGGCGCGTTCCTCGACTCGCTGGGGTGGGTCTACTACCAGAAGGGCGAGGCGGACCGGGCGGTGAAGACGCTGGAGAGGGCCACCCAGCTCTCCCCGGGCGAACCGCTGATCATCGAGCACCTGGGCGACGCCTACCAGCGCGCCGCGCGGCCGCAGGACGCGGAGAAGGCGTACCAGCGCGCGCTGGAGGTCATCCACGCCTCGCCGGAGGTGGCGGACGACCCCAAGGCGCAGCAGAGGTCGCTGGAGCGGAAGCTGAAGGTGCTGTCCTCGGGGGCCGCGTCCCGCTAACGTGCCTGCGGGATGGGCGTCCGACACGACGAGGGGTTCTTCTCCGCTCGCGACAACCTCCGCCTCTTCTGGGCCAGCGACGTCCCGGATGCGCCGAAGGCGTGGGTGGGCGTGGTCCACGGCTATGCCGACCACTGCGGCCGCTACAAGGGCGTCATCGGCCACCTCGCCCAGGAGGGCTTCGGGGTGATGGCGTTCGACTACCGCGGCCACGGCCAGGCCGACGGGCGGCGCGCCTACGTCGAGAAGTTCGACGATTATTCCGGCGACCTGGACGCCTTCTGGGAGAAGGTGCGGCAGCAGGCCGGGGGCAAGAAGGCGTTCCTCCTGCTCCACTCGCACGGCGGGCTCATCGGCCTGCGCTGGGCGATGGCGCGGAAGCCGGAGGGGCTGGCGGGCTGGATGCTCTCCTCGCCCTACCTGAAGCTGGCGCTCAAGCCGCCGGCGACCAAGGTGCTGGCGGCGAAGGTGGTGGGCAAGGTGCTGCCGTGGATGCCGATCAAGACGGAGATCTCGCCCAAGGACCTCTCGCGCGACGTGGAGCTGCAGAAGGCCACCGAGCGCGACCCGCTCTACCTGAAGATCGTCACCCCGCGCTGGTTCAACGAGTCCAACCGGGTGCAGGAGGAGGTGGCGGCGAAGGCGGGCGCGGCGGTCACCTGGCCCACCCTGCTGTTCGCCGGCGCGAACGACCCCATCGCCTCCACCCCGGCCTCGCGCGCGTTCTTCGAGACGGTGGCGGCCCAGGACAAGACCATCAAGATCTACCCGGGCATGCTCCACGAGTGCATGAACGAGGTGGGCAAGGAAGAAGTGTGGCGCGACGTTGCCGGCTGGATCTCCGCGCATCTCTGAAATAGCGTCCTCGGCGTTCGTCTGGAGGGGCTTTCGCGTATGGCGCAGAACGAGCAGACGGGCATCATCGGCAAGGGCATCGTCATCAAGGGGAACCTCACCGGCGGTGGGGACCTGGTCATCGAAGGTCGGGTGGAGGGGCAGATCTCCCTCAAGAACCACCTCACCATCGAGGGCACGGGGAAGGTCACGGCGGACATCCGCGCCGAGGAGCTGACCATCAACGGAGAGGCGGCCGGGAACATCGACGCCTCCACCCGCGTGGCCATCAACGCCTCCGCCAAGGTGGCGGGAGACATCAAGGCGCCGCGGGTGGTGATCGAGGACGGCGCGGTGTTCAACGGCTCGGTGGAGATGGACGTCAAGCTGCCGGACGACATCTAGCGGGCGTCGTGAGCTAACGGATCCGAGGTTCGGGGAGGGGTACAGGACAACATGGCGAATACGGTCATTGGTTCGAGCATCGTGATCGACGGCGAGATCTCCGGGGACGAGGACCTGGTCATCCAGGGCACCGTGAAGGGGAAGATCTCCCTCAAGGAGTCCCTCTACGTGGAGGGCTCCGGCGTCGTCGAGGCGGACATCGAGACGCAGAACGTGGAGATCGCCGGCCGGGTCACCGGCAACATCGCGGCCTCGGACAAGGTGGAGCTGAAGAGCGAGTGCCGCGTGGTCGGCGACATCAAGGCCCCGCGCATCCTCATCGCCGACGGCGCCTCCTTCAAGGGCAACGTCGACATGGACGAGAAGGCGCGCTGACCCATGGCCGCCAAGGACCTGGGAGGCGGGGCCGGCAACAACACGGTCATCGGCCAGTCGATACTGATCAGCGGCAAGCTGACGGGCGACGAGGACCTGACCGTGCAGGGGCGGGTGGAAGGCGAGCTGACGCTCACCCGGACCCTGATCGTCGAGCCCTCCGGCGTGGTGAAGGCCAACGTCGCGGTGAAGAACGCCATCATCTCCGGCGTGGTGGTGGGGAACATCAACGCCACCGAGAGCGTGGAGCTGACCCGCGAGGGCCGGATGGTGGGCGACATCCGGGCGCCGCGCGTGATCATCGTGGACGGCGCGTCGTTCCGCGGCCGGGTGGACATGGGAGACGTGGAGCCGGGGAGGCTCCCCGCCGAGCGCCCGCAGCGCCCGGTGATCCGTCCCCAGGTGAGGCCGGGCGCCACGCCGCCCCGCCCGCCGCCGCCGCCCGCGCGCAGCGCGCCCGCGACCACCGTGGAGCGCCGGCCGTCCGCCCCCCCGGCGCCGCCCGCCGCCCCGCCCAGGCCGCCGCCGCCGCCGGCCTCGTCGGCCGTGGCGTCCTCCAGTGAAAAGAAGGAGGCGCCCGCGCCACCTCTGGTGGGGGCCGCGGCCAAGAAGAAGGTCATCATCAAGAAGAAGACGAAGTAGATCCGGGGCCCCATGGCGGGGGAGCCAGAGATGCCGGACGTGGAGAACGCCGAAGTGGCCGAGGAGACGGAGACCTCGGTGCCGGGGGTGGTGCCGCCCCCGGCGCCGCCGGCCCCTCCCGCGCCGCCTTTGACCGCCTCGGCCGCGGCGGGTGAGCGGCTCAAGCGCCACCCCGTCGCGCCGGCGCAAATCTCCCTGGACCGGGTGGACGCGGACGGATTCTTCCGGATGCGGCCGTCCGGGGAGATCGACCGGCTGGCGCAGAACATCGCCCGGCTGGGGCAGCTGTTCCCGGTGGACCTCCGGCTGAAGCCGCCGGACCGGTTCCAGGTCATCTGCGGGTTCCGGCGGGTGGAGGCGCTGAGGTTCCTCCAGCGCGACCGGGTGCTGGCGCGGCTGCACACGGACCTGTCGGACGAGGACGCGCTGCTGATGGCGCTCTCCGCCGCCGTCGACCAGGCGCCGGTGTCCGCGGAGGAGCTGGCGGCGGCGCGGGCGCGGCTGGAGCGGGAGGGGCGGCTCACCCCGGCGGCGCGGGACATGCTGGAGAAGGCCGCCGGCGAGGGCGAGCTGGCGCCGGAGACGGTGGAGACGGTGGAGCCGGTGGAGTCGGCGGAGGAGCCCGCGGCTCCCGAAGCCCCGGACGCAGAGGCCGAAGAGGAATCCGGGGACGAGGAGGAGGAGGTCGACGCGGACGAGCTCGCGCAGGACGCCACGGTGCGGATGGCGGAGCTGAACCAGGACCTCGCGCTCCTCGCCGACGTGTTCGCCTCGCTGGAGCCGGAGCGCAAGCGCGAGCTGTTGCAGCAGCTCCGCTATTCGGCCGACCTGGTCGCCTACCTGGAGTCGAAGGAGTGACGGACGGGCTCTCGCGGGACCGGGCCCGGCTGCTGGAGCTGCTCACCCAGCTCTCCTTCGAGCGCCGCCAGGTGACGCTCTCCTCCGGGAAGACCTCCGACTTCTACATCGACTGCAAGAGGACCGCGCTCACCGCCGAGGGGCACTTCCTCGTCGGCCGGCTGCTCTGGGACGCCATCCGGCGGGAGCTCCCCGACGCGCGCGCGGTGGGCGGGCTGACCCTGGGCGCGGACCCGCTGGCCTCGGCGATCAGCCTCTCCTCGTACCTCGCCGGGCAGCCCATCCCCGCGTTCATCGTCCGCAAGGAGCCCAAAGGCCACGGCACCGGCGCGTGGATCGAGGGGCGCTCGCTGGTGGAGACCGGCGCGGTGGTGGCGGTGGTGGAGGACGTGGTCACCACGGGCGCCTCCACGCTGAAGGCCTTCGAGCGCGCGGAGCTGGAGGGGTTGAAGCCGCGCCGGGCGTTCGCGCTGGTGGACCGGCTGGAGGGCGGGCGCGAGGCGGTGGAGGCGAAGGGCTACCAGCTCACCGCGCTGTTCACCCGGAAGGACTTCATCCCGTCGTGAGCTCCCGCGCTCGGGCCATGGCCGTCGCAGCCGCGGCGACATTGTGCGCGTGCGCGCCCGCCGTCTCGTGGAAGGTGCCGCGCGTGGGCGACCGGCCGCCGGTGACCGCCGAGGACGCCCGCGAGCGCGACTACCAGCAGGTGCTCGCCCGCTACAGCAGCCACCAGGAGCTCTACGACCGGCTGGACACCCGCTACTTCGTCGCCGCCACCTTCCAGAGCGTGCCGTTCCGCGAGGCGCGCGTCCGCCGCGCCGGCGACTTCCGGAAGGTCCCCGCGGCCGAGCTGGAGCGGCAGCTCGCCGAGGAGCGCGCCGCCGCCGCCGCCGCCCACGAGGTGTTCCTCGCCGCCCACTTCACCGACCCGC
>DASRBA010000112.1:0-16465 GCA_035637895.1 Myxococcaceae bacterium
CGGCGCCAGCGCGACGACCGGGTACAGCCAGCTCCGCCACTCGCGCGCCGCCGCCGCGCCCCGCCGCTCCCAGACCAGCGCCGCCGCCGGCAACCCGTAGACGGCGATGGGGAGCTTCACCAGCGCGCCGAACGCGAGCGCCGCGGCGGAGAGGAAGAACCGGCGCCAGGAGGTGGGCCCGTTCGCCGGAAGCGCCCCGTCGAGGAGGTCCAGCGACCACAACCCGAACGCCACCGCGGTCATGTCCGGCTGCGCGCTCCGGGCGAGGAAGAACGCGGTGGGTGAGAACGCCAGCACGCACGCCGCCACCAGCCTGGGTCGGGGCGGCAACGATCGGCGGGCGATGCGGGCGAGGGACGCGACGGCCAGCACCGCGGCGAGGAACGAGAGGCCGCGCGAAGCGATCAGCGGGTCCACGCCCGCGCAGGCGAGCTTCCCGGCGACCCAGTTCAGGACCGGGAGCTCCATCCCGGTGACGCCGTCCGAATCGCCGCGCTCGCCGATGCGGGGGAGCCAGAGCGGCGCGCGTTCGGCGCAGAAGGCGCGCGCGACCATCAGGCCGTCGGCCTCGCGCCAGATGACGTTGGGGTTGGAAACGGTGGGGAGCGCGAGCGCCGCGAAGATCGCGATCACCAGGACCGCGCTCCAGCGGTCCAGGCGCTCCGGCGGCATCAGGCCGTGGCCCGCCCGCCCATCTCCAGGCTGACCGCCTTGACGATGTCCGCCTCGGACGGGAACCCGAACCGCCCCTTCGACGAGACCACCTTCCCGTCCACGGCGATCTCGAACGAGCCGGACGGACCGACCTTCAGCTCGGCGTCCACGCCCAGCGCGTCCTTCAGCGCGGCCGCCGCACGGACGGCCCTCGGCTGGTAGCCTCAGGAATTGCAGTACGAGATGGTGATCATGTCGGCTCCCCTGCGGCCTTTGATGCGCGCGGGCCGGGGCGGTTGCAAGCCTATCAGGCCACCAACACCAGGGGATGAGACCCGGAGTACCGCTTCCGGCACCGGTCGACGACCGCGGCCGGGGCGCTTCCGCCGGCGAGCATCGCGCGGACGATGGAGAGGAGGTCCTCCGACCCCACCGGCTTGGCGATGAGCTGCGCCGGCGCCATCGAGGCCTCGATGGCGAGGATCTGCTCCGCGTTCCACCGCAGCGCGGTGATCGCCAGCGCAGGCACCGCCTCCGCCCACGGGCGCGCGCGCAGCTCGCGGACGAGGTCGATGCCGCTCATCCGAGGGAGCAACAGGTCCACCACCAGGAGGTCCACCGGCGCGTCAGACAGCGCCGCCAAGGCCTCCTCACCGTTGTCGAACGAGCGCACGTCGAACCCGCCGGAGCGCAGCACCTCCGCCAGGACGGCAAGCGTCACCCGGTCATCGTCGACGACGGCAATTCGTTCCATGGGGCGAGCCGACATCCATCGTCCTCGTAAAAAAGGGCTGGCTCTGTACCGAGAGGACGAGATGTCGTCAACTGCGCGTGCATGTCACATTCCGTGAAAGGCCGCTTGGCACTCGCCTGCGTGGGGATATGTGGGCTCTTCGCCGCGTCCCCGGCCCTCGCCGCGAGCCCAACGCCGGCGCCGCGGCTGACCATCGAGGTCGCGCGCGCCGACATCCACACCCTGCTCCGGCTGATCGCGGACGTGTCCCGCCTCAACATCGTGGTGGGCGAGGACGTGCGCGGGACGGTGTCGCTGCGCCTGCGCGACGTGCCCTGGACGGACGCGCTGGACGCGGTGCTGGCGTCGCTGGGGCTGGGGATGGAGCGATTGGGGACCATCGTGCGGGTCGCGCCGCTCAAGGTGCTGCAGGAGGAGGCGAAGGCGCGCGCGGCGGTGAAGAAGGCGCGCCAGGAGGTCGCCCCGCTGGTGACGCGGATCATCCCCGTCAACTACGCGCGCGCCGAGGAGCTGCTGCCGCACGTCAAGGCGCTGCTCTCGCCGCGCGGCACGGCGACGTTCGACGCGAGGACCAACGTCCTCATTGTGCGGGACGTCGAGTAGCGGGGCGCTTCTTCTTCGCGGCCGCCTTCTTCTTCTTCTTCTTCGGGGCCGGGGGGGCCTCGTCCCCGCCGCCACTCGCCTGCTTGCGCGCGAACTCCTCCACCTCCGCGCCCTTCTTCTTGCGGAACTGGTCGAAGGTGTCCTTGGAGAAGATGCGCTTCCCCTCCGACACCGCCTCCTCGTACACGCGCTTGATGGTCTCCTTCGTGAAGTCCTTGTTCTCGAAGTAGGTCATCGCCGCGTGGCCCATGCCGTAGGTGACGGTGAAGGCGTAGGGCGCGGCGAGGATGCCGCCCAGGCCCGGCAGCAGGATCTTGGTGATGGTGGCGAAGCCCTTCTGCGCCAAAAGGCCCATGCCGCAGACGGCGGCCAGCTCCAGCACGATGTCCTTGGCCTGGGCCAGGGTCAGCTCGCGGCCGAAGACGCGGCCCACCGCCACCACCATGGAGCCCTGGACGGCGGTGACGGCGAAGAAGTCGCTCCCCGGGAGGGGGACCAGCGTCGCCGCCGCGGCCCCGAACGACGACATGGTCACCAGGTCCTTGGAGATCTTCCGCCGCTCCTCGGGGTCCATGTCCTTGCCAGGCTTCGCCGCCGATCCCAGGCTGTCCATCCAGCTCATCGCACGCCTCCTACGCCCAGAACGCTCGGGCCGCGCGGGCATTTCACCCTTTCGCGCTCCCGGGAACCAGCTTGACCTCGCGGATGTTCAGGGCGAGAAGTGGAGCACTCTTTCTGGGAGAGCAAGCCGGATGCGAATCCTCGGGGTCATCCTGATCGTGCTGGGAGCCGTCGCGCTCGCGTACAAGGGCTTCACGTACGAGAAGGAAGAGAAGATCGTCGACCTGGGGCCGATCCAGGCCACCGCGAGGCACCAGGAGACCATCCCCATCCCGCCCTGGGCGGCCGGGGCCGGCCTGGCGGTGGGCATCCTGCTGGTGATCGCCGGGCGGAAGTGACGTGGCTGGCGCGACGAGCCTGCACGGCGTCACCATCAAGGCCAGCCCGTGGAAGGTGGAGTCGCTCGCGCAGCTCAAGCGCGACGGGAAGCTCCACCTCCCCGACCTGCAGCGCGGCTTCGTGTGGACCTCGGAGCGGGTGCGGGCGTTGCTGGATTCGCTCTACCGCCGCTACCCGGTGGGCGCGCTGCTGCTGTGGAAACCCACCTGGGAGGGGTCGGACGCGCCGTTCGTCACCCGCGCCTGGGACCTGTGCCCGCCGGATCCCAAGACGGGTGAAGGTGCGATGGAAAGGCCCGGGCCGGTGGAGCGCGGCTCGTACTTCGTGCTCGACGGGCAGCAGCGGCTCACCTCGCTGTTCCGGGTGATCTTCCGCAGCCGGCAGCGCGGCAGCACCGTGCCGGACCCGGATCTGCTGGTCTCCTTGAGCCCGGAGCCGGCGTGGGCGGACAACCCGTTCCACCTGCGGACCCGCCAGCTCCAGGCGCAGCTTCGCGAGGGGCTGCTGGTGCCGGCGGAGGTGCTGTTCGAGGGGGCGCAGGCGGTGCAGACCGCGCTGAGGTCCTACATCGGGGTCGAGCACCCGGCGTTCTTCTCCGCGCTGGACCGGGCGAACGCCATCCGCAACGCGGTGCTGGGCGCGGAGATCGTCTCCTACGAGATCGACGCCGAGGCCGACGACGACAACGTGATCGAGATCTTCGCCCGGCTGAACCAGCAGGGCGTGCGGCTGCGGCCGGGGGACCTGGCGGCGGCGCGGCTCACGGGCATCATGAAGGGGTTCCGCGAGCGCGCCACCGCGGCGCTGGGCTCGCCGGAGCTGAAGGGGTTCGCGGCGGCGGAGGGCGAGGAGGACGCCCCGCGCAGGGGCGCGTACGTGGACACGGACCTGCTGGTGCGCACCGCGCTCTTCGTGTCCAGCGGCGTGCTCCGCTACCGGGACGTGGAGAAGCGCGCCAAGGCGGAGGAGCTGTACGCGAAGGTGGAGGAGTCCTGGGACAAGGCGGTGGCGGGGCTCACCGCGGCGGTGAAGATGTTCAGGAAGGCCGGGGTGACGGAGGGGAGCTGGCTGCCCTACCGGTACCTGCTGATGGCGCCGGCGGTGGCGGAGGCGCACGGGCAGAAGGTGGGCGCCACGCAGTGGCTGGGCTGGGCGATCGCCGCGTCCCTGTGGGGGCACTACGGGAGCAGCGCGGAGACGAAGGCGCAGGCGGACTGCAAGCTGGCGGCGGAGGGGCGGGTGCTGGACCTGTACGAATCGGTGAAGGCGAGCGCGCGGCGATCGGAGTCGCTGGTCCCGGACGAGGAGGACCTGGTCCGCAACGTGCCGCTGGAGTCGGGCGTGCTGCTGACGCTGCTGGTGTACCTGACGCGGACGCAGGCGCGGTCGTTCCCCAGCGGGCGGCTGCTGGCGTCGGCGGTGGAGCCGGTGGAGGTGACACCGCTCTTCCCGCGGCAGGCGCTGGACAAGCTGCCCTCGCGCGACAGCGGCACCGCGCCGGACCGGCTGGGCAACCTGGCGCTGCTGTTCCGGTCGGACGCGGAGCGGCTCAGGGGGCGCGCGCCGGCGGAGGCGCTGAAGGATTGCTCGGAGGGGGACCTCCAGGCGCACGGCGTGCCGACGGATGCCGCGCGGTGGTCGGTCGAGCACTACGAGTGGTTCTGCGCCGCGCGCGAGCGGGCGATGGCGAAGGTGGCGGTCGACCTGCTGCGATCGTACGGCGTGCCGTAGGGTCTGATGGGCTTCGCCCGCAGCGGCCCCGCCGAGATCGCCGCGGCGAAGCGGTGCAGGTCACTCCAGACGCGAGCCCACACCGGGGCGGTGCGCTGATGCCCGAATGGGTCCGCGTTCGCCGGCCGCTGGGAGCGCCGGAGTTGGAGGCGCTGACCACCGGCGTCCTGGAGTCGCCGCTGGTGTCGAGGAGCACGCTGGCCGGGAGCTTCCGCGGCAGCCGCGGCTTCGCCATCACCTTCACCCTCCCCGGCCGCGCCGCGCTGGAGGGCCGCTACCCGTTCCTGGCGCCCTTCCTCGCCCTCGCCCTCTCCGACCGCGCCCACCGCGCGCTGGAGCCGTGGCTCGCCCGCCGCCGCGCCCGCCCCGTCGCCCGGCCGCGCAACGCCTTCTACCTGAACGTCCTCCTCGTCTCCGGCGGAGGCTCCATCGGCCGGCACACCGACGCCACCCTGCGCGAGCCCAGCGGGGAGCCGGACGTCGTCCCGGAGCAGGTCACCGTCCTCTACCTCCGCGTGCCGGAGCGGTTCACCGGCGGCGAGCTGTGCCTCTACCGAGGCGACCGCGGCGTGGCCCGCATCCGCCCCGCGCCGGGCGAGCTCCTCCACTTCCGCGGCGACCTCCAGCACGAGGTGGCGCCACTGGACGCCCCGGACGGCGCGCTCCGCGCCAGCCTCGTCCTCGAGCAGTACCACCTCCGCCCGGAGGCCCTGTCCCGGCTCCCGGAGCTCAACGTCCAGTCGAAGGCCGGCTTCGCCGCCTACCTCGAGGACCGCCGCCGCTCCGAGTGACGCACCGGCGGGCACAGCTCCACGCGCTCGACGGGGAACGCCTCGTGGAAGACCTGGAGCCCCCGCCGCAGCAGCCGCCGCACCGACCAGGCCGCCAGCCACGCCGGCCCGTCGACGATCACCGTCACGCCGCCGCCGTCGCACCCCGCCGACGCCATGGAGACGCCGGGCAGCGCGGCCGAGCCCAGCGCCATCTGGAGCAGGTTCAGCTCCCCAGGCACCGACCCCGCCATCCGGATGTCCACCCGGATGTCCGAGGCAGGCCTCCGCAGCAGTCGGTCCGCGCCGCCCAGCGGGAACGGCAGCTCCGCCGCCACCCGCGCCCACCGCCGGAACGCCGACGACACCCGCTTCCGCCCGACGAGGTGGGCCGGGAGCGCCAGCCCGACGGCGGCGGCGAGGAACGCGACCGGCTCCAGGCCCAGCCCGGCGCGGATGCACAGCAGCAGCACCACCACCGCGAACAGCGCGGCCACCGCCGGCTCCGCCAGCGCCACCACCGGCCCCACCCGCCAGGGCTCCTCGATCGCCCTGGGCTGGAAGCTTCCACGCCACCCGGTCAGGCGGGCGTGAGGCCCGGCCCTGATCACCCCACCGCTGCTGGAGAACGCCATGGCCGGAGGCTGCGCACGCGCTCCGGCGGGCGCTCGCAGGCGCGCCGGCACGCGGTTGAATGGTGTACATGGAGCGGGTGACGGCTGTCCGAAAGCGCGCGCGGCTCCGCCTGGGCCGGATCGCCGCCGCGCTGCTGGCCGCGCTGGCGGTGAAGGTGGCCTGGGACCTGATCACGCTGCCGCCGGCGGAGCCGCTCGCGTCCGGGCCGCCGCCGGTCACCGCCCTGATGCGCCAGCGGGAGGCGGAGGCCGCCGGGGCCGGGCTCAAGCCGCGCCACAAGCAGCGCGTGGTGGGGTTGCAGGAGATCGCCCCCACCGCGGTCAGCTCCGTGATCATCTCCGAGGACGCCGGCTTCTTCGTCCACGAGGGCATCGACACCGCGGAGATCGAGGCCGCGGTCGCGCGGGCGATGGAGACCGGCAAGCTCCGCGGCGCGTCCACCATCACCCAGCAGCTGGCCAAGAACCTCTGGCTCTCCACCGAGCGGAGCCTGACGCGCAAGCTGAAGGAGCTGGTGCTGACCCGGAAGCTGGAGTCGACGCTCCCCAAGAAGCGCATCCTCTGGCTGTACCTGAACGTCGTGGAGTGGGGCGACGGCGTGTACGGCATCGACGCCGGCGCGAAGGAGCACTTCCACACCGACGCCGCCCACCTCAGCATCGCCCAGGGCGCGATGCTGGCCTCCATGCTGCCGGCGCCGCGCACCTGGCTCCCGGCCAAGCACCCCGCCGCGCTCTACCGGCGGACCATGACCAACATCGCCAACCTGGAGGCGGTGGGGAAGATCTCCGCCGCCCAGGCCGCCTCCGCCCGCGCCGAGCTGGACGCGTACTTCGGGAAGCACCGGCCGCCACCGGCCACCGGGGAGGGCGCGGAGACGGACGAGCCGCCGCCCGAGGAGGTCCCGCCGCCACCGCCTCCGCCGGCCGCCGCGGTCACTCCCCCCCCGCCTCCCGAGCCGGTGGCCGCGCCGCCGGCCCCGGAGCCCGAGCCGGTGGGCGAGGCGCCGCCTGCACAGGAGTCGGGCGCGACGCCCCAGTGAGCGTTAGCATCAGGGGATGTTCCGAGGCACCGAGCAGTACCTGGCCAGCGAGGGTTTGCAGCACGCGGTGAACTGCGCGCTGGTCCTGGAGCGGCCGCTGTTGGTCAAGGGTGAGCCGGGCACCGGCAAGACGCTGCTGGCGGAGGCCATCGCCAGGTCGCTGGGGCTGCCGCTGATCACCTGGAACGTGAAGAGCACCTCGCGCGCGCAGGACGGGCTGTACGTGTACGACACCGTCCAGCGCCTGTACGACTCGCGCTTCGGCGACGGGGACGTGCGGGACATCAAGCGCTACATCCGCCTGGGGCCGCTGGGGCAGTCGTTCGCCTCCAAGCAGCGGGTGGTGCTCTTGATCGACGAGGTGGACAAGGCGGACATCGAGTTCCCCAACGACCTCCTCCACGAGCTGGACCGGATGCGGTTCAAGATCCTGGAGACGGACGAGGAGATCGCCGCCGCCCAGCGCCCGGTGGTGGTGATCAGCTCCAACAACGAGAAGGAGCTGCCGGACGCCTTCCTCCGCCGCTGCGTGTTCCACTTCATCGAGTTCCCGGACACGGACCTGATGCGGCGGATCGTCGCCGTCCACCACCCGAAGCTGGACTCGACCCTGACGGAGCAGGCGCTGCGCATCTTCTACGAGCTGCGCGCCTTCGCCCGGCTGCGCAAGCGCCCCTCCACCAGCGAGCTGATCGACTGGATCGCCGTGCTCAAGGCCTCCGGGGTGAAGGACCTCCAGTTGGACGAGACCCTCCCCTACCTGGGCGCGCTGCTGAAGCGGGAGCAGGACATGCTGGCCCTGCAGGAGCACCTGGGCGGCACCCGCCGGAACCGCGCGTGATCTTCGAGTTCCTCTACGAGCTGCGCTCCCGGAAGGTGCCGGTGGGGCCGCACGAGGCGGTGGCCCTGGCGCGCGCGCTGGGCGGCGGGCTCCACGAGAGCTCGCTGGACGGCTTCTACCACGTGGCGCGGTCGCTCCTGGTCCACTCGGAGAAGCACCTCGACAAGTTCGACGAGGCGTTCCTCAAGCACTTCCACGGCGTGGAGTCGGCCGCGCTGCAGATGACCCAGGAGCTGCTGGACTGGCTGCGCGACGCGGCGGCCGGCGCGCGCGAGCTGACCGGCGAGGAGCGGGAGCTTTTGGAGTCGCTGGACGTGGAGCAGCTCACCCGCATGCTGGAGGAGCGGCTGCGGGAGCAGCGCGGGCGGCACGACCGGGGCAACCGCTGGGTGGGGACGGCCGGCACCTCCCGCTTCGGCAACGCCGGGCGCAACCCGCAGGGGATCCGGGTGGGCGGCGAGGGCGGCGGCCTGCGGGGCGCGGTGAAGCTGGCCGAGGCGCGGCTGTACCGCGACTACCGCGACGACCTGGTGCTGGACGTGCGGCAGGTCGCGGTGGCGCTGCGCAAGCTGCGGGCCTTCGCGCGCGAGGGCGCGCTGGACGAGCTGGACCTGGAAGGCACCATCGACGCCACGGCCAAGAACGCGGGCGAGCTGGAGGTGAAGGTCCGCCCGCCGCGCCGGCCCAACACCCGCGTGCTGCTCTTGATGGACGTGGGCGGATCCATGGACCCGTGGGCGGAGATGGTGTCCCGGCTGTTCACCGCCGCGCGGAAGGCCACCCACTTCAAGGACCTGCAGACCTACTACTTCCACAACTGCGTCTACGGCCGCGTCTACACCACGCCGCAGCTCCAGCAGGGCGTCCCGGTGACGGAGCTGCTGGCCCGAATCGGGCGCCACTACAAGCTGATCGTGGTGGGCGACGCGTCGATGGCGCCCTACGAGCTGTACGAGCGCGGCGGGGCCCAGGGGTACTGGGACGCGGACGCGGAGCCGGGGCTTTCGTGGCTGATGAAGATCGCCGAGCACTTCGACCGCAGCTGCTGGCTCAACCCGGAGCCGCAGCGGTCGTGGTTCGGCACCATCGAGACCGTCCGCAAGGTGTTCGAGATGTACCCGCTCACCCTGGAGGGGCTGGGCGAGGCGGTGAACCACCTGGTGCGCGGCGGGCGCGGGCGCACCACGCTGGTGGGTTGAAGCTCCCTACGGCGCGACGGTGTACTGGGTGACGAAGTTGTTGCCGATGATCTTCCACACGTCGTAGTCGGCCGGCGCCTCGCCCGGGGCGTTGTTGAAGTTGAGGTGCCCGGACGCGCCCTCGATGTCTATTTCGCGGCCCGCGTTCAGCTCCGAGGTGGCGGTGGTGAAGTTGATGGGGGTGAGGTCCACGCCCATGCCGCCGTCGGTGGAGACCTTGGTGAACGCCTCGGCCATCCGGATGCCGTTGGGCGCCCCGTCCTTGGTGATGGAGTACTCGGTGGCGATGGCCACCAGCATCGCCGCGTCGTAGACGTTGGAGAGGTCCACCACGGAGTTGAACGGCACGCCGTAGGTCTGCTCGAACTTCTGGCGGAAGAAGATGGACGGGCCGCTGTTGTCGTAGCCGGCCGAGGGCGAGGTGCCGCGCGAGCCCTGGATGGCGCCGGCGTCCACCTGGCTGAACAGCGCCGGGAACTTGGCGTTCTGGGTGAAGAACCAGGAGGCGGAGGCGAGCCCCGGGTGGCTGGCCGCGCCGTTGACGATGGCCACCAGCTCCGCCGGGAAGCCGATCACCACCATCACCTCCGGGCGGAACGCCTCCGCCGAGACGAGCGCCGGGTTGACGGTGCTGAGGTCCGTGGGGTCGACGAAGGCGCTGGAGCGCGCGGGGCCGCCGTCGGGAAGCGTGGTCGGGTAGCTGCCCAGGAACAGGGTGGAGAGGCCCTGGCCGAAGGCGTCGTTGCGGTAGAAGACGAACACCTTGGGCGGGGCGCTGCCGCCGTCGAGGATCTGCCGGGCGATGATCGGCGCCTGGAGCGCGTCCGACGGGGTGGTGCGCCACACCAGGCCGACGGTGCCCCCGCCGGGCGGGGTGTCCGGCAGGGAGGTCAGCTCCGGCGAGGTGGCCGCCCCGGCGACGAGGAGCACGTTGTTCGGGATGGTGATGCGGGACTCCGCGATGGTGTCGCCGCTCCCGTCGGAGATGATCACCGGCACCTTCACCGTGTTCACCAGGTAGTCGGCCAGCTCGGAGGCGGCGGTGGTGCTGCTCTGGGAGTCGCAGGAGTAGACGCGGACCGGCTTGTTGTGGATGCCGATGCGCGAGTTGAGCTCGTTCACCACCAGGTCGATGGCGCTCTCCCAGGACGGGCCCCACTGGTGCGGCAGCCCGGTGGCGAGCGTCTTGGGCATGATCGCGCCCCACACCCAGGCGTCGCCCGTCTTCGGCCCCAGGATGACGCAGCGCTTGTCGATGGGCAGGCAGTAGTTGCCGGCGCCGCAGATGTAGTTGAAGGCGCCGCCGCCGGCGTCGGAGGCGCGGCCGGCGCAGTCCCCGTCGGTGGTGCACTCCTTGAAGCCGCCGATGAGGAGCGAGCACGACACGCTCGCGGCGATCACTCCCGCCACCGCCACCACCACTGCGGAACGTCCCCAGCGTCTGCGTCCCATGTTCGTGCGTCCCCTCGGCCCGGCCCGGGCCGCGGCAATCTACCCGGCCCACCCCGAGGTGGGAAACGCGGAGGCGCTCCGGGGGCCCGTGGGCGGAGGCCGGGAAATCCTGACGGCATTCGTTTGATTCCGTGCCGGGCCTGCGCGACAACCAGCCGGCATGACGCAGGCACTGCTGATCGCGCTGTCCCTCGCCGCCGGAGACCCGGCTCCCCAGAAGGAGTTGGTGGTCCTGGCCGCCGCGTCGCTGCGGGACGCGTTCACGGACCTGGCGAAGACCTTCGAAGCCTCCCACCCCGGCGTCCACGTCACCCTCTCCTTCGCCGGCAGCCAGGAGCTCCGCGCCCAGGTGGTGCACGGCATGGCCGCCGACGTCTTCGCCTCCGCGGACGCGGCCCCACTGCAGGCCCTGCAGACCGCCGGGCTCGCCAGGCCCCCGACCGTCTTCGCGCGCAACTCCCTGGTCGTCGTCGTCCCCCAGGGCAACCCCTCCGCCATCGCCACCTTCAACGACCTCCCCAAGGCCAGGAAGCTGGTGGTTGGCATCCCCGAGAGCCCCATCGGCGGCTACACCCTCAAGGTGTTCCAGCGCGCCGGCTTCTCCCCCTCCGTCATCGAAAAGCGCATCGCCTCCCGGGAGCTGAACGCCCGCCAGGTCCTCGCCAAGGTCTCCCTCGGCGAGGCGGACGCCGGCGTCGTCTACCGGACCGACGCGCTGACCGCCAAGGGCAAGGTCGCCATCGTGGAGATCCCCGCCGCCGTCAACGAGATCGCCGAGTACCCCGTGGCCGCGCTCACCCACGGCAAGCATCCCGACCTGGCCCAGGCGTTCATCGCGCTCCTCACCGGCGCGGACGGCCAGCGCGCGCTCGCGGCCCAGGGATTCCTCCCCGCCTCCACCCGATGACGTTCCGCACCTCCCGCCTCGCCTGGAACGTCCTCAGCCGGACCGGCGCGGCCGCGCTCCTGGCGTTCCTCGTCGCGCCGGTGCTGGCCCTGATCCTCTCCATCACCTGGGCCGACTTCACCGCCGGCCTCGCGCATCCCCTGGCCGCGCCCGCGCTGAAGCTCTCCCTCCTCACGTCCACCTGCAGCCTCCTGCTGGTCACCACCCTGGGCACCCTCCTCGCCTGGCACCTCGCGCTCGGCCGGGGGCGCGCCGCGCGCTGGCTGGAGACCCTCTCCCAGTTCCCGATCGTGATGCCCCCCGCGGTGGCGGGCCTGGGCCTCCTCCTCGCCTTCGGCCAGCGCGGCGCCTTCGGCCGCTGGCTCGCCGCCGCCACCGGCTTCTCCCTCCCCTTCACCACCGCCGCCGTCGTCCTCGCCGAGTCCTTCGTCTCCGCCCCCTTCTTCATCCAGGCCGCGGTGGCCGCCTTCCGCCGCCTGGACCCGGAGCTCCTCCTCGCCGCCCGCAGCCTGGGCGCCTCGCCGGCCCGCGTGTTCGCGCGCGTGGGCCTCCCGCTCTCCGCCCCCGCGCTCCTGGGCGGCGCCGCCACCAGCTGGGCGCGCGCGGTGGGCGAGTTCGGCGCCACCTTGATGTTCGCGGGGAACCTCACCGGCCGCACCCAGACCATGTCGCTGGCGGTGTACACGGCGATGGAGTCGGACCTCCGCGCCGCGCAGTCGCTGGCGGTGGTGCTGGTGGGCGTGGCCTTCGGCCTCCTCGCGGTCCTGCGGGCGGTCCCGCGATGAGCGCGGTGGACGTCCAGATCGCCGGGGCGGTCGGCGCCTTCGACTACGAGGTGGCGCTCCACCTGGACGCCCCCGCCGCGCTCGTCCTCGCGGGGCCCAACGGCGCCGGCAAGAGCACCACGCTCAAGGCCATCCTCGGCGCGGTCCGGCCGGAGCGCGGGCGGATCGCCATCGGCGGCGCGGACGTGTTCGACGCGGCGCGCGGGCTCGACGTGCCCACCGAGCTGCGCGCCGTCGGCTACGTCCCCCAGGCCTACGCCCTCTTCCCCCACCTCACGGCGCTGGAGAACGTCGCCTTCGGCCTGCGCGGGCCGGACCGCTCGGCGCGCGCCAGGGCCATGATGGAGCGGCTGGGCGTGGCGGACCTGGCGCGCCGCCGCCCGACCTCCCTCTCCGGCGGCGAGCAGCAGCGGGTGGCGCTGGCGCGCGCGCTGGCGCCGGAGCCGCGGCTGCTCCTCCTCGACGAGCCGCTCGCCGCGCTGGACGTCGTCTCCCGCCGCCAGGTGCGCCGGTTCCTCGCGGAGCGCCTCCGTTCCCTGGAGATCCCCTCCATCGTCGTCACCCACGACATCGATGACGCCCGGACACTTGGCGATCGCCTGGCGATCCTGGAGCGCGGGCGCGTGGTCGACTCCGGGGACCTGACGTCGGTCCTGCAGCGCCGCGCATCCCCCTTCGCCGCCGAACTGGCGGCGTCGGCCTTCCCCCAGTAGACGTGGACGAAAATGCACGCCTTGCTCCTCGCGCTGGCATTGGCCGCGGACCCACCCACGCCCCTTCCCATGCCCCCGCCGCCGCCCCCGGCGGTCGATCTCGTCCCCAGGCTCTCCGGCTACATCCAGGCGCAGCTCAGCGCCGGGCTGGACGGCGACGGCGACGGCGTCGCCCCCACCACCAGCCTCTTCATCCGCCGCGCCTACCTCCGCGTGAAGGGCAACGTGCTGGAGGGCGTGGGGTACACGCTGCTGCTGGACGCGTCGACGCCGGCCAGCCTCGTCCGGGACGCCTTCGCCTCGACCACCCTCGTCCCGCACCACGAGATCCGCCTCGGGCAGCAGAAGACGCAGTTCGGCTACGAGAACGTGGAGTCCGACTCCGCCCTGTACGTCATCGACCGCGCCTTCGTGTCGAACACCCTGGGGCGCGGACAGGACCTGCGCGACATCGGGATCGGCGTGCTGGGCAAGTGGGACCTCCGCGCGGGCTTCGGCGTGGAGTACGCGCTCACCGCGGTGGACGGCGCCGGCCCCAACGTGCTGGCCGACGACACGCCGCGGAAGAACCTCTGGGGCCGCGCCGGCGCCAGCTACCAGCGCGGCGACTGGACGGTGCACCTGGGCGTCTCCGGCGCCCACGGGGACCGGTTCTTCAAGGCGGACGCGACCTCCGGGACGCCCGCCTCCATCTCCCGCTTCAATCGCTTCGGCCTCGACCTGCGCGCGGACGGACCCTGGTTCTTCGCGGTGGCGGAGGGCGTCACGGGCACCGACGACGCCGGCGCCGGGACGTCGCGCGCCGCCGGCTACTACGCGCTGGTGGCGGGGAAGACGCCGTGGAACCTGGGGCCCATCGCGCGGGTGGAGGCGTTCGACCCGGACGTCCTCGCCCCCGGCGACCTCCTCCGCCGCTACACGCTGGGCGCCTACGCGGACCTGAAGCCGGTGGCCGCGCGCCTGCTGATCAACCTGGAGCTCGACCGATCCGAGGACCGGCGCGATCACGCGCTGGTGAGCTGGGTGCAGGTCGTGTTTTGAAGCACCCGTGACCTTCCGCGCCCCCCTCCTCTTCCTCCTCGCCGCCGGCTCCGCCCTCGCCGGCGACCAGGCCGACGACGAGGCGAAGGCCCGCGCCGAGCTGGAGCTGCAGCTGAAGCGGATGACGCGGATGCCGCCGCCCTCGCTGGAGATCCGCTTCGAGGGGATCGACTCCTCGCGCTACGAGCTGACCGAGGCCACCTTCGCGCTGGACGGCGCGACGCTGAAGACCCAACCGCCGCACGGCGCCGGCGAGAAGAAGGCGTCGCTGCTGCTGTTCGACATCGTCTCCCCGGGCGAGCACGTGGTCACCGCGTCGCTCTCCTACAAGGAGGTCGTCCCCGACGGGTTCTTCTCCTACTCGGGCTACAAGTTCACCCTCCCCGGCCGCTTCACCGTCTCCGCGCAGAACGGCCTGGTGATGGTGCTGCGCGCCTGGGTGGAGGTGAACGACGGCGCGAAGGATCCGAAGGAGCGCCTGGAGCTGGTGGCCAGCGCCGAGCCGCGGATGGTGGCGCGGATGGCCGACGACTCCAGCCCCGCGGCCGCCCCCGGCGAGAGCACGGTGAAGATCCGCGGGAGCTGGCGCTCCAACGCCACCGTCACCGGCGATCCGATGCGCCCGGTGAAGACGCCCGCCCGCTCGAAGAAGCCCTGAGACCTCCGCATGGCCAACGCCCTCGCCCGCTGGTTCCACCACCTCCGACAGCGCCTCCTGGGCGGGCCGAAGAAGCCCGCCGCGCAACGCCCGCCCGACCCGCGCGTGGACGCCTCGCCGTGGCTGGCCCAGATGCTGGACGAGCTGGGCGCGCGCTACCGGCTGGGCGAGGACAAGCCGGAGGGCGCGCAGATCATCCGCCGCACCGGCAAGGAGCGCTTCAACCCGATGCGCGTCTGGGTCCGCGCCTCCGACGCGCGCGTGGCCGGCGACTACGACGTGCGCGTGCGGGGCGGCAAGCCGCTGGAGCACGGCAAGGCGCTGCTGGACCGGAAGATCACCGGGCCGCTCGGGGCGCTCGGGCTTTCGCCCACCACCGAGTCGGTCGAGGAGTGGGGCGGGCACGTGCTCACCCGCCGCTACGAGGGCGCCTGCGCGGACGCGCACGCCGCCGCCGCCGCCGTCCGCTTCATCTGCGAGCAGTCCGACCAGGTGATCGACTCCGAGGCGGAGCCGGAGTGACCGCATGGCCCTCCCCTCCACCCGCCGCGAGTTCCGGATCGCCCTCTCCCACGTGCCGCGCGGCATCACCCGCGACGACGCCGTCATCCTGGCGCAGCACCCCTCCGAGAACGAGGAGCACGTGGTGCTGCGGGTGCTGGCGCGGTGCCTGCTGTTCGAGGAGTCGCTCGCCTTCGGCCCGGGCCTCTCCACGCCCGGCGCCGCGGACCTCTGGGCGCACGACCTCACCGGGCGGCTGACGCAGTGGGTGGAGTGCGGGACGGCGGACGCGGACGCGCTGGTGAAGGTGGCGCAGCGGAACGCGGGCGCCCAGGTGCACGCCGTGTTCGGCGACGACCGCCGCCACCGCGAGCTGGTCGACCAGCTCCGCGCCCACGAGGAGCCGCGCAAGGGCGAGTCCGCCCTCACCCTGTGGCGCTTCGAGCCCGCCTTCGTCCGAGCGCTCGCGCGGTCGGAGGCCAGGCGGCAGTCCTGGACCGTCACCGTCCTGGATGAGCACGCCTACGTGGAGGCAGAAGGCGAGTCCCTGGAGAGCCCGGTCACCAGGCAGGATTGCAATTCGTACCGCAGCGGTACTAATTGATAGTAGACCGAAGTGGTCTGAATTCACTCCGAGGCGAGGCGCCCCCCCAATGCTCCGCATGAGCAAGATGACCGACTACGGATTCGTGCTGCTGGCCGGGCTGGCCCACGGCGGCGAGGGCGCGACGCACACCGCGCGGGAGCTGGCGGAGCGCACGCGCGTGCCCCTCCCCTCGGTGAGCAAGGTGCTCAAGGAGCTCTCGCAGGCGGGCTTCCTGGTCTCGCACCGCGGCGTGGCCGGCGGCTACGCGCTGGCGCGGGCGCCGCGGGAGATCTCGGTGGCGGAGGTCATCGGCGCGCTGGAGGGGCCGGTGGCGCTCACCGAGTGCGGCGGCCACCCGGAGGTCGGCCCCATGTCCTGCGAGCTGGAGCCCACCTGCCACCTCAGAGGGCACATGCGGGTGATCAACGGCGTCATCCACGACGCGCTCCGGCGCCTGACGCTGGCGGACCTGGTGGGCCCGGTGGCGCAGACCCGGTCGCGGCTGGTGTCGCTGGGCGCGGGGGCGCGGTCATGAGCACTCCGGCGTCGACGCAAACCTTCGAGCAGCTCACCCGCAAGGAGTACGAGGCGGGCTTCGTCACCGACGTGGAGTCGGAGCAGATCCCGCGCGG
>DASRBA010000113.1:0-39595 GCA_035637895.1 Myxococcaceae bacterium
TCGCGCCCATCGTGGTCATCAGCGTCCGGAGCAGCACCGGCACCGCCGGCGGCTCCACCACCACCGCCGCGGGCAGTGCCCAATCCGGCCGGCACGCCGCGAACACGGCCATCATGTACGCGCCCACCAGGACCGAGAGGATGATGTGCATCAGGTACTCGCCCCGCGGCAGCCCGCCCTGCGCCTTCCGGCTGTCGCGCTCCTCCCACACGTCCGCCCAGGCCACGAACACGTCCGCCGCGTAGAGCACCACCAGCGCGATCAACGCGGCCCCGTGGAACCGCAGGTTCGCCACCCACAGGAACTGCAGCCCGTAGATGAGATGCCGCGCCGTGTGCCACAGGACCTCACGGCGGCACTCCGGCCGGTCGCCCAGCCGGCACTTCCACCAGTGGAAGTAGACGACGTCGAAGGCGCCCAGGTGTCCAACGAGGAGCAGCAAGTAGAAGGCGGTGCTCATGCCCGCCCTCATTGCAACCAGCCGGCCTCCCCCAACCCCGCGTCCTCACTGGCGTTCACGCTCCCATCAGCCGTCAACGCCGTTGTCAGGGCCGCCTGTGCCATGGACAGCGCGGTCCGTGCTATGGCCGCCCCATGGGCCAGACGAAGCTCTCGCGCTACCTGGGGACGTCCCTCTTCTCCGCGGCGATCGTCTGCATGATCGGCTTCTGGTGGTCGCGGACCTCGGGGAGCGACACCTTCCTCATCTGGGCCCAGGCGTTGAAGTGGACGCTGATCTCGCTGGCGGTGATGGGTGGCTACATGGCGGCGGTCGGCCTGTACCACACCATCCTCGCCGCGCTCGGGCTGGACGGTGAGCCGGGGATCCTCTCCAGGGGCCAGCGCTCCGGCCCCTTCTCGGGCCCGCCGGTCGACGCGCACCACGCCGTCCCGGTAGAGGGCGCGGGCGTCGTCCCGGATCGGCCCTCGCCGCCCAACGACCAGCTCCACTAGCAACCGTTCAGAACGCCGACTCCGACCAGCTCAGCGTCGACGTCGCGCCGCCCGTCTCCACCAGCGGGTAGCCCGACACGTGGATGGTGAAGTTGCCGCTGGTGCTGATCGCGGCCCCGCTCAGCGTCGAGGAGCACACCGCCTGGTTCCCGACGATCAGCTGCGCCTCCAGGTGGGCGTTGGCGCCGCCGGCGAACTGCTCGCGGACCATCACCGCGCCGCCGGTGCCACAGGTGGAAAACGTCGTGTTGCCGGTCGAGATCTGCATGTCCCGCCCCGCCAGCAGCGAGTACCCCTTGGCCGACGCGGGCAGCAGCGTGAGCTGATTGGTGTTGTCGGTCACGTCGCCCACCACGTCGAGGCTGATCCGCCCTCCGTCCTGCGAAGCGCAGTCCGGCGAGTTGCCGTTGGTGGCCAGGTTCCCCTCGACGATCCACACCCCCTGCGGCGGCTGGTTCTCGAACGAGAACGTGTTCCCGGGCATCTCGTCGGCCCCGATGCCGTAGCCGGTCCCCGCGTCGGGGTACTCGGCGGGCGTGGTGTTGCAGCCGCCGGTCGTCGTCGCCAGCCCGCCGGTGACCTTCCAGAAGATGGTGGTGCCCGCCGTGACCGGGCCGGGGCTCATCACCGTCCGCGTGAAGTCCTCGGTGAACTTCACGTCGTAGCCGGGGCCGGCGTCGGTGGCGAAGATCGGCGTCCAGCACGTCGGGCAATCCGGGAGCGAATCTCCCGGCGCGCACAGCCGCGGGAACTGCGCGGGCCTGGTGCAGCCGCCGTCCGCCAGCCCAGCGTAGTTCCACTGGAACACGGTGGTGGCCACCGCCAGGTCGTGGCGCAGGTAATAGAACGGCGTGCAGGGCGCGGCGGTGCACGGCGGCGGGCCGTTGGTGGGATCGAACGGCGCCACCTTGGGCGGCGGCGGCACCACCGCGCCCGCCGTGCAGGTCCCGCCACCCAGGCTGGTGACCCCGCACGACCCCGCGGCGTTGACGTCGCACGTGGCCGGGCCCAGCGTGCTGCACCGGTTCTGCGGCGGCCCTCCCGAGCACGACGAATCGCACAGGCACCCGCCGGGGATGTTGCCGGTGGTCGACAGGTCCGCGTACTCCCCGCACGCCTTGCTCGCCCCTCCCATGCTCACGTCGCCGCCCGCGTAGATGCCCGCCGACTTCGCGGGGCCGACCTCCGTGCGCAGCGTGCGCGTGGCGCGCGCCTTCAGCGGGTCGGTGCCCGGATACAGCCCGATGACGGTGACGATCACCGTCCGGTCCCGGTCCCGCACCGGGTTCTCCTTGGCCGTCAGCAGCGTCAGCCCCTCCACGCATCCGCCGGTGGCGTTGTTGCTGGTGCTGCTCGAAAAGGTGCCGTCCTCGTCGTCCTCGTTGTCGTCGATCCGGACCAGGTACGAGCCGCCCGCGATGGGCACCTGGAGGAACGTCTTCCCGGACGTCGCCGTCAGGGTGATCGGCGCCACGCCCGTGCCGGTGAACGGCGGGAGGTGGTCGTCCGCCTGGCCTCCGCCCAGGGTGAGGATCGGCGCCGACAGCAGCGAGCAGGTGGTGTCCAGGTTCGGGTCCAGCGCCCGGTCGAAGTCCACGTCGGTGAGGGACATCTGCAGCAGGTACGCGCGCGTCCGCTCCAGGCCCAGCTCGGCGATGGCGAGGGCCTGCTGGTGGTCGCGCTCGCCGGCGGAGATCTGCCGGGCCGACCCGCCCAGCTGCACCACCGCCGCGGCGATGGCGATCAGCGCCACCACGATCAGCAGCGCCGCCAGCATCGAGTACCCGCGGGGGGTCCGGCTCACAGGCGCACCGTGGCGGAGGCGGTGGCGTCCGCGCGAACGGTCGCCGTGGTCGCCGCGCTCAGCGCCCGCTGCAGCGACAAGGTGATCACCACCCGGCGGATCCTCCGGAGATCCGCCACCGGCACCGGCGCGGCGATGATCGCGTCCGCCGCGTCGCGGTACTCGAAGCTCAGCGCGGCCACGTCTCGCGCCCGCACCTCCCAGTCGGTGCCGTTCGCCGGCGCGTCGCACGGCTTGACGACGATCGACGCCGGGTCGATGGGCGTGCCCAGCTGCGACCAGCACTGCTGCCGCCGCACCGTCCCGGCGTTGAGCTCGTAGAAGACGCGGTCCGGCGTGGAGACGAAGCCGCGGTTGGGGATGCCCACCGGGAAGAGCCCGCCCGGCCGGGCCCCGGCGAGCTGGAGGAACTTCCGCGGCGGCCGGCTGACGAAGACCGTCGGGCTGAGTTGCAGCTCCGCCCAGTCGCCCTTGCCGTTCGCCACCATCACCCACTCCGACGCCTGGTACTTGTCCAGCGCCCACGGGCAGGTGATGGACGCCGAGTCGACCCCGCAGTCCGTGGCGCCGGAGAAGAGCGCGCTGGAGGTGTTCGTCTGGCAGTGCGCCCCGGCGGAGTAGACGTCGCAGGTGCCGTTGAGCTCGTTGAGCACCGCCACGCCGTCCGGGAGGGTGCTGGTCTGATCGTCCGAGAGCTGGGAGATCCCGTTGAAGCTGGAGTTGGGGCGGGCCAGGTCCGCGAAGAAGACGATGTCGTTGGGGTTGGCCTGGAGGATGGCCGCCGGGAACCGAACGCTCCCTCCGACCAGGGTGCCCTTGGGCAGCCCCAGCCCCGCCTGCCGGAGCTCCGCCTCCATCTGGCCGATGAGCTGGTTGCAGGCGCGCTCCAGGTTCGCCTTCTCCAGCCCGCGGCGGTGCTGCTGGGACGCCGCCAGCAGCACCATCGCCGCGCCGGCCAGGATCACCGACATCACCGCGGCGCCGACCAGCAGCTCGATCAGTGTGAAGCCGCGCGGCTGGAGGCGCCCGCGCCTCACTTGAACGCCTCTTCCGAGTACGTCGAGGCGCCGTAGGTGACGACGACCACCGCGTGCCGGTAGGTGAGCGGGACCGACCCCGCGTCCGTGTCCAGGTCATTCGTCACCACCCGGATGAACGTCCAGCTGGGGTGACCCACCACGCCCGCGTCCACCGCGCCCACCGCCCAGGCCGGGTCGCTGGTCGGGAGCGCCCTCAGCCGCTCCACCTCGCCGGACACCAGGTCGGTGGCGGCGCGGTCCGCGGACGCCGTGCCCAGCAGCTTCGAACCCGCCACCAGCCCGGCGACCAGGCCGCTCATGGCCCAGAAGAGGATGGCGGCCGAGGCCATCGCCTCCACCAGCACGTGGCCGCGGGCGCGCTTCTTCATGGGCACGTCACCGCCGCGGACATCAAGTTGGCGCAGATCGGGCCGTAGCTCCGGATGGTGATCCGCGTGGTGGGCGCCCCCGCCGGCCCGACCTGGAGCTCGGTGTCCAGCCCGTTCTGCGTGTAGCCGTTGGGGCGGAACTCGGGCTCGGCGGAGGCGGTGGGCACCAGCGCCTGGATCCCCGCCGGCAGGCGCACGTCGGCGAAGCGCGCGTCGGCCACCAGCGTCGGGGTGGTGGTCTTGCAGTCGGCGTTGCTCCGGCGCACGACGTGGAGCGCGTCCCCGGGCGTGCCCGGCGCCACCGGCGTCCCCGCCGCCGTCACCTGCACCCGGTAGCAGCGCCCCTGCTGCCGCGCCTCCACCCGCGCCTGGGAGACGATCTGCGAGGCCGCCTCCGCGGACACCATCTGCCGGTAGCGGGACACCATGGGCCCCACGGCGGTCGCGGAGATGGTGGCCAGGATGGCGATGATCGCCACCACCACCATCAGCTCGATCAACGTCATTCCGCGCGCGGCGGGGGTGTGCATGCCGGGGCCCGCTTCAGCAAGAAGCGTACACGGTGATTTTGCCTGACGTTTCGCGCGGCTGCACCGCCCCCTGGAAAACTTTGCGAGGGCGGGCCTCGCACAAGATGCGGGGCTCAGGTGCTGGGGCGGTAGATGTCCCCGCCGGTCTCGAGGAACTCCTCGGACTTCTGCGCCATCCCTTGCTGGGCCTCGGCGTACTCCCGCACGTCCTGGGTGATCTTCATCGAGCAGAACTGCGGCCCGCACATCGAGCAGAAGTGGGCGGTCTTCGCCCCCTCGGCGGGCAGGGTGGCGTCGTGGAAGGCGCGGGCCCGCTCCGGGTCGAGCGAGAGGTTGAACTGGTCCTCCCACCGGAACTCGAAGCGCGCCTTGGAGAGGGCGTTGTCGCGGGCCTGGGCGCCCGGGTGCCCCTTGGCGAGGTCCGCGGCGTGGGCGGCGATCTTGTAGGTGATCACGCCCTCCTTCACGTCGTCGCGGTCCGGCAGCCCGAGGTGCTCCTTGGGCGTCACGTAGCAGAGCATCGCCGTGCCGAACCACCCGATCAGCGCGGCGCCGATGCCGGAGGTGAAGTGGTCGTAGCCGGGCGCGATGTCCGTGGTGAGCGGCCCCAGCGTGTAGAAGGGCGCCTCGTGGCACTCGTCCAGCTCGCGGGTCATGTTCTCCCGGATGAGCTGCATGGGGACGTGGCCCGGCCCCTCGATCATCGTCTGCACGTCGTGCTTCCAGGCGACCTTGGTCAGCTCGCCCAGCGTCTTCAGCTCCGAGAACTGGGCGGCGTCGTTGGCGTCCGCGATCGACCCGGGGCGCAGGCCGTCCCCCAGGCTGAAGGCCACGTCGTAGGCCTTCATGATCTCGCAGATCTCCTCGAAGTGCGTGTAGAGGAAGTTCTCCTGGTGGTGCGCCAGGCACCAGCGCGCGAGGATCGACCCGCCGCGCGACACGATGCCGGTGACGCGCTTGGCGGTGAGCGGGATGTAGCGGAGCAGCACGCCGGCGTGGATGGTGAAGTAGTCCACCCCCTGCTCCGCCTGCTCCACCAGCGTGTCGCGGAACAGCTCCCAGGTCAGCTCCTCCGCCTTGCCGCCCACCTTCTCCAGCGCCTGGTAGATGGGCACCGTGCCGATGGGCACCGGGCTGTTCCGCAGGATCCACTCCCGCGTCTCGTGGATGTTCTTCCCGGTGGAGAGGTCCATCACCGTGTCCGCGCCCCAGCGGATGGCCCACACCAGCTTCTCCACCTCCTCCTCGATGGACGAGGTCACCGCGGAGTTGCCGATGTTGGCGTTGATCTTCACCAGGAAGTTCCGGCCGATGATCATCGGCTCCGACTCCGGGTGGTTGATGTTCGAAGGGATGATGGCGCGGCCGCGCGCCACCTCATCGCGAACGAGCTCCGGCGTGATCTCCTTCGGGATGGAGGCGCCGTAGCTCTCGCCGGGGTGCTGCGGCCCGGCGGTCTCCGCGCGCTGCCGCTCGCGGATGGCGATGAACTCCATCTCCGGGGTGACGATCCCCTTCCGCGCGTAGTGGAGCTGGGTGACGTTGCCGCCGGCCTTCGCCACGCGCGGCCGCCGCCGGTGCCCGAAGCGCAGGCCGGCCAGCCGCGGGTCCTCCTCGCGCGTGCGGCCGTACCCGGAGGAGACCCGCTCCAACTCCACCGTGTCGCCGCGCGCGCCGACCCACTCCACCCGGATGGGCGGCAGCCCGCGCTCGAGGTCGATCTTCGCCTCCGGGTCCGTGTACGGGCCGGAGGTGTCGTAGACCGTCACCGGCGCGTTGGCCTCCAGCCGCGCGGTCGGCCCGTCGCCGTGGCGCGTGGGCGACAGCGCGATCTCCCGCATGGGTACGCGCAGGAAGGGGTGGTGCGTGCCGGGAACATGCACCTTGCGCGATCCGGGCAGCGGGCCGCGGCTGATCCCCTTCAGGGCCGCCTCGTCCACGCGCAGTCGGTTCGACTTCGAGGAACTGGAGTTGCTCATTGCGCTTCCCTCCGCCGGCATGACCCGGGTCAGGTTCAAAGGGTTGGCCCGCACACAGGCCGTCTCAGCCCCCACGAGGAGGCACCCCTAGCTGGAGGAAGCTTCTATCAGGTGCGTCTCGCGCCGGCTATTGAGCAACCTTGGCGCACTCATCGACGAATGCCGCGAACCCAACAAGATGGGCCCGGATCTGCGGCCACGCCGCCACGGCGTTCTTGATGAGAGGGGTGAGATGGGCGGGTTCCAGATCGTCCTCCTCTCGGCGATGGCCTCGATGGCGCCGTACAGGTGATGGAGCAGCGTCGCCGCTGCGTACTTCTCGTCCTGAACGGGAGCGGTGATCGTCCACTTCGAGAGAGCCTTCGCGTGCCTGTCCGCGTGCGCCAGATCTGCCTTGAGTGCGAGCGCCAGGGTCTCCAAGGCGACCTTGGTGACGGTCATCCGATCTCGATCCCGAATCGATCGATGCTCTCCCTGAGCGGCGGCGGCGCGGAATCCAGGTTCGCGAGCTCTACGGGTCGTCCCGCGAGGAGCGTGAGCTCGCGCTCGAGTCTCGCGAGCGCTCCCTCCGTCAATCCAGCCACCGCGAGATCGATGTCGCTGCTGCAGCGAAACAGACCGTAGGCCAGAGAACCAAACAAGACGACTCGCCTGGCTCCGGCTGCCCGGAGTACCCGCGCGAGCTCTGGCACGAGCGCCTTCGCGGCGGCCTCCTCAGCGAGATCCTCGGGCGAACGCTGAGCCAATCGCTCGCTCAATCGCCTCACGATAACGCGTCCACACACTCCCCACCCGCTCAGTTGCGCCCCGGCTCGGACAGCCAGACGCTCACCGCCGCGACTCGCCGCGCGTAGTGGAGACGTTCGAACGATTGCTTGGCCTGCAGGGCCAGGGTGTGCGCGCGGGCGCGGTCCTGTCCGGCGGCCCACAGCGCGCGCGCCAGCCCGAACTCGATGTCCGCCAGCACGGTGTCGTCGCCCGGCTTGAGCGCCAGCGCGCGCTCCAGCCAATCCACCGCGTCGCGCGGCCGGCCCAGCGCCACCAGCGACCGGCCGATCCCGTCGTAGGTGAACGCGAAGAGCGCGTTCCCCGCCTCCAGCCGCTTGGTCTTGATGTCCAGCGCGCGCCGGTAGCTCGCCAGCGCCTCCTCCGCGCGCCCTTCCTCCAGGAGCAGCGCGGCGTAGGTGTCCAGCACGTCCGCGGTGGTGGCGTTGTCCTTGCCCAGCTTGCTCTCCGACAGCTGGAGCGCCCGCTCCACCGCGGCGTGGGCGTCCTTGAACTCGCCCATCTCGGTGAGCGTGTTCGCCATGTTGTAGAGCGGCCGCACCAGGATGGGGTGGTCCTGGCCGCGCAGGCGCTCGTAGTCGGCGATCGCCTCGCGCTGGCTGTCGATGGACTCCCGCCGCAACCCCATCTTGCTCTGCGCGGTGGCGATGTTGGTCTGCGCGCGGACGCGGCGCGTCTCGTTGCCGCCCGCCTTCGACACCACCGCCAGCGACTGCTTCCACGCCTCCACCGCCTCCTTCCACGCCCCGGCGCGCAGGTGGACGTTGCCCTCCATGTTCCAGAGGTCCGCCTCCAGGTCCGGGTAGTTGTCCGCGCCGATGCGCGTCAGCGTGGCCTTCCCCAGCCGCGACCAGATCACCCCGTCCTCCGAGCGCCCCATCCGGTCGCCCACCACGTAGGTCAACCGGGTGGCCACCTTGAGCTTCGTCACCTCGTCGCGGCCGGACTCCGCGATGAACAGCGCCTCGTCCAACTCCTTCTCGCCGCCCTTGAGGTCGCCGTTGAGGTCCAGCAGCGTGCCCTCCAGGAAGCGCGCCTGCGCCTCCAGCGGGCGGAAGCCCAGCTTCTGCGACTCCTCGAGCACCGCGCGCGCCAGCGTCAGCCCCTCGGCGTAGCGGCCGGCGCCGCGCAGCGCCTCCACCTGCGCCAGCCGCCCTTCCGCCTGCTCCACCGCGTCCCGGCGCGCCGGGTCGTCCGGGCGGCCCACCGCGGTGAGGGCGTCCACGTCGCGGCACTGGCCCACGCCGGACAGGCCGTGCGCCGCGTCCACCGACTTGTCCACCAGCGCCGGGTCCGGGTGCCCGAGCACGTTCAGCAGCGCCGCCAGCTCCTTCCGCTTGCGCTCCAGGCACGTCATCCGCAGGGCGAGGATGGTCTCCGTCTGCTCGCCGCGGATGCGCGTGGCCTCGCAGGCGTCGCGGTGCGCGGCCACCCAGCGCTCGGCGTAGGCGTCCAGCGCGCGCTGCGTCCGGCGCGCCTGGTCCACCCCGTGCTCGCCGGCGGCGGTCTGGAAGAGCTTGGCGATGCCGTTGGCGGCGTCGTTGCTCCAGGTGCCGGCGATGGCGGCGGCGCCGCCGGTGCAGACCTGGGCGCGGGCGCGCTCGCGGGCGAACCAGGTGCCGCCGCCCACCAGGAGCAGCAACGTGGCCGCCACCAGCCCGTAGACGGCGCGCGCCGAGGCGGGGTTGGACGCGGAGAAGAGCTCCTCCAGCAGCGGCTCCATCGAGGGGAAGCGCTGGTCCGCCTCCACCGACAGCCCGCGCAGCACCGCCCGCCGCACCGCCGAGGGGACGCGCGGGGTGGAGGGCGGCTCGGCGATCAGCTTCACGTCCGTCTTCACCTTGTCCGGGTCGACCGGCGCGGTGGGGTGCCCCTGGACGCGGGCGGCGGCGCCGGCCAGGTCGTTGGGGTCGAACGCGTGCTGGCGCCACAGCCCGTAGTAGAGCGCGGCGCAGAAGCTGAACTGGTCCGCGCGGGCGTCCACCTTGGAGCCGCGCATCTGCTCCGGCGCCATGTAGCGCGGCGTGCCCATCACCACGCCCTCGGACGTCACCTCCGAGGTGAGGCGCGACTTGCGGCGGGGCGCGGTGCCCAGGTTCGGCATCGACCGCTGCGGGCGCTCCTCCTCGTCGGTCGCCAGCCGCGCCAGCCCGAAGTCGGTGACGAAGACCCGGCCGTCGCGCCCCAGCAGCACGTTGGTGGGCTTGAAGTCGCGGTGGACCAGGCCGGCGTCGTGGGCGGCCTTCAGCCCGCGGCCGGCGTCCAGGAACACCCGGATCACCTCGCGCCAGGGGCGGGGCTCCTGCCGGATCCACTTGCTGAGGGTGGTGCCCTCGACCAGGTCCATGGCCACGAAGACCTGGTCCCGGTACATGCCCACGTCGTGGACGGCGATGACGTTGGGGTGCGAGACCCGGGCCATGGCCTGGGCCTCGCGGAGGAGTCGGGCGTGGCCCTCGTCCGAGTCCCGGGTCGGGCGGAGGAGCTTGAGGGCCACCTTGCGGTCCAGCTCCGCGTCGTAGGCGGCGTAGACCACGCCCATCCCGCCCTCCCCCAGGCGCTGGAGGACCAGGTACCGGCCGATGGTGGAGCCCCGGTGGATGGGGTCCGGCGGCTGCGGCTGATCGGGGCCGGTGGCGGCCTCGGCGCGCTCGCGCTCGCCCTCGCGGTAGGGCTCCGTCGGCTCGCTGGGGGGATCGGGTGTATGGCGCATGCGCGTCGCGGTGTCAGCCGCGGCTGACGGTTTCTCCCGCCGGGCGAGAGCGCAACACGGCGGGGCAACAGGGTGCAAGCGAAGCGGATGCCGAGGCCGGGAATTTGCAGTCGGGGGCGGCCGAGCCGTCTCCCGTCCGAAAGGTGCATCGCATGGCAGCCTCCATCCAGTCGCAGCCGCCCAAGCCGCCTCCCGCGCCGCCGAAGGTGGACGCCGCCCCCAAGGCGGACGCCAAGCCTGCGGTCGAGGCCAAGCCTGGAGCCCAGGCCAGCGCCGCCCCCAAGCCGGCCCAGACGCCGGACGTGTTCGAGCAGGCGTCCGGGGGTGGCCGTGGGGTACCGACGAACGGCGGGTCCAGCTTCACGGCGGCCCCGGCCGTCACCGCGGCCCAGGCCCAGATCCAGGACGCGCTGGGCTCGGGCAAGGCGGCCGTGCAGGGCGCGGTCAACGACCTGAAGTCGAACGTCAGCAGCGCGGTGAACGGCTTCAAGAGCGACCTGCAGAACGTGTTCGGGTCGATGAATGGCGCGGTCCAGCAAGGCGGCCCGGCGAGCGACTTCCAGATGGCTCCGGACCCGGCCGGCTTCAACGACTTCTCGAACGAGCTGGGCAACATGTGGGGTGGCGGACCGGGCGCGACCGGCGGAGACCTTTCGATGTTCAGGTCCCTCGGCGGCGCGGCGGGCGGAGTGGGTGATCGCTCGCCGGTGCTGAACCTGCAGGACACGTTCTCGAGGAACTTCGGCGGATGGGACACCGGGGGCGGGTTCGGCGGCGGCCTGCTCGACGGCGCGGGCGGCGGCGGCAAGCCGGGGATCGGCGGCGGACTGAGCTATCTCAATTCCTACGGTGGCGGAGCCGGGCTCACGACGCCGGTGCAGACGGCGCCGTCGCCCTCGATCTCCACGCCGTCGTCGAACAGCTCCAGCCGCAGCCCCTTCAACTTCGGCTTCGACTTCGGCGGGCACGGCAACGGCTTCCACCTCGGCTTCTTCAACTTCGGGAGCGCGCGAGGCGGCGGCGGCGGCGCGGCGGGCGGCGTGGCCGACCGATCGGGCCCCCGATACGAGGGGTAGCCGGAGGCGTTTCCAGGCCCGGCCCGGGGCCGCGATCCGCGGCGTAGGCGCGCAGGAAGCGGTGGAGGTGCTCCTCCACCAGCGCGTCCACGTCGAGCGGGCGGCAGCGGGTCCCCCCCAGCGGGCCCTGGTGCAGGAGCGCCAGCACCACCGGGCCGAGGAGCTCCAGGGCCGCCAGGCGGAGGTCGCAGCGCGGGAGGTCGCCGCGCGCCACGTGCCGCGCCAGGCGCGCCTCGGCGGCCTGCAGGGTGGGCTCGAGGATCTCGTCGAGGTACGCGGGGCCGAGCTCCGCGTGGTCCATCCCCGCGGTGAGCCCGAAGGCGTGGATCCGCCCCACCCCGCGCCTCCACCCTTCGGCGAGCGCGCGCACCAGCCAGCGCAGCGACGTCTCCAGCGGGCCCAGCTCGCCGGCGGCCACGGCGTGGAGATAGGGCAGCCCGTCGCGGTTCATCGCCGCCAGCGCCTCGATCAGGAGCTCCTCGCGGGTGGCGAAGTAGTGGCGAAGCGTGGGGACGGAGACGCCCGCCGCCTCGGCGAGCTCGCGGAAGCTGGCGGTCGCGCCGCCCTCCTCGACCAGCCGTTGCCGGACGCGGGCGAGGAGTCGTGCCCGGGTGGCGCCGTAGTCCGCGTTCCGGCTGCCCTTGGTCCTCGACATTCCCTCTCTCAGGCGAGACTGGGTATCCGCGGCTGCGAGGGCCGCACCTGCGCAAGGTACCAGGAGCGGAAGTGGAGCGTCGCGCGGTCGGTAGGGACGCTGCGCTCCTCGGCGGGGGGCGGGGCCTCGCGGGGCCGGGAGGACTCCACGATGGCGCGATCCTCCAGGAGGATGAGGCGGCTGAACTGGTCGAACAGCCTCCGCAGCAGGGGCCAGCGGGCGAAGGTCCGGGAGGTGGCGACGATCATCCGGGTCCGGTCCTGGGCCTCGGGGACGCACCACACGTGCATGATGCTGCGGCGCGCCCCGCCCAGGCGGATGTCCAGCTCCATCCCGTTCGGGCGGAGCCAGCGCAGGGCGGTGCCGAAGTCGGCGCCGTCCATGCGCCAGGTCACCTTCGCGCCGGACGGCTCCGGGGTGACGGCCAGTTCCAGGGCGGTGTCGGGCCCCATCCGCTTCCGCATCTGCCGGCCGATGGTGCGGCGATGGACGAACGGGAGGTGGGGGACGTCGAGCATGTTCTCCATGGCCCGCGTCCAGTGCGTGGCCCAGGTCTCGGCGTGGCGCCAGCCGCCGAACGCCGGGTCCAGGAGGTCGGGAGGGATGGGGGGATCGCCCGCCTCCGCCGCGTCGCCGGTGTAGAGCCAGATCAGCCCACCGGCTTCGCGCGCCGCGAACGCCCGCGCATCGAGCTGGCGTCGCCTCGGCTCCGGGAGACGGGTGAGCGGCACCGCCGAACAGGCGCCGTCCGTGGAGAACCTCCAGCCGTGGAAGGGGCACTCCAGGCAGCCGTCCGCGGCGACCCGCCCGAGGGAGAGGGAGACGCCCCGGTGGGGGCACTGGTCCGCCAGCGCGCCCGCGTGGCCCTGCGCGTCGCGGAACAGGGCCACCTTCACACCGGAGACGGTGAAGGCCCGCGGTTTGCGCTTCAGCTCCCGGGAGAGGGCGACCGGCGTCCAGCACGCCGCGAGCCCGTTCGCTTCGAATCCGTCGGACATGACCTGCGCTCCTTTTTAATATACCATTCGATATATACTAACCAACCGCCGGGCCGGCAATGGGGGAAGGTGGCGCGCGGTGAGCCCGGACGATCACCAGGCGTTCCTCCGCGCGCTGGTGGAGCGCGTGGCCGGCGATCCCCGGGTCGTGGGGGTCGTGGCGCTGGGTTCGTCGTCGGACCCGGCGGCCGTGGACGCTTGGAGCGACCACGACCTGTTCCTGGTGGTGGCGCCGGGCGCGCAGGAGGCGTTCCGGAACGACCTGTCGTGGCTGGCGCCCGGGAAGGTGCTGCACGCGTTCCGGGAGACGGCGCACGGGGTGACCGCGATCCTCGAGGGCGGTCACCTGGTGGAGCTGGCCGTGTTCGACCCGGAAGAGCTCGCGGTGGCGCGGGTGAGCCGGTACCGCGTGCTGTTTGACCGGGGTGGAATCGCCGGGCGGATGGAGGCGGTGGCGCGCGCGTCGGAGGGGGCGCGCGGAGAGAGCGGCGCGGACGACGCGTGGCTGACGGGGATGTTCCTGTCCGGGGTGCTGGTCGGCGGCGGGCGGGCGAGGCGCGGGGAGCGGCTGGCCGGACGGGCGGCGCTGGCGGGCGCGGCGCGGCGGTTGATGGTGCTCATCGCCAGGCACGTCCCCGGCGCGGGTGGGCTGGATCCCTTCGATCCCCATCGTCGATTCGAACGGGCGTACCCGTCGATTGGCGCGGAGATCGATCAGGCCCTGAGCCGAGGAGGGCCGGAAGGGGCGCTGCTGCTCCTGGCGATCGCCGAACGCGCGACGTCGCTCATCCCGCGCGACGCCGCAGCGGCGATCCGCGCTCGACTCACCGCGTGAGGGGTGACGTGGAGACCACGCTCGCCCTGTTCACCTTCGATATGCGGCGATCCGTGCTCGGCTCACCACGTGAGGGGTCAGTCGCAACCACGCGTGAGCCCATCGTTCGCGACACCCGGGGGAGCGCGCGCCGAGCGACTCCCTCATCCCTCGTGAGCTCAAGCCACCGCGGAGGACGCGTTCCGCCGCGGGCGCGACCCGGTGGCGGTCATGTACAGACCGGTCACCACCGATGACCAGTTCCCTCGGCGCGGGTCCGGCTCCAGGCCGTTCGCCATCCGCTGGATCTGGTGGAGGTACCAATAGTTCTCGGCGACGGCGTCGAGGATCTTCACGCCGATCTTGCGGCGCTCGGCGGTGCTGGCGGCGGCGGCACCCGCCAGCAGGCGCGCCGGGAGATCCGGCTCCAGCGCCATGGGCCGGGCGAGCCCGACCACGTCCACCGCCCCGCTCGACACCGCGTCCGCCATCCCGGCGGCGGTCCGGAAGCCGCCGGTCACCATCAGCGGCACCGGGGTCCGGGCCCGGGCGCGCTCGGCGAACTCCACGAAGTACGCCTCGCGGCGGCGCGTGCTCTCCTTCACGTCGCGCCCGGAGAACATGGTGGCCTGCTCGTAGGTGCCCCCGGAGAGCTCCACCAGGTCCACCCCCTCGGCCTCCAGCGACTCCAGCACCGCCTGGCACTCCTCCTCCGTGAACCCGCCGCGCTGGAAGTCGGCCGAGTTCAGCTTCAACCCCAGCGGGAAGTCCGCCCCGGCCTGACGGCGGACGGAGCGGATCACCTCCAGGAGGAAGCGGCGGCGCCGGGCAGGATCTCCACCCCACTCGTCCTCGCGGAGGTTGGCGCGCGGCGAGAGGAACTGGCTGATCAGGTACCCGTGGGCGCCGTGGAGCTGGACGCCGGAGAACCCGGCCTCGCGCGCCACCGCCGCGGTGCGGCCGAAGCGCTCGACGATCTGCTGGATCTCCGCGGAGGTGAGCGCGCGCGGGACCGCGAACTGCCCCCCGCCCTTGATCCCCACCGCCGACGGCGCCACCGGCTGCTTCGACAGCGCCTTGGGCGACTGGCGCCCCGGGTGGTTGATCTGCATCCAGAGCTGCGCGCCCTCCGACTGCCCGGCCTCCGCCCACTTCCGCAGCATGGGGAGGTGGCGCCCGTCCTCCACCACCACGTTGGCCGCCTCGCCCAGCGCGGTCGGATCCACCATCACGTTCCCGGTGAGCAACAACCCCGCCCCGGAGCGTGCCCACCGGCGGTAGAGCTGGATCAGCCCGTCGTTGGGGCCAAATCCGGGATCTCCGAGCTGCTCGCTCATCGACGCCTTGGCGATGCGGTTGGGGAGAGGCTTCCCGCGTTTGAGCGGCAGCGGGCGGGTGAGCACGTCGGTCGGCAAGGGATCGGGCATGGGGGCCCCGCTTACTAACGGCGAACGAATGTGAGTGTTACTCGCATTTGGGGACCGCAACGGCGCGCGCCCGGTACTGTCCATGCCGCATGCGTCCAATCCTGCTCTCTGCCCTCCTCTTCACCGGTTGCGCCACACACGTCCAGCCGCGCGCCCCCGGCTCTCGCCCCGAGGTCACCACCACCGAAGGCATGGTCCGCGGCCAGACCGATGCCAACAGCGTGGACTCGTACCTGGGCGTCCCTTACGCCGCCCCTCCCGTCGGCGCGGCGCGGTGGCGCGAGCCGTTGCCTCCCCTGCCCCATCCGCCACTCGATGCCGCCGCCTTCCACCTCCCCTGCTCTCAGATCCCGATCCCCGCCGGGAGCGACGCCTTCGGCGCCGGGAAGCGGATCCCCACCTCCGAGGACTGCCTCTACCTGAATCTATGGATCCCGCCGCGAGCGCCGGGCGAGCGGCTGCCGGTGATGGTGTGGAGCCACGGGGGGCAGTACCTGCGCGGCGCCGCCTCACAGTACGACGGCGACCAGCTCGCTCGGCTGGGTCGGGTCGTGGTGGTCACGCTGGACTACCGGCTGGGGCCCATGGGGTTCCTGGCGCACCCCGCGCTGACGGCGGAGTCGCCGCTCCACTCCTCGGGGAACCAGGCCCTGCTGGACAACATCCAGGCTCTGCGCTGGCTGCGCGCCAACGCCGAGCGCTTCGGCGGAGATCCGGATCGCGTCACGCTCTTCGGCGAGTCTGCCGGGAGCGCCACCGCGTGCGCGCTGCTGGGGTCCCGGCAGGCGGTGGGCCTGTTCCACCGGGCGATCCTGGAGTCCGACGCCTGCCCCGGCGCGGAGGACACGCCGAAGCTGGCGAACCGGGAGGCGTTCGGGAAGCGGATGGCGAAGGCGCTGGGCTGTGAGAACGCGGACGCGGGGGCGGAGCTGTCGTGCATGCGCGGCAAGACGGAGGACGAGGTGCTGAACGCGATCCCGCTGGCCAAGGTCTTCGGCGACAGCGGCGACGGCGTGGGGTACCGGTTCAACGAGGACCACGTGGTGCTGGACCAGTCGCCGGAGGCGGCGCTGACCGCCGGGAAGATCATGAAGATCCCGGTGATGCTGGGCACGACCGAGCGGGAGCTGGATCGGTACGTCGGCGGCTATGGGATCACGAACACGGAGCAGTTCCGGGCGCTGATCGCCAAGGAGTTTCCCAAGTTCACGGAGGCGGTGACGGCGATGTACCCGGTGAGCGACGGCCAGGACCCGACCGAACAGCTCGCCACCCTGCACAACGACGAGGACATGACGTGCCCGGTGCGGCGGGACGCGATCCGGTTCTCGGCCGCGGGTTCGCCGACGTACTTCTACCGCTTCCGCCACGCGCCGGACGTGATGGACAAGAAGTGGGGCGCGTTCCACGGAGCGGAGCTGGCGTACCTGTTCCCCAGCGTCTTCCGGAAGCTCGACTTCAAGTACAAGACGGAGAGCGACGTCCACCTGGCCGAGCTGGTCTCCGGCTACTGGGGCCGGTTCGCGGCGAACGGAGATCCGAACGGCGGCGGCACGCCTCCCTGGCCGAAGTACGACGCCGCGACCGACCCGTTCATGGCGCTGGACGAGGTCCCGGCGGCCGGCACCAAGCTGCGCCGCGAGCAGTGCGAGCTGTGGGACCGGGTGGAGCGGGAGGGCGGATCGGGATCGTGACCTCCGGACTCGTCCCCGGGCCTTCGGGCGGCGGCCACCGGTGCGTACCTTCCAAGGCCGTGGGCATGGCCTCCATGCGCAAGTGGATCCGCCGCTACGGCTCGCCCGAGCTGGCGCGGCACGCCCGCCTCCGCGAACGCCGGAGGCGGGAATTCCTCCGCCGCGACTACTTCTGCTCCCTGACCGACACGCCCTTCTCCGCCGACCACACCAGCGATCCGCGCTCGAACATCTGCTCGCGGGTGCCGTCCGGCCGCCAGATCTCGTCCGTCACCGGATAACCCAGCCTCCCCTTCTCTCCGCCGAGCTGCGTCCAGTACCCGAGGATCGGGTCGCGGATGGGGTGCGCGCAGGTCTCGGGGCTCCAGTAGATCGAGATCGGCACGTCCACCGTCTTGACCGACTCCGCCTTCCCGCATCCGCCCTCCAGCACCTCCTGGATGACGAACGACCGCACCTTCCCGACCTGGTCCGCCGCCGGCGCCTCCTCCGCCCGCACCTTCCACGCGCCCTCGGCTCCGTACGCCTCCAGCTTCTCCGGGATGGAGTAGCAGGCCAGCGGCCCGGGGTCCGGCAGCGGGAACGGCGGCTTCCGCACCTGCACCGGCCGCAGCTGCTTCGCGCCCGCGCCCGCCGGCAGCAACCCGTAGACGATCACCCGGTCCGCGAAGGTGGCGCGGATGACGTGGCCGGCGGCGGCCACCGGCGGGTTGAACTTGGCGAAGGCCACCGGGTCGTCGTCGCGGTACAGCTCATTCAGCGACTCCGCGTCGTACGCCACCAGGTGGCCCGGCACGCTGACCCACTGCCCGTCGCCGTTGGGGATGTTCGCCCAGACGATCCCGTTGGTGTTCAGTGACGCCGAGAGGGAAAGCGCGGCGCCCGGCATGCCGTCCGGGTTGCGCTCGGTGGTGGTCTTGAACGGCGTGGTCTCCATCTGCTGCGTGGTGAGGTTGTACCGGTACAGCTTGAGGTGCTCCTTCTCCGGCATCAGGTACGTGAACCCCCAGTCCGGCGAAGAGGAGCTCTTCCAGTAGATCGGCGCGCTGTGGATGTTGGGGCTCCACTGCTCCGAGTCCTGGTAGTTGTCGTGCGGCACGAAGCAGCCGTTCGCCGGCAGCTTGGCGAAGATGTTGTCCGGGGTGCCCAGGCACGCGGGCTGCAGGACGCAATGAGGGTTGGCCGGGTTGTCGTGCCAGGTGTTGAAGAACGCCTGCCACTCCTGCTCCGCCGTGCCCGGCATGGTCGAATTCACCAGGTACAGCTTCCCCTCCTTGCCTCCGCCGAGGATCTTCCCTCCGTCCGGGATGTACGTGGCGGCGCCGGCGCCCAGGTCGGTGTCGCCGCAGGTCAGCCGGTGGTGGTTGGACGGCGTGAAGTGCCCCGCCTCCATCAAGCCGGACGGGCCGCCGGGGACGATCTTCACGAAGCTGTCGCCCAACGCCGGTTCGGTCTCGTTGCCAGTGAGGAAGTAGACGGCGCTGCCGTCGCCGATCAGCCCCGAGCCCGCCTGCCAGATCCCCGCCCCCCCGCCGGTGGGCGCGGTGGTGTACGCGCCGGCCGGGGTGAGGTCGGTCGCGTTGAAGCCCAGCACCCAGCCGCGGTACGGCTCATCGGCCGGGCACCATTGGTCGCAGGTGAACGTCCCGAAGCCCGCGTACACCACGCCGCCCTGGAGCAGCAGGCCCGGCCGCTGCCGGTGGCAGATCGGGTTGAACGTCTTGCCCGACGCGCTGCCGGTCATCTCCCGGCTCGCCACCGTGGCGCCGGTGGCGATGTTGATCTTGTACATGAAATGTTTGCGGACATCGTTGTGATAACTGGTGACGTACATGAACCCGTTGACGTCATCGATCGCCGGCGTGCTGGTGATGCCCACGCGCGGCGGAAAGGTCTCGCCGCAGATGGCCGCGTCCGACGTGTTGCCGAGGTCGCTGTACCAGATCGCCTTGCCGGAGGTGTGGCAGTGGTCCGCCGGGGCCGGGGAGAGCGGCAGGTCCGCCCCGTGGTCGTTGAGGTCGAACGCGTAGAGGCAGTTCTTCGCCGTGGCGACGAAGAACAGCGTCTTCGACGCGCCGCCCACCGTGACGCCCTTCACCAGCAGCGGGTTGGCGAGCTGCTGCCCGTCCACCTTCCGCTCGTAGAGGCGCCCGAAGCTCCCGGTGTGGACGTTGCCCGGGTTGAGCGCGTCCTCCAGCAGGTACGCTCCGTTCCGGTAGTTGTTCACCCGCTGGGTGATGACGTTGCCAATGGGCGGACAGCCGGCCAGCAGGACGGCGGCCGCCGCGCCCGCGACGATCGAAGCTCTCATGGGTCTCCCCCTCCACGCGCCCGGATACCCTGTATCGTGTCGCGATGCGAGCGGCTTTGGCGGTGTGTTCATTCCTGATCGCTGTTCCGGTGTGGGCCCAGGTCGAGTCCATCACCCTCGGCGTCCACACCTCGTGTCCGTACGGCCTGACCGCCTGATGGCCCGCGGTCCACGCGGCCCTGGTGCGCCTGGACGGCGTCACGGACATCTGCCCCCAGCCTGACCCGGACACCTGGACGTGCCGGGCGGTCCCGCGCGGCGGGCGGCTGCCGGACGTCGCCGCCATCGAGCGCGCCCTGAAGAGCGCCGGCGATCAATTCTCGCTCCGGGGAATCGAGGTGGAGGCGGTGGGCGTGGTGAGCGGGGAAGAGCTCCGCCTCGACGTCACCGGCGAGCGCCTCCGCCTCCTCCCGCTGGCGCACCGGGTGGAGTGGTCGTTCCGCGCGCAGCGCGCCCCGCCGATCTCCGACGAGGAGCGCGACGCCTACGAGCGCCTGAAGTCCGCCGCCGCCCAGAAACCGCTGCGCGTCCGGATCACCGGCACGCTGTCCGGCGGCGCGCTCGAGGTCCGGCGCTTCACAGCTTCGCCCCGACCTCCTTGAACAGCTCCGGGTCGTACTCCGCGAGGATCTTCTTCAGCAGCGCCACCACGGTGGGCCAGCTGCCGTCGTTCATCCGCCGGAGGATGAGCCCCAGCGTCTGCCCGTTGCGCGCCGACGCCGGCTCCTGATCCTGCGGCAGCACCTCGGCCGCCACCAGCTGGAGGTGCCGGGGGCCGCTGAACCCGCCGCCCTGCTCCTGGATGGCGGCCTTGTAGTCCTTGAGCAGCTTGGCGAGCTTCGCCTTGGGGACGTTGGCGTTGATGAACGCCACGTCGCGCGCGATCCGCTCGAGGCGCTTCCTGAGCGCGAGGTCGTAGAGTTGCTGCGCGGTGAAGGCGCCGACCTGGTCCGCCGGCTTGACCCAGAGCCGCTCGAGGAGCTGCTTGAGCTGCCTCGCGTCGTACTTCGGCATCGCGCTGGGCCCGAGCGACTCCGGGTCCGCCGGGAGCGACCAGCCGAAGGCCGCCCGGAACGCCGCCCGGATCTTCTGGTCGTCGAAGAGCGTCTCCATCGGCTTCGCCTGCAGCTCCGCCTGATCTCCGGTCGCCCACAGGGCGCCGGTCGCCAGCGACTCCTGCAGGACGAAGGTGTCCGCCCCGGAGCAGTCCACGAACGGGCGGTCGCCCCACTTCGGCGGAGCGCGCGAGTAGATCAGCCCGGGCCAGTGCAGCACTCCCGCCGTGGTCTCCGACACCTGCTGGCAGCGCTTGCTGGCGAAGCAGGTGAAGGCGCCGGAGATCACCTGCACCCTGTCTACCTGCGGGGGCGCTGTCCCCAGCAGCGCGAGCAGCAACGAAGCCATGCCCATGTGGTCCCCTCCCGTAATCGAATCATAGGTTGAAGTAATTCGTTACGCCTAGTCCGCGCGCGGAACCCAGTGACCTCGGGCACCTGGCCGTGGCCCCTCCCCTGCAATCCGCCTCCCTCCGACTCGCAACACAAGGAGGACGCCATGGAAACCAGACTGACCCCCTTCGCGAAGACGTTCATCGCGGCGGCGATCGTCGGACTCACCGCGCTCGCCGCGAACCGGCTCTCCCCCGGCCTCACCGGCCGGCTGTTCCCGGGCGAGAAGCGCCAGGGCTCGATGGTGCCCGAGCTGGCCGAGATCCCTTCGGCCGCGCCCCAGGGCGCTCCCACCCCCGTCACCTCGCGCGCGCTGCCGGGCACGGCCGCGGGCTGCGAGAAGCTGCCCGAGGTGCGCCTGGAGCTGTGGGCGTGGAACTCGCAGATGGGCCTGCTCTACGCGGCGGGAGGGCCGCGCTCCACCACCGGGAGCCTGATGTGCGATCGCGGGGTGAACCTCCGCCTCCTCCGCCAGGACGACCCGACCAAGATGCGGGAGGACCTCGCCGCCTTCGCCACCGCGCTGAAGGCCGGCCAGGACAACCCGTCCCAGGGCGCGCACTTCGTCGCGATCATGGGCGACGGGAGCGCCACGTTCCTGCAGGAGCTGAACGCCGTCCTGCTCCGCCTGGGCCCCGAATACCGGGCCAAGGTGGTGGCCAGCGCGGGCTACTCCTGGGGTGAGGACAAGTTCATGGGCCCGCCGTCCTGGCGGCAGAGCCCCGCTGCGTCCCGCGGCGGGCTGGTGGCCGGCGTCTTGCGCGACGGCGACTGGAACATCGCCCAGAAGTGGCTGGGCGAGAACCGGCTCTGCAACAACCCGGACGAGCACACCTACGACCCGGAGTGCCTCAACTGGCTGGCCACGCCCGGCTACGTCGAGGCCGCCCAGGCCTACGTCGCCGGCGCGTGCGAGGACCGCCCGGTGGTCCGCAAGGGCCATCGCACCGGCGAGACCAGGCGCGTCTGCGTGGACGGCGTGGTCACCTGGACGCCCGGCGACGTCATGGTCGCGCAGAAGCGCGGCGGGCTGGTGTCCATCGCCTCCACCCGGGAGTACCGCGGCCAGATGCCGCAGGTGCTGATCGGCGTGGACCGCTGGATGCGCGGCCACCGGGAGACCGTGGAGGGGCTGATCGCCGCGATGCTGGAAGGCGGCGACCAGGTCCGCTCCAGCGCGGCGGCGCTCCGGCGCGGGGCCGAGGTGAGCGCGCAGGTGTACGGCGAGGAGACGCCCGAGTACTGGGCGCGCTACTTCGCCGGCGTCACCGAGCGCGACGCGCAGGGCCTGATGGTGGACCTGGGCGGGTCGCGGGTGAACAACGTGGCGGACGACCTCCAGCTGTTCGGGGTGACCGAGCTGGCGCCGGGGGCGACGAACCTGTTCGCGGCCACCTACACGGTGTTCGGGCGGATCGTCGTCGCGCAGTACCCGGAGCTGGTCCCGCGGTTCGCCCCGGTGGAGGAGGTGCTGGACACGTCCTATCTGGTGAACGTGGCGCGGCGGAGCGGCGTACGGACCGCGGCCGACCAGCCCACGTTCTCGTCGACCGCGCCGCTGCGGCAGGAGATCAGCCGCGGCGGGTGGAACATCAGCTTCGCGCCGGGCGCGGCGACGTTCGGCCGCGGGGCCCCGGCGGAGCTGGACGAGCTGTTCCAGCAGCTGGTGATCGCCGGCGGCACCGCGGTGGAGATCCACGGGCACACCGACAGCACGGGTGACCCGCGGGCGAACTGGGCGCTGTCCGAGGAGCGGGCGTTCGCGGTGAAGCGCTGGCTGGAGTCGAGGTCTCCCGCCAACTTCCCCGAGGGGCGAGTCCGCGTCTTCGCCCACGGGCAGGAGCAGCCCGTGGCGTCCAACGCCAGCGCCTCCGGCCGGGCGCAGAACCGGCGGGTGGAGATCGTGCTCGGCATGACGAGGTGAGCACGGGGTGGGCGGGCGCACTGGGCGCCCGCCCATCTCACGCGTGGAGATCGCGCCCGGCGTGACGAGGTGAGCGCAGTCAGGCAGTGACTCGAAGTGACGCGAAGGAGACCGCCGTGTTCGTGCAGGGTGCGCAGGTCGTGATGCCGAACCGGCGGGTCTCCTCGCGCGCGCTGGCGTTGCTCGCGGCGACGCAGGGGGCGCTGGCGCTGTGGGTGTGGGGGAGCGCGTCGCTGGGCGTGCTCCCCCGCCCCGCGGAGGTGGCGCGCGCGGTGGGCCAGCTGTGGGCGGAGGCGGGCCTGGGCGCGGCGCTGCTGACCAGCATCGCCACCAGCCTGGAGGCGCTGGCGATCACGGCGGTGCTGGGGCTGCTGTTCGCCTACGCCACCGTGCTGCCGCTCTTCCGCCCGGCGGTGGCCGCCGTGACGACGGGCCGGTTCCTGGGGCTGGTGGGGCTGACGTTCGGCTTCACCCTGCTCTTCAGCGGCGGGCACGCCCTTCGCGTGGCGCTGCTGGTGTTCGGGATGACGGTGTTCTTCGTCACCTCGATGGTGGCGGAGCTCCAGGCCATCCCGGCGCGCGCGTTCGACCACGCGCGCACGGTGCGGATGGGCGAGTGGCGCGTGGTGTGGGAGGTGGTGGTGCTGGGGACGGCGGACCGCGCGCTGGAGCTGTTGCGGCAGAACGCCGCGGTGGGCTGGACGCTGCTCACCATGGTGGAGGGGTTGACGCGGGCCGAGGGCGGCGCGGGGGCGATGCTGCTGGACCGGAACAAGCACCTCCGGCTGGACGAGGTGATGGCCATCCAGCTCTGCATCCTGGCGGTGGGGTTCCTGCAGGACCGCGCGCTGGGGGCGCTGCGGCGGTGGGTGTGCCCGTACACGAACCTGGGGAGGACGTCATGATCGCGCAACGGACGGACGTGCTGCTTCGAGCGGACGGCGTATCGCTCGACCTGGGCGGCCGCCGGATCCTCCGCGACGTCTCGCTGGAGATCCGCGACCTGGTGCGGCCGGGGAAGATCACCGGGCAGGTGGTGGCGCTGCTGGGGCCGAGCGGGATGGGGAAGACGCAGCTGCTCCGCATCCTCGCCGGCCTCAACGCGCCGACGGCGGGCGAGGTGCGGCTCACGCCTGAGCAGGTGCCGGTCCGGCCGGGCCTGGTGGGCGTGGTGGCGCAGGACTGCGCGCTCTTCGAGCACCGCACCGTCCTGGGGAACCTCTGCGTCGCGGGGCGGCAGGCGGGGCTCTCCAGCGCGGCGGCGAAGGCGAAGGCGCGCGCGCTCCTCGGCCGGTTCGGGCTGCGGGAGAAGGAGGGGCTGTACCCGGCGCAGCTGTCGGGAGGCCAGCGGCAGCGGGTGGCGATCGCGCAGCAGCTGCTGTGCAGCGACCACTACCTGCTGATGGACGAGCCGTTCTCCGGGCTGGACCCGCTCGCGCAGTCGGAGGTGTGCCGGGTGATCACCGAGGTGGCCAACGAGCACGAGCTGAACACCATCGTGGTGATCACCCACGACATCCGGGCGGCGATCGAGGTGGCGGACGAGCTGTGGCTGCTCGGGCGCGACCGCGACGCGAGCGGCCGGCCCGTCGAGGGCGCGCGCATCCAGGCGACCTACGACCTGGTCGCGCGCGGGCTGGCGTGGCACCCGGACATCGCCCACGCGCCCGAGCTGCCGCCGCTGGTGGAGGAGATCCGCCGGCGGTTCGCCGAGCTGTGATCGATCGCTCCGCGGCGGCGACCTTCGCCGCCCGGGGCGCCGCCGGCCCCCCGCGGTGTCCACGTCGTGATCGAGCGCTACGCGGCGACGACCTTCGCGGGCTCCTCGCCCCTGAGGGTCGCCACCGCGTGGGCGGCGGCGCGCGCGGTGATCGCCATCTCGGTGAGGGTGGGGTTCTGCCAGCCGGAGCTGACCCAGCACGCGCCGTCGGTGACGTAGACGTTGGGCGCGTCCCACACGCGGCAGTGCGGATCCACCACCGAGCTCTTCGGGTTGCTGCCCATCCGCGCCCCGCCCACCTCGTGGACGAACAGCCCGGGCGGGGACCGGTTGGAGAGGTCGTCCAGGCCCTTCATGAACTCGCCGATCAGCGGGGTGTGGAGCAGGTCCGGCAGCGTCGCCATCACGCCGCCGGCGGCGGTGATCATCTCGATCGCCGCCTCGCGCCCGGCCTTGGCCACCGCCAGGTCGTTCTCCATCCAGCGGCAGGCCAGGTGCGGCACCGGTAGGCCCCAGCGGTCCTTCACGTTCTCGTCGAGGACGAGGCGGCTGTCCGGGTTCGGGAGCGCTTCGCCCATCGCGCACAGGAAGCCCAGCGCGATGCCGCGCTTGCGCCGCAGGAACCCGGGGATGGGCATCCGCTGGATGCCGCCCCACATCCCGAAGCCGCGCATGAACGGCTGCTTGTCGCTGCCCACGTTCACCCAGCGCGGGATGAGGATGCTGTCGCTGCCCAACAGCTCGTGACCCGGCTCGTCCGGGACGTCGGGCATGAAGAACCAGTTGTTGCTGCTGATGTGGTCCATCAACCCGCGCCCCAGCACGCCCGAGGCGCCGCCCAGGCCCTCGGGGTGATTGGCATCCTTGCTGCTCATCAGGATGCGGACGCTCTCGATGGTGGAGGCGCAGAGGAACACCAGCTTCGCGCGGGCCTCTCGGCGCTCGCCGCTCTCGCGGTCCACGTACTCCACGCCGCTGGCCATCCCCGTGTTCGGATCCACCAGCACCCGCGAGACCACCGCGTCCGTCTGCAGCGTGAGCCGGCCGGTGGCGTTGGCCGCGGCCAGCGTGGTGCCGGGCGAGGACAGCTTGGTGAACTTCTCGCCCTTCTCGTGGTGGCGGCGCGCGCGGATGCCGCGGGAGATGAACATCCGGCGGCCGAACTTCTCCTCCACCACCTTCTTCATCACCTGCTCGCCGGAGGTGAGCGGACGCGCCTCCACGAACGCGCCGTCCGGGAGCTGCTCCAGCCCCTCGCGGGAGCCGTGCACGGCGAAGAAGCGCTCCAGCCCCTCGTAGTGCGGCGAGAGGTCCTCGGTGCTGATGGGCCAGTCCTCGCCCCAGCCGTCGCGGCTGGAGGACTTCAGCTCGTAGTTGGAGAAGCGGAGGCACACCCCGCCCCAGGTGTGCGAGCGCCCGCCGACGTGGCGCCCGCGGATCCAGTGGTACGGCTGGTCCTTGGGATGGGTGTAGGGGTTGTCCTTGTCGTCGACGAACAGGTCCGGGTTCGACTCCCAGTAGCCGGGGTGCGTCTCCTGCACGCGCTGGCGGTCGGAGAAGAAGTGCCGGAACACCTGCCTCATCATGTTGGTGCCCTGCGAACCGTAGGTGCTGTGCCCGCCCTTGAGCGCCGGGCCGGCCTCCAGCACCAGCACGCGCAGCCCGCCCTCGGTGAGCCGCCAGGCGGCCACGCCGCCCGTCGCTCCGGATCCGACGACGATGGCGTCGTACGGCTCAGGCTTGGAGATGACTTCCATGATCGACCTCTCGTGAGGGGGCGGGGGGTTGGCCGGACTCGAGGAAGAGTCGGTCGGCCTCGGTGAGCTGGAGCTCCGCGGCCTCCAGGTTCTGCTTCATCTTCTCGGTCGTGCTGGCGGCGACGATGGCGAAGGACGGGAACGGCTGCTGCAGCACGTACGCCAGCGCCAGCTGCGCCGGCTTCACCCCGCGCTGCCCGGCGAGCGCGGAGAGCCGGTCGCGGCGGGCGAAGTTGGCGTCCGTCCCGTAGGTGCGGATGCACGTCCTCGCCTCGATCTGCAGCGGGCCGGGCTTCATCCCGGGCGTCACCTTCGGCGAGAGGAAGCCGCGCCCGAGCGGAGACCACGCCAGCAGCGGCAGCTGGGTGCGCTGGTGGAAGGCGCGCATCGGCGCCCCGGCGGGTCCCGCGGCGCTCACGCAGCCGGCCCACGGCGGGCCGGTCCAGTCGAAGAGGGAGTGGTGGGGGCTGTTCGCCGCGAGGGCCGGGAACCCGCGCGCGTTCGCCGCGTCCATCGCCGCCTGCAGGCGCGCGACGGTCCAGTTCGACATGCCGTAGGCGGCGATCTTCCCTTCGCGCTGGAAGCCGGCCAGCACGTCGACGATGGTCTCCACCGGCACGCGTTCGTCGTCGCGGTGGAGGAGGTAGAGGTCGATCCGCTCCAGCCCCATCCGCTGCAGCGACCCGTGGAGGTCGTCGGCGATCGCCTTGCGGTTCATCCGGCTGGTGCCGAGGACGAGGTTGGGGTGGGCGCCCTTGCTGATGATGGTGACCCGGTCCGCGACGCGCCGGGTGCGGAGCCACTCGCCCAGCGCGCGCTCGGTGCCGCCCGCCATGTACATGGCCGCCGTGTCGAACGCGGTGCAGCCGAGCTCCAGCAGGGCGTCCAGGTGGCGGAGCGCGTCCTGCTGCGCCTTCTTCGCGAACGGCCCGGGCAAGGGGCTGCCCATGCTGGCGGTGCCGACGATGAGCGGTGGCAGTGGCTTGGGAAGTCCGTTCAACGTCTGGAGTCGCACGCAGGCTCCTGTGCTTCGCGGGGTCGGTTGTGCACGCTGCGTGCCCTCATTCGGATCACGAACAGCCGCCCGGCGCCTGGGGATTTCCAGGCAGGCCAGGCGGCGCCCTTGTACCGGATCGTGCTCACGCTGTGCAGGCGGACGTGCTCGCCGTCGCACCCTTCCCTACTCGGCGGACGTCACTCCTGCGCGGGGTGGAGGTTCAGCAACGTGAGCTGGTGCGGCGCCTCTCCCTCGATCGACTGCGGATGCGCGGCGCCGCACGACCCGACCTTCCCGTGGATGTGCTGGGCCAGCGCCGCCGGCGCCATCGGCGGCAGCTTCCCCAGGAAGCGCGGCGAGAAGGCGCGGATCACGGATTCCTGCCTTGGGTGCTCGAGCAGGTCCATCACGTGCGCCGCCCCCGCCTGGAGCCAGGCACGAGCACGCTCGTCTCTTGCACGGTCGGGCCCTGGGCGACGGCGGTGTACACGCAGCTCATCTTCGTCCCCCCCGGTATCGCGCCTGCGTCGGCGCCCGCGGGGATCCGCGTCGCGCAGACGCGGTACGCCCCGGGCTCTGCGCCGGAGAACCGGGCCGGATCGCTCCCATGAGCACCTGGGTCTGGAACCCGGCGGGTGGCGTCCCGCCCTGAGGACCAGGTCCAGCTTCACCTCCGATACCCCGGGGGGGACCTGGATGAACTGGGACCGTCCCTCGGTCGGGTGCTCCCGGATCCGGCGCTAGCGAGCAGTATCTCGGGCGATCCGGAAGCCCAGGGCGACGTCGGTGAAGTCGGGAGAGGTCGCTCTCCCGGCCGCCGCGCGGCAGTCCCTGGCGAAGCTGTGCCAGCCCCCTCCCCTGATCGCCCGGAACGGCATCGGATCAAGTCCCGCGGGGTCGGGCGCGAGCAGGTGCTGCACGGAGTGTCCCCTCTCGTCGCTGCACCACTCGTTGACGCTTCCGAGCATCTCGTGCAGGCCCCAGGCATTGGGCCTCTTCTGGCCAACGGGATGAAGCCTGAAACCGCTGTTTCCCCCGTGCCAGGCAATGGCGTCGAGGTCCGCCTCGTACCGCTCCGCCGTCGTCCCGGCTCGACACGCGTACTCCCATTCCGCCTCCGTGGGCAGCTTCGCCGCGTCCCAGGCCGCATACGCCATCGCCTCGTCCCACGTCACCCCCACCACGGGTTGCCGCGCCTGATTGAACCTCCGGTCGCCCCAGTGCCTGGGAGCCTTGATGTGCGGGTTCTCTTTCAAATAGCGGCCGTATTGCTCGTTCGTCACCGGATACCTGCTCAACAAGAACGGTGACACGGTCACCCGCCGCTGCGGTTTCTCGACGATCAGTGAATCGCTCTCGCCTGGCAGAGACCCCATCAGGAACTCGCCGCCTGGAATGAGCATGAGCTCCACTCCGCCCTTCTCAGTGACGATGGCCGGCGCTCCACCCGCGCGGACCAGCCAATCCTGGAATTGGCTCTGGAGCGTCCCTGCCAGCTCCTTCTCCAACTCCTCCCGCCCCCCGATACGCTCCAGCGCCTCAAGCGCCGCCCGCTGCCGGCCCCACAAGCTCAGATTGTTCTCCTCCTTCTGGCGCAAGAGCTCCACGAACGGCTCTGCGTCCCTCTCCGCCGCCTCCTCCAGGAGCAATCCCAGGAGGTCGCGATGCCCCGCGAAGGAGGGTTGCTTCACCACCTCGCGCATCAGCGGCCCGAACATCGACGGGTTGCTCATCGCCACGAACAGCAGCAGCACCTCTTGCCACCAGCTCTCGCCGTAGGAGCGGGCCAGGCTTTCGAGCACGGCTCCCTGTTTCTCGCCCGCCTCCGCGGCTCGCCTCCGCATCTCGCTCGCCGCCAGATACTCCTGGAAGCCGAGGTGCATGAACCCGAACTGGTCCGAACCCCAGCCGGTCAGCAATCCGCTCTCGTCCCGCACCGTGCCCAGGAACTCCTTCGCGCCTCCGGCCTTCCATCGCACCAGCTTGAGCACGGGCTCCAGGACCGGCTCCAACTCCGCTCCGCTGGCCCGCGTCCGCCCCTTCTCCTGGTGCAGCCACTCGGCGATTGGCTGAAGGGCCCTCTTCGCCTGATCCACCTCCACGCTGGCCAGCGGCCCCTGTCTCTCCCGCCACCGCTCCAGCAACACGTCGACGCACTCGTCGTACAACCGCCTCCGATCCTTCGGCAGCCGTCCATGATCCCGGTGCACCAGGCACAGGTTCGCCAGCAGCAACGGATTTCCGGTCATCTCCGCCACCCGCGCCGTTCGCAGGTCGTGGGACCTCAGGGTGGCGATCAGCTCGCCGGCCCGTTTCTCCGCGAGCCGTGAGGCCGATTCGGAGTCGGGATCCAGTCCGCACTCGACCAGCCCGTACCACTTCCGTACGAAGTCCTCCGTCTGCCCTTCCCTCAGCGGTTGGATGTGAAGCTCCAGGAACTTGGAGTTGAGCCGCACCTCGGACCGGCCGGTCCCCTGCTCCCCGTAGCCGGCGAAGCGACACGTCACGACCGGCCAGCAGTTCGAATGCGCCGTCAGCACCCGCTCCACCCACCGCGCCACCTTCTCCCGCCGCTCCGGGTTCGCCACCTCGTCCAGGCCGTCGAACAGCAGCAGCAGGTTTCCCCGCTCCAGTAATTTCTTTCCGAAATGGCTGGAGAGCCCGAGCTGCTCATTGAGGTGCCGCTCGATGAAGTGGCCTACCGTCTCTCGTTCCGGATCGTCCAACCCCCGCAGGGGCAAGAGCACGGGCACCATCCCAGCGCGCAGCCCCAGCTTCTCCGAGCCCTCCTTCAGGGAACAGATCAGCAGTTGCTTCAGGTGGGTCGTTTTTCCGGAGCCGGGTTCTCCCAGGATGACCAGACCGCCACGCTTCACTTTCGCCGCGAGGCGAAACGCGTCCAGCAGGGACACCTCCGGCGCGCGGCCCTCCTTCTGCAACTCCTCCTTCGCGTGTCTCGCATCGGCGAAGGCGGCCGTGCCGTGGCCGCGCAGGTCGCTCGTCGCCCGGAGTGGGATGTAGAGCTCCTCCAGGTCGATTGGTACGCGCAGCTTCGTCTTGAACCCGCTCAGCAGCAGGGTCCCGTGCGCCTTGAGCGCCTCCTCTCCATATCGCTTGAGCTCTGTCTCCAGGCGGGGAGTCGGCGGCAAGACCGGCTTACCCTCACAGCGCTCTCGCCACTCGAGTAAGGCCTGGTGCACCATCAGGCCCAGGTTGCCTTCGTTGAAGATGCCTGGAAGCTGGTGTCCTGCGTAGAGCGCCTTGAACCGGGCCAGCTTCTCGGCCTTGGCCCATCTCCCAGGCTCGGCGTCGAGATCGGCCAAGGTGAAGGGTACCGCGGGATCGATCTCGAACATCAGGCAAGGCCGCCCTGCTTCACGGGCGGCTTCGTATTCCAGCCAGGAGATGGACTTCCCCTCCCCCGTGGCCTGCCCCTCCGGCTCCCAGCCGTACCGGTGCGCCACGATCCCCACGAACACGTCGCATTCCGCCGCGCGGCTCCGGCACACCTCCACCGTCGGCCGGTCATTCGCAGTGAACCGCTCCATGCACACGGCGGTCATGGGCCCTGCCCGCTCGACGGCCTCCACGACCACCTCGCGCCGCTTCACGTTGTCGAGGTACGTGCTGGAGATGAAGACCCGGTAGTGACCCGTCATGAGAGAAAGCGCATCGTAGGTGCGGCGACCGCAGCGCACCAAGGCTCCAGGACCTGCCCTGATCTCGAACAGGTGGAGTGCGGACGCGCGCTCCTCGGGACACGCCGGCGCTCCCTCGGTCGCGTCAAAGGGGTGTTTTCACGACATCGGAGCTGAAAGCCTCGGGGCGGAACGGGGTTTGCTCTGCGCTCCGGGGACTCTGCGAGAACTGGAGAGCTCGACGGGGCGAAATCGAGAGCTTTGCCATGGAGTCGGTGTCTGGGGCACCGTCCAGTCCGTCGTTTTCCTCCGATGTTTCCGAAGCGCCTGAAGTCGATTCCTCGGAAGACGTAGCGTCAGCGCCGGAGTCCGGCGAATCGTCGGACGCCGGGGAGACCTCACTTCCGGAGGACGTCTTCGAGTCGGGCGACCCGTCGAGCGCGAGCGCGGCGCTCGGCTCGCCGGAGGGTTCGTCCGACGCGGGCTTCCCGAACGGGCTCGACGCGTTCGCCAAGGGCCCGTCAGCGGACGCCACCGATGAGGGCTTCCCGAACGGGCCTGACGCGTTCGCCAAGGATGAGCCCGCGGGCGAGGCCAAGCCTGAGGCGGAGTCGAAGCCCGAGGCCGACGCTCCCAAGCCCGAGGCGGAGGCCAAGCCTGAAGCCGAGGCCAAGCCCGCCGCCGATCCGCCGGCTCAGGATCCCGCGAAGCCGGATCCCGCCAAGGACGCCGGCGAGAAGGGCACCCTCGACGAGCTGAACAAGGACCTCACCAAGGGCGCGAAGGCCGTGAAGACCGCGGCCACCCTCACCAACGAGAGCCAGAAGGTCGTCACCAACGGCCAGCGCGCGATCGGGCCCCTGAAGTTCGGCCCCACGACCGACGTCGTCAAGGGCGCGAACAACCCGCTGACGCGCAATGCCGGCGTGGTGGGCGCCGTCGCCAACGCGGCGCAGCTGCCGGGCGCGGTGGCGAAGGCGAAGGACGACGTCAGCAAGGCGGTCGCCAATCCCACCAAGGAGAACGTCGACAAGGCGATCGGCTCGACGGCGTCGGCCGCCAAGACGGCGACCTCCGGCGCCAAGGACGGGCTGACCGCGGCGGGGAACGTCGCGCGCTACCAGGCGGTGCGCGAGGCGGCCAAGGATGCGTTCAAGGCGGCCGCGCCGAAGGCGGCGGAGGCCACCGCCGAGACGGTCGCGAAGGTGGCGGCGCAGCGGGCGCTGGAGGGCGGATCCCGGCAGGCGGTCCGCGGCGCGACGAGGGCGCTCGCCGAAGAGGGGAGCAAGGCGGCCGCCAACGCGGCTCGCGCGGCCGTGAAGTCGGGCGCCGGCGGCGCGCTCGCCAAGGCGGCGGGCCGCTTCGCCCCCGCGGCGAACATCGCCATCGCCGGGCTGGACGTCGCCAACGCGTACAGCACGTTCAACGACCAGAACGCCAGCACCGGGAAGAAGGCGGCGGCCGGCATCACCGCGCTCGGCTCCATCGCCGCGGCCACCAATGTCCCGGTGGTCAGCCAGGTGGGCGCGGCGGTCTCCACCATCTCCGGGCTGCTCGGCGCCTTCCTGTGATCACCGGCGCGTGACTGGTATGCCACCGGGGCGATGGAGGAGCTCCACCTCGACCTGAACGATCCGGCGTTCGTCCGCGACCCGTACCCGCGGCTGGCGGAGCTGCGCGAGCGTCTGCCAGCCTTCTACGACCCCGTCTGGAAGAAGGTCTTCTTCACGCGGTACGACGACATCGCGGCGCTGCTGCGCGACCGCCGCCTGGGGCGCTCCATCCTGCACGTGCTCTCGCGCGACGAGCTCGGCTGGCCTCCGCCCGATCCGCGGACGCGCGACTTCGACGCGTTCCAGAGCCATCACATGCTGGACAACGAGCCGCCGAAGCACACCCGCCTCCGCGGCCTCGTGCACCAGGCGTTCACCCCGGCGCGGGTGGAGGGGCTCCGCGGGGCGATCCAGGTCGTCGTCGACGGGCTCATCGACCGCGCGCGCGGCCGAGGGGAGATGGACCTCCTCCGGGACTTCGCGGAGCCCATCCCGGTCGCCGTGATCGCGGAGCTGCTCGGGATACCGGAAGAGGACCGGCACCTGCTGCGCCCGTGGTCGGCGCGGATCGTGAAGCTGTACGAGCTGGGCTACACCAAGGACCAGGCGCGCGACGCCAACCAGGCGGTGGTGGAGTTCTCCGGGTACATCGAGCGGCTCGCGGCGGAGCGCCGCCGGCACCCGCGGAACGACCTGATCACCGCCCTGGTGCAGGTGGAGGAGCAGGGAGACCGGCTGAGCACGGAGGAGCTGGTGGCCAACTGCATCCTCCTGCTCAACGCCGGCCACGAAGCCACGGTCAACGGGACCACGCTCGGGATGCTCTCGCTCCACCGCCACCCGGCGCAGATGGCGCTCGCCGTGCGGGCGGCGCATGCGGGCGACCGCGCATTCTTCGAAGCGGCCGTGGAGGAGTTGCTGCGCTACGACACCCCGGCGCCGATGTTCGAGCGGTGGGTGCTCCAGGACGTCGACTTCAACGGCATGTCACTCCGGCGCGGCGCCGAGGTCGCACTGCTCTACGCCTCCGGGAACCGGGATCCGCGCCGCTTCTCCCGGCCGGACGAGTTGGACCTCACCCGGGCGGAGAACCCGCACCTGACGTTCGGCCTGGGGATCCACTACTGCATCGGAGCGCCGCTCGCGCGCCTCGAGCTCCAGGTCCTCTTCCAGACGCTGCTGCGCCGGCTGCCGGACCTCCGCGTCACCCGCGAGCCCGTCGAGTACGCCGGCGGCTTCGTGATCCGCGGCCACAAGGCGATGCCGGTCGGGTTCACGCCGGCCTGACCGTGGCAACCCGTCTTCCCAATGTCGGAGTCGAAGGGTACTTTCACTCCAGAATTCGGCGGGGGAGGTGGCGATGGCCGACAAGCAGGGCAACGGGCAGCAGGGCATGGACCTGATTGCCATGCTGTACACCGAGGTGACGGGGATGGGGGTCGAGATCGACCGTCACTACGAGGAGCAGAAGCGACACCACGAGGAGATGACGTCGCACGTGCGCCGGATGGCCGAGATGATCCTGGCCATCGCCGACAAGCTACGCGACCACGAGCGGCGGATCGCCGCGGTGGAATCGAAGGTCGGCTGAGAAGGAAAGAGCCCCCGGCCGGATTTGAACCGGCGACCCACAGTTTACGAATCCTAGTGGGTCTGACTCCCATCCTCCTCTGAATCGACCTCCCGAACGGTGCCCGGACGCGCACTGTACCGACGCCGTACCGACGTCGGGGGAGCTGGAGTCGTGGACCGTCGAGCATGCCGCATCGCAGCACGCACTATAGCACTTACCCCTACCTTGTCGTTGGCTGGGATCGCGCCCGCAACGTGCCTCCCCGGCGTGGCGCTGAGCGCGGTCGAAGCCCGGGATCTCCGGCAGACTGGCCGCTCCTCGCTCGACGGCGCCCGCGGCGAGGTGGAGCGCTAGATGGGCTCGAATTGGACCGGCAAGTGGGCAGGCGGTCGGATCCGGGAGGTCCAGGGCCGGCAGATCTGGTGCATCCAGCGCCGGTACGGCGGGCGCCGGTACGACTTCGCGCTGGAGGCTAAGTCGGAGACGGAGGCGCTGGCGGAGTTGGCGCTGTTCGACCGCAACCCGCTCGCCTACCGGACCCGCCGCCAACTGGCGCTCGCCCAGGTGGACGATGCCCCGGTCCGCTGCGACCAGGTGACGGTCGCCGCGTTCCTCGCGCACCTGGAGCGGGAGGGCCGTGTGAAGCGCTACCGCCACGACGTGCGGAACTACCTCGCGCAGTGGGCGGGGAAGCTGGCCGGGCGGGACCTCCGCGGTCTGGATGGGCGGGTGCTCCGCTCGGCGCTCGGCGGCTGGCCCACGGCGCGGAAGCTCCGCATCATCACGATCAAGTCGTTCTGTAGCTGGCTCCGCGCCGAGGGGCACCTCACCAGCGGGAACGACCCGGCGCGCGATCTGAAGGTCCCAGCGCCCAGGCCGGAGAAGGTGATCCGGCCCAAGGGGTACCCGGCGGATCTGGTGGAGCGGCTCTATGCGGTGCTGTGGCGTCAGGACGTGCGCGACGTGGTGCGGCTCCGCGCCGTGGTCGGGATGCACCATTCCGAGATTGAACGCCTGCCGGGGAGTGAGATCCGCCGGGTGGACGACCACTCGGGCATCGCGGGCACCGCCCGCTTCATCCACAAGTCCCAGCGGGAGCACATCGTCAGCCTGGATGCGCCCGCGTTCGCCGCCGCGGAGCGCTTGGCCAAGGGGAAGATCCCGCGCGATCACACCGTGGCGCAGACCTGCGAGCGGGCCGCCGCGCGCCTGGGGATCGACGGCTTCAACCCCGGCGAGCTGCGGCACTCGTTCGCAACCTGGGCGGAGGAGTCCGGGGACGTCGTCTACCCACGAGGCCGCGCTGGCGCGCCGGGCGAGTTGATCTCTGCCGTCATGGGGCATACCGAGGCCACCACGCGCAAGCGGTTCTACAGCGGCGTCAAGGTGCCACCGATGATCAGGCTCCCGATCCGCCTGGTTCATCCCGACGATCCGACTCCAGGGGGATCGCCAACACTGCTGCGGCGAGCTTCTCCCGTGGAGCCCTCCGGCGCCGCCGAGCAGGTGCCTCAACCACGAGTCCCTCGGCGATCAGAAGCTCGACCGACGTCCGGGTGACGCAAGTCGAGCGCCCGAACCTGCGGCGCTCCAACTGCCCGGCGGCGAGGTATTCGAAGACCTTGGTCCGCTTGCACTGGAGCGCCGCGCAGACCTCCTCGATGGTCAGGAGCCCCAAGCGATCTTCTTCGCTGCGCTCATCGCGACGCTGGCGGTGTGGATGAGGGCCGCCATGATCATGGTCTCGCCGGTCAGCCATGGAGCGCCTCGCGGAGATCGGCGGTGAGCTGCACGTCGAGCTTGACGCCCTCGTAGACCTGAACCCCCGCGCCGCGCCCTCGGAGGTCGAGCTTCTCGTCGCGGAGTTCGCTGCCGGCGTCGGCTTCGTTGGCGCTGGATGGGGTTGCAGCATGGCTCGGGCGGGCACGGCCGAGGCCGGGCCGCATGCGCTCCCGCACGACGCGCGCGGAGGCCGGAGACCGCATCAGTCCTCCACCTTGGGAGGCGGTTCACCATGGACGAGCTCACCATTGATGGAGTGGAGGCGCACCGTCGGCGGGCCCTCGCGCAGTGGGGGCGGCGTCGCTCCCATCTGCTCCGCCCGCGCTCGCGCAACCGAGGTCTTGGCGCGCTGTTCTTCCAGCTTCGCGTCGAGCCAGCCATCCAGGAAGGTGCCCAACTTCGCGAAGAGCAGTTCGGCTTTCTCGGACCTCACCGCCTGAAGCCAGAGCGGCTCCGGTGGCGGAGCGCTCGCCGCCGCCGCCTCCTCCTCGTCCTCCTCGGGAACAAGGCCCAGCGCCATCTTGAGTTGCTCCGCGTCTTCGATGTGCTGGAGAACGCGCCTGAGCAGTTCATCGCCCGTGAGCGGGCCGGTGAGCGTGACACCCCCGGGCCCGGGAGGGATGGCCACAGGCTCGGCGCTCGCCTGCGGCGGTGGCGGAAACGCGACGCGCACCAGACGCTGGACGAGGAACGTGTTGTTGACGCACAGGCGCAGCTCCCACGCGCCAGGTGGCGCGCGGTGCTGCTCCAGGTGGCGGATTACCTGGGTCTCCAGCTCTTCGTCGCGCCGGAGCGGCAGGGCGGGGCAGGTGGTGTGCGGTGGCGGGCCCTTCGGGTCGAAGCGGAACCGCAGCGAGAGGTACTCCCCCTCGGGAACCTCTTTGACCTTCAGCTCCAGGTCATCCCATGCTGTCGGAGACGTCGCGTCCACTGGCAACTACCAACCTGCTGCGCCCGACAGACACCGGACGCTGTGTGGACGGGGTAACCGAGAAAGGCTACCGAGGAAGGTTCGCGCTTGTCAACGGCGGTAGGTCCGCCTGGGTGCGTCAACAGCGATTCATGGTCGTCATCTCCGCGACAGCCCAAGCGGGCGGAGCGGCACTCGTGTTCGCAACTGGCGTTGGCCATGTCTGCCTCCTTGGCCCCAATTGTGCCGTGAGGCCCGTAGGCGTGAACAGGCCGGCCTGTTCGACTTGTCTGACAAGTGTGTCATTCTGAGTCATATCGCGTCGCCTTGATACTTGATGCGCCTCTTACGTCCACCTCGTCTTGCCCGGTGGGCCCTTCAGGACGACGCCAAAGGACGTGTGAAGACCCACTCGCATACAGCGCGCGCCGGGCGTGGATCCCCTGGAGTTGGAGGGCTGGAACTGGAGACGACGCGCCGCGTGCTGACGTGTTCCGCTATGTGCCGGCTCAGCGCGCGGAATGTGCGCAGTGAAAAGCAGCGAACTACATATACGATCGATAACTCGTCGCGACGGGGTCGTCCGCTTCGAGGTACTTCAAAATGCCCCCAACACGCCGCGCAGCCTCCAGAGTGATAGGCTCGCGCCCATCGAACTGAGTCTTATTCCAGTTCATCTTACTCAAAGCCAGCATCTCTCTCGCAAGAGCCTTCGGCGTCTGCTCAACTGCGTCACAGCGGACAAGGAGCGGAACCGGCACGTACATCCCGGGATAGGTTGCGAAAAAATCAACGCTGCCACGCGAGTAGAGCATGTGGTGTTCCGCGTCCAGCGAGAGCAGAGTGCCACGTAGTGGCGGGTATGTACCTTGTCGGAGGAGGCGCACGCCGCTCGTTGAGCTGATGCTCACCAGATCAACATGATCGACGTGTGCTGCGCCCGCTGCCTCTCTGAATCCTTCGATCTCCGCCGATGAATGACTCGACGTCTTGTGAAGGACAATACGCGCTGGGAATTGGCCATGTTCCTTGCGGTACGCCATAAGAGCGTTTTCCAGCAACCTCCGCGCATCTTCGCCAGAGAGGCGTGGTTGACGGTCCACTTTGTCGAGCTGAACCTGACCCCCGCGGACAATTAGGCCATCGCCGCGTTCGTTAAAAACCTGAGCAACACTGGTAAGCAGGCTTCGGCGATCCAGCGTCTGATAGAAGCTAACTCCGATAAAGCACGTCGATAGATCCGCCCACTCTCGGATCATTCGCCACGGGGCCCCGCCAGCCTTGTAGTAGAGCGCACCAAAGAAATTCCACGCAATTGTGGCATCGTCTTGCAGTCGGCGGAGTTCTTCCTTGTTTTTCCTCCGTCGCCTTCTCTGAGATGGATCGTAAGTCCTGGGTGCAATCAACTGGATCGGCACATCGCGCTTGAGTCTCATGACCCTAGCTTTGAGCAGGTCATGGAAATCCGGGGCGCTGGCTCCCTCTTGCGATTCGCCGAGTTCAATCAGTTGTTGCGGCACTGCGACGATGTGAACCCGTGCTGGCGTTTCCGATGAAAGGAACTGCAATTCGTCGATCACTGCATCCACAGCGCCGCTGATTCGCGCTGCCGCCGTTCCGCCTCCAGGATCGAAGATCTTGTCAGGAATGGTCCGGCGCATTCGCGGTTCAGAGCCCACTTCGGATCTGAATCCAGTCCCAGCATTGAAGCCCGGGAAGCGCGGGAAGAGATTAGGCTGACGACTCTCCTTTGCTGCCACTTCCCCTCGGCACGTCTCAAGCCATTCATGTACACCCTCAACGCTTGACGGTGTGCCGACAATGCCGACTAGGATTTTCTTCGGGGCAACATCACTGGCCACGTCAAGCGGTCCAAAGTTCATCACTCCAAACCGGATATCAATATGACGGCCACCGTGACCAAACTCCAGTTCTGCTTCCTCCAGGTGGACGAGCTTCATTGCGTGAACAGGGGCAGATCGCTGTAGCCATCAGTGTCGGCCTCAGTATCTACGCCCTCTCCCTCCGTTGGTTCGTCTTTCTCTAGCCAGACTGCATCATCGAGCCCGACGTCCAATTGGAATCGTTCGAGTTCACCAAACTCAAGAAAGGGGTAGCGGGGAACTGTTAGTTCAAGCTCGGTGGCGCCACGGGTCAACACGTCGGCCCATACCAGTAGTTGCTGGCGCAAGTCCGGGTTCCACTCTTTCCGACGGATCCCCTTCAGCAATGCTTGATAATGCTCCAACGGCTTCCGGCCGTCTTCGGTAAAATGATACTTTGGCGTTAACTCAACGTACCAAACGTCTTGCCATCGGTGAAATTGTACGGCGACTGCGTAATGCCTCACGAAGGCTGTGGCCTCTTCATTTGGATAGGCGCTGACGACAGTACGAGCGCTCCGTTTCGAAGTGCTGTCGTATCCCTCTTGTCGTGTTTTCGAGCCTTTCGGAGGCATGAAGTAGAAGTACTCGTGATCCGCGTTGTACCGGATGCCGTATGGCCACAACTTCTGCCCTAGGCATTGCTTCAGGAGCTCGGCGAAATCAGCTCTTCGCTCCGAATCTTTCGTGTCGGACCACTCTGCGACTGCGAAAGACTCGACGGTTCCTGGGTCAATTGCCCCCAACCAGCGCGCTTCGTCCAAATCGTGGAAGCTGAGCACCTTCCCGCCACGCATTACCCAGTCGTAGGGCGGGTTCTCCTCATAGGCATAGAGCGCATCCATAATAGCTCGCCGGTGCTTCTGGCGACCTTGCCCCAAGTACAGGGTCGGAGCGAACCGGACGATACGCAGGAGATTTGAGACTAGCTCCTCACTTCGTCGATCCGGACCGAAGTACGGGCCTACATCGGCCCCAACTCCGATGCTCATCAGCCGCTCACGCGCCACAACATCGAAGGAGTCGTTTTTCTTGTCAAAGATTACACGCCGTTGCTTCCGAACTTGGGGATCCGAGAAGTAGTCCTTCAGTGAAACCCAGTAAGCTTCGTCGGTCTTCGGTCGGCTGATGACTAGAATTACCGGCACATTTCCTTGCATCCAGTAGTTCAGTTCGTCTGCGTCACACAGATACTCGAGTTTCTCGCTCGTCTCGCCGAGGAACCGCTCTTCGGTCGCGCGGCTTTGAACCCGGATAATAC
>DASRBA010000114.1:0-10245 GCA_035637895.1 Myxococcaceae bacterium
AGCCCGGGCCGGACGCCTGACAAGGTGACGGCCGGTCCCCGGGATTCGCCGGCCAGGATTCGCCGGCCGGGTGGGCCCGCTCAGACCTTCTCGTCCGCGGACGCCAGCCCGTGCTTGGCCAGCCGGTAGCGGAAGCTCCGGAACGACAGCCCCAGGAGCTCCGCGGCGCGGGTCTTCACCCCTTCCGCCTTCTGCATCGCGTGGGTGAGGTACTGCCGCTCCAGGTGGTCCAGGTGCTTCTCCAGCGAGAACCCGCCGCCCAGCGCCAGCTCCTGCCCACCTCCGGCCTCCAGGGCCTCCGGCTGGCCGCGCAGGGCGGGGGGGAGCGCGTCCAGCCCCAGCACGTCGGAGTCGGACAAGGTGGCGGCGCGCTCCACCAGGTTCTGCAGCTGGCGCACGTTGCCGGGGAAGGCGTAGCCCTCGAAGAACTCCAGAAGCTCGGGGGCGAAGCGGAGCAGGGGCCGGCCCAGCTCGCCGCGCATCTGGGTGAGGAAGTGCTCCGCCAACAGCGCGATGTCCGCCCCGCGCGAGCGCAGCGGCGGCAGGTCGATGGTGATGACGTTGAGGCGGTACAGCAGGTCCTCGCGGAAGCGGCCCGCCTTCACCTCCGCGTCGAGGTTCCGGTTGGTGGCGGCCAGCACGCGCGCGGCGAAGGGCACCTCCGCGGCGCTCCCCACCGGCTTGACCTTCCGCTCCTGCAGCACCCGCAGCAGCTTCACCTGCATCGCCAGGGAGATCTCCCCCACCTCGTCCAGGAGCACCGTCCCCTCGCCCGCGGAGACCAGGATGCCCACCCGGTTGGCGATGGCGCCGGTGAAGGCGCCCTTCACGTGGCCGAACAGCTCGCTCTCCAGCACGCCCTCCGCCAGCGCGGCGCAGTTGACGGCCAGGAACGGCTCGGAGGCCCGCGGGCTCTTCCAGTGGATGGCGCGCGCCACCAGCTCCTTGCCGGACCCGCTCTCGCCGGCGATGAGCACCGTGGACCGGGACGCGGCCACCTTGTCCACCAGCTGCGCCACCTGCTGCATCGCCGGGCTGCGGCCCACCCAGGGCGGCCGGTCGGTGCCGGACAGCGTCCGCTTCAGCTCCCGGTTCTCCAGCAGCAGCGACCGCTTCTCCAGCGCCTTGGAGACCAGGAGCTTCAGCTCCTCGTTGTCGAAGGGCTTGCAGATGTAGTCGTAGGCGCCGGCGCGCATCGCCTCCACCGCGGAGGCGGGGGTGCCGTAGGCGGTGATCAGGATGACCTCCGGCGGGGACGGCTGGGCGCGGGCGGCGCGCAGCACCTCCAGCCCGCTCCCCTGGCCCAGGCGCATGTCGGAGATGACCAGGTCCACCCCGGCCAGCGCGATCGCCTCCTGCGCGGCGGGGGCGGCCGCGGCGGTGGTCACCTGGTGGCCGAGCCTCTGCAGGAGGACCTCCAGGTACTCCCGCATGCTCAGCTCGTCATCCACCACCAGCACGTGCAAGGCGCGCCTCCGGGGCCGAGGGCAATTCCACCACGAACTCCGTCCCGCGCTGCGGGGTGGAGCTGACGGAGATGGTGCCGCCGTGGGCCTGGACGATGGAGTGCGCGGTGGACAGCCCCAGGCCGGTGCCGCGGTCCCGCGTGGTGAAGAAGGGTTCGAAGATGCGGCGGAGGTCGGCGGGCGGGATGGCCCCGGCCGAGTCCCAGACGTGGATCCGCGGCCCCACGGGCGCCGCCTCCACGCTCACCTTCACCCTGCCGCCGGGCTTGGCCGCCTCCAGCGCGTTGCGCACCAGGTTCAACAGCACCTGCCGCAGCTGCCCCGCGTCCGCCGCGCACCGCGCCGGGGACGCCTCCACCGCCACGTCCACCCCGTTCGCCAGCGGGTCCGCGCGCAGCATCTCCACCGTCTCCGCCACCAGCGCGTCCAGCCGCGTCTCCTCCAGCGCGGGCGGCGGCGGCCGGGCGAACTTGAGGAAGTCCTCCACCAGCGCGGAGAGCCGGTCCGACTCGCGCACCAGGATGGCGGACAGCCGGTTGGCGGAGTCGTTCTCCTTCAGGTCCTGCGCCAAAAGCTGCGCCGACCCGCGCATCGACGCCAGCGGGTTGCGGATCTCGTGGGCCAGCTGCGCCGACAGCGACCCCAGCGCGGCCAGCCGGTCCGCGCGCCGCAGGTCGTCCTCCATCCGCTTCAGCTCGGTGAGGTCCTGGAAGACGATCAGCAGCGCGCCGCCGGGCGCCCCCTCCAGCGAGGTGACCGAGAGCCCCAGCGTCTTCTTCCCGCTCCGGGTCTCCACCGACAGCTCGTGCCGCCCGCGGGCCTTGGGGACCTGGAAGACGCCGGGGATCAGCTCCTCCATGCGCGGGCGCGGTCCGCCCTCGGGGAGCTCCAGGATCTGCTCCGCCGCGCGGTTGACGAAGGTGACCTGGCCCGCCGAGGTGCAGGTGACCAGGCCGGACGGCATGCAGGCCAGGATCTGCTTCTGGAGCGCGGCGAGCGACTTCACCTCCGCCTCGCGCTGGGAGAGCCGGCCGCCGGCGGCGTTGAGCTGCCGGTTGAGGTACCCCACCAGCGCGGCCACCAGCAGCTGCGCCAGCGCGTTGGAGACCAGCACGAACGACAGCCGCCCGTACGACACCGGCAGGGCGTCCGCGGGCGGGCGGAGCAGGCCGCGCTGGATGAGCAGCGCCTGGGCCGCGAAGCCCGCCGCGCCCAGCACCGCCACGGTGAGCGCGCCGCGCTGCGGGAGCAGGATGGCCGAGGCGATCACCGCCACCGAGTAGGTGAAGGTGAAGGGCGACTCCACGCCGCCGGTCAGGTACACCACCGCGGAGGCCACCAGCAGGTCCCCGGCCACCTGGAGGTAGGCGGTGGCCATCCCCACCCGGCCGCGGCGCAGCACCAGCCCGGAGATGAGGGTGAGGACGTAGACGAAGCCGATCAGCGCGAACGACGCCTGGTCCTCGAAGGTGAGCGACTCCGGGGCCGCGCGCGTCAGCACCCGCGCGACGATGGTGCCCAGCAGCAGCGTGGTGGCCACCAGCCGGAAGGCCGTCAGCCAGACCAGCTTGACCTGCAGGTCGCTCCTGGACGCCACCGCCGGCTGGGCCGCGCTAACCGCCCTGCACCGCGCCGGCGATGTTGAAGATCGGCAGGTACATGGCGATGAGGAAGCCGCCCACCACCACGCCGAGGAAGACCATCATCAGGGGCTCGATGAGGGCGGTGAGGCCGGCCACCGCGGTGTCCACCTCGTCGTCGTAGAAGTCGGCGATCTTGTTGAGCATGGCGTCCATGGCGCCGGTGGCCTCGCCCACGCCGATCATCTGCACCACCATGGGCGGGAACACCTTGGTCTCCAGCAGGGGGCCGGCGATGTTCTTGCCCTCGGAGATCTTGGTGCGGACGTAGTAGATGCCCTCCTCGATGATCCGGTTGCCGGCCGTCTTGGCGGTGACGTCCAGCGCGTCGAGGATGGGGACGCCGGAGCTGATCATCGTCCCCAGGGTGCGGGTGAAGCGCGCCACCGCCACCTTGCGGATGACCGGCCCGAACAGCGGGAGCTTGAGGAGGATCCGGTCGATCTCCCGGCGCCCGCGCGGGTTCCGGTAGGTCATCGTCATCGCGACGACGATGCCCACGCCGACGCCCACCAGGACGAAGATCCAGTTCTGCAGGAACTCGGAGAGGTCCACCACGAACTGGGTGGGGGCGGGGAGCGCCTGGCCGAAGTCGGCGAACATCTTGGCGAACACCGGCGTCACCTTGAGCAGCAGCACCGCGGTCACGCCCACCGCCACCGTGAGCACGATGGCCGGGTAGATCATCGCCCCGCGCACCTTCCGCTTCAGCTTCTCGCTCTTCTCCTTGTACGACGCGAGCCGGTTGAGGATGGTGTCCAGGATGCCGCCCACCTCGCCGGCGGCGCAGAGCTGGATGTACAGCTCGTCGAACACCTTGGGGTGGTCCTTCAGCGCGTCCGCGAAGGTGGAGCCGGACTCCACCTTGGCCTTGATGGCGAAGATCACCTTGCGGAACGACGCGTTGTCCATCTGCGTGGCCAGGATGTCCAGGCACTGCACCAGCGGGAGGCCGGCGTCGATCATCGTCGCGAACTGGCGGGTGAAGACCAGGATGTCCTTGCCGGATACCCCGCCGATCCCCGGCAGCCGGATGCTGAGCTCCAGCGGCTTGCGCTTGACCCGCGTGGGGTTGAGCCCCAGCGACTTGAGGCGCGCGTTGACCGCCTCCGAGTCGCCGGCCTCCATCTCGCCCTTGCGGATCTCGCCCTGCTTGGTGCGGGCCTCCCAGACCCATACCTGGGGCTTGTTGCGGGGGCCGGGCGCTTTCTGGGTGACCGTGACCGCTGGGCTCGCCATAACGTGACGTCTCCTCCGCGCCCGGAGGCGCGGCCGGGCATTCTACCCGCCCGGGGTAAAAATCGACTTCTACCGCTGTACGTTACCGCGCATTCCGGGCGAGGTCGCCTGGTGGCCCGGCAACCCCATGGCCGCCCCACCCGAGGCGAGGATGTTCTTCAGCTCCTCCGGGTCGGACGACCGGCCGAAGGCCTCCTCCTGGGTGATCAGGCGCCGGCTGAAGAGGTTGGCCAGGGACTGGTTGAAGGTCTGCATCCCGAACTTGGCCTGTCCCACCTGCATCGCCGAGTAGATCTGGTGGACCTTGTCCTCGCGGATGAGGTTCCGGATGGCGGCGTTGGGGACCATGATCTCCAGCGCCAGGATGCGCCCCGGCCCGCCCGCCTTGGCCAGCAGCGCCTGGGACATCACGCCTTCGATGACGAAGGAGAGCTGGGCGCGGACCTGCGGCTGCTGGTAGGGCGGGAACACGTCCAGGATGCGGTTGATGGTCTGCACGCAGGAGTTGGTGTGCAGGGTGCCGAAGCAGACGTGGCCGGTCTCGGCGATCACCAGCGCCGCCTCCATCGTCTCCAGGTCGCGCATCTCGCCCACCAGCACCACGTCCGGGTCCTGGCGGAGGATGTACTTGAGCGCCGTCTTGAAGGACCGGGTGTCCGCCCCCACCTCGCGCTGGTTCACCAGGCAGTTCTTGTGGGGATGGAGGTACTCGATGGGGTCCTCGATCGTCATGATGTGCTCATGGCGCTCGGTGTTGATCTTGTCGATGATCGACGCCAGCGTGGTCGACTTGCCGGACCCGGTGGGGCCGGTGACCAGCACCAGCCCGCGCGGCTTCTTGGAGAGGTCCGCCACCACCGGCGGCAGGCCCAGCTCCTGGAAGGTGAGGATCTTGAACGGGATGGTGCGGAAGGCGCCGGCCACCGCGCCGCGCTGCATGAAGATGTTGGAGCGGAAGCGGGACAGCCCCTTCACGCCGAAGGAGAGGTCCAGCTCGTTGTCCTCCTCGAACTTGTGCTTCTGCGCGTCGGTGAGGATGGAGTAGCAGAGCTGCTTGGTCTCCACCGGGGTGAGCGGCGGCGTCTTCAGCGGGACCAGGTCGCCGTCGATCCGCAGCTGGGGCGGCGACCCGGTGGTGATGTGCAGGTCGGACGCGCCCTTCTCGACCATCGCCTTCAACAACTGGTGCAGGTTCGCCATGTCCCCTCTCGCTAGAACCGGTCCGGCGCGGTGTTGGCCACCACTTCCTCGAGCGTGGTGACGCCGTTGATCATCTTCAGCAGCGCCGCCATGCGCAGCGTCTGCATGCCCAGGCGGATCGCCTCCTGCTTGAGCTCGGCGGCGGAGGCGCCGTTGATGACCAGCTCCTTGAGGCCGTCCCAGAAGGGCATCACCTCGTAGACCGCCACGCGGCCGCGGTAGCCGCGGTCGTTGCACTCGCGGCAGCCCTGGGGGCCGAAGGGCGAGAAGGTGCCCATCCGGTCCGGCGGCACCCCGGCGTCGATCAGCACCTGGTCCTCCATCGGCAGCGGCTTCTTGCAGGCGTTGCACAGCTTGCGGCAGAGGCGCTGGGCGAGGATGAGGTTGAGCGACGCGGTGACCAGGAACGGCTCAATGCCCATGTTGAGCAGGCGGCTCACCGTGCCGGGCGCGTCGTTGGTGTGGAGGGTGGAGAGCACCAGGTGTCCGGTGAGCGCCGCCTTGACCGCGATCTCCGCGGTCTCGAAGTCGCGGATCTCGCCGATCATGATGATGTCCGGGTCCTGGCGGAGGAAGCTGCGCAGCGACGAGGCGAAGTTCAGCCCGATGTCGTCGTGCATCTGGACCTGGTTGATGCCGCCGAAGTTGTACTCGACGGGGTCCTCGGCGGTGGAGATGTTCACGTCCACCGTGTTGAGCGAGGAGAGCGCCGAGTAGAGCGTGGTGGTCTTGCCCGAGCCGGTGGGGCCGGTGACCAGCACCATCCCGTACGGCCGCTCGATGGCGTCCTTGAACCACTTCAGGGGCTCCGCGTCGAAGCCCAGCTTGGTCATGTCCAGCTGGAGGTTGGACTTGTCGAGGAGGCGCAAGACCACCTTCTCGCCGAACAGGGTCGGGCAGACGCTGACGCGGAAGTCCATCTCCTTGCCGCCGCCGACCTTGATCTTGATGCGGCCGTCCTGGGGGAGGCGCCGCTCGGAGATGTCCAGCTCCGCCATGATCTTGAGGCGGGAGGTGATGGCGCTCCTGAGCTTCATCGGCGGCTTCATCACGTCGTACAGCACGCCGTCGATGCGGAAGCGGACGCGGAAGTCCTTCTCGTACGGCTCGACGTGGATGTCGGAGGCGTGCTTCTTGATCGCGTCGAGGAGGATCAGGTTCACCAGCTTGACCACCGGCGCGTCGTCCGCCGCCTTGGCCGCGTCCTCGATGGACTCGATCTCCTCCTTGGCGACCTCGACGTCCTCCTCCACCTGGCCGACGATCTCCTCCAGGGAGGGGCCCTTCTCCGCGTAGTAGCGCTCGATGGCGTCGCGGATGGAGGGCTCGGAGGCGACGACGGCCTCGATGTTGTAGCCGGTGAGGAACTTGAGGTCGTCGACCGCGTAGATGTTGGACGGGTCGCACATCGCCACGATCAGCGACGGCCCGGCGCGGTTCACCGGGATGACCAGGTGCTTCTCCGCCACCTCCTTGGAGACCAGCCGGATGATCTCCGGGTCGATGTCGAAGTCCTTGAGGTTGATCGCCGGCACGCCGTACTGCTTGGAGAGGAAGTCCGTGAGCTTGGACTCCTCGATGGCGCCGGTCTTGATCAGCGCGGTGCCGATGCGGCTGCCGCTCTTCTGCTGCTCTTCCTGGGCCTTGCGCAGCTGCTGTACGGAGATCAGGTTTTCGCGAACGAGCAGCTCACCAAGCCGGCCGGACATGCGTCTCCCTCGATTGGGGGTGGGAAGGGCCGAGGATAGTCCATCCGGCGCGGGTTGAGCGGCCCGTCATGTAGTCAGTCGGTGGCCCGCGCGCACACCGTGCGGGCAGCCTCCACGTCGCGGGTGATCTGGCCGGCGAGCTCCGCGGGGGACGCGAACCGCCGCTCCCCGCGCAGCCGATCCAGGAACTGCACCCGGAGCCGCTTCCCGTAGAGATCGCCCTGGAAGTCCAGCAGGTGCGCCTCGATGGTGACCTCGTGACCGCCGAAGGTGGGCTTGACCCCGATGTTGGCGGCCCCGTCCATCCAGTGGGCCGCCGCGTCGTCGAGGACCCGGGCGCGCACCGCGTAGACGCCGGCGCCGGGCCGGAGCTCGTTCTGGGTGTCCACGTTGGCGGTGGGGAAGCCGATGCCGCGCCCGCGCCCCTGGCCGGGGATGACCGTGCCGTCGAGGTCGAAGTGCCGCCCCAGCAGCCGGCGCGCGGCAGAGACGCGGCCCTCCAGGATGTACTCGCGGATCTTGCTGGAGGACGCCACCACGCCGTCCACGGTCACCGGCGGCACCACGTGCACGGCGGCGCCCCGCTTCTGCGCCGCGGCCTCCAGCGTGGACTGGGTGCCCTTGCGCGCCTGGCCGTAGGTGAAGTCGGTGCCGATGACGAGGTGCCTGGCGCCCATCGCGTCCAGGACCTGCGCCTCGAACGCCTCCGGGCTGGTGTGGGCGTACTCGGCGGTGAAGGGCTGCACCACCGCGCCGTCCAGGCCGGTCTCCGCCAGCAGCTCCAGCTTGCGCGGCAGGAGGTTGATCAGCTTGGGGGCGAGGTCCGGCTGGAGCACCTTGCCCGGGTGGGGGTGGAAGGTGAACGCCCAGGCGGGCCCGTGGCGGCGGGCCTCGGCGAAGAGCGCCTGGTGGCCCAGGTGGACGCCGTCGAAGTTGCCCAGCGCCACCGAGGCGCCCTCGAGCGCCCCCTGGGCCTCGGAGATGGAGTGGAAGACGCGCATGAGACCTTGCGGGAGATAGCACCTTGCACGCCCGCGGTCGCGATGCTCTAAGGCGCGCGCGTGAGTCGCCCCCTGTTGCGGCCCCAACCGGCCGGCCCGGAGCTGGTCGGCCTCGAAGCGCCGCCGGACTGGGACCAGGTGTTCGGCTTCTCCGGGCCGCTCGAGTTGGAGATCGGCTGCGGCGCCGGAGGGTTCGCGCTGGAGTACGCCAGCCGCCATCCGCGGGTCCGCTACGTGGCCTTCGAGTGGCGGAAGAAGTACGCCCGCGAGGTCCAGCACCGCGCCTCCACCCGCGGCCTCACCAACATCAAGGTGATCGAGGCGGACGCGCGGGCGGAGATCCCCCGGCTGTTCACCAGGGGATCGCTGGCCGCCGTCCACCTCCAGTTCCCCGATCCGTGGTGGAAGCGCTCCCACCAGAAGCGCGCCGTCCTCAGCCCGGACTTCACCCAGCTGCTGTTCGAGCTGTGCGCCCCCGGCGCGGCGTTCGACCTCCGCACCGACGTGGAGGACCGCGCCCGGACGATGCTCGCCACGCTGGAGGAGGCCGGGTTCGTGAACCCCCTGGGCCCTGGCGCCTTCCACCCCTACGACCCGGAGGAGGCGCCCTCCACCCGCGAGAAGCGCTACCTCATCTCCGGGCAGCCGGTGTACCGCGCCCGCCTGCGCAAACCCTGAGCAGCCGGCCGGGCGATCGCTTCGCGTCAAGCGCGCCGGCCATCGGCCGGTGCCCCCACCCTCAAGAATCGGTGCGGAAAAGACGGAAACGGTCTAGACAGCGGATCGTGAGCCGGAAGGCCCCCGCCATCGCCTTGGCCCTCCTCGGAGGAGCGCTATGGGGTGGCTGCAGCAAGAAGGATGATCCCGTGACCGCATACAGCGCGCTCGCGACGTCGGTGGAGAAGGGCGAGTATCCGAAAGCGTACGAAGCGCTCTCGGCCCCGACCAAGCAGATCCTGGAGGCGCGTGCCAGGCAGCTCAGCGCAGACTCCGACGGCGGCGTGCGCAACGACCCCGCCATCCTCTTCGTCTCCGCCAACGGCCAGGTGCCCACCACCGAGGAGGTCCGCCTCGTCAGCTCCGACGAGCGCCGGGCGGTCCTCTCCATGCGCTCGTCGAAGGGCGAGCGTCAGGTGGTGATGGTGAAAGAGGCGTCGGGCTGGAAGCTCGACCTCACGGACTCCCTCCATGAATGACCGCAAGCCCCCCCCCCGCCGAGGCCCCGCCCCCCAGGTCGAGGTCATCCGCAAGTCTCCCGGCTCGCCGCCCTCGCCCGGGGCGCCGCCCTCCCCTGCGCCCTCCGCCGCCTCGCCCGGCCCGGTGGCGCCCCGCCCGGTCGCCCCCTCGGTGAGGCCGGTGGCGCCGCGCCCGGTGTCTCCCGGCGCGCCCCGGCCCGCCGGCGTGGCCCCGCGCCCCTCGGGTCCTCCTCGCCCGTTCGACCGCGGCCCCCGGCCCGCCGGCCCTCCTTCCGAGGGCGGTCCCGGCGCCCCTCCCGGCCGGGGCTTCGACCGCGGCGGTGGCCGCCCGGGGGGACCCGGCGGCCGACCCGGCGGGTTCCGCTCGGGGCCGAAGCCCTCCCGCCCGCCCACCGAGGAAGAGGTGGTCGCGCTGGCGAAGAAGGAGAAGGTCCCCTACCGCATCGCCCGCGGCGACCTCGATGGGAAGATGAAGTGCCGCGTGTGGCGGAAGCTGCACGCCGAGGAGGCCAAGCGCTTCGACCAGGCCTACCTGCTGATGGAGAAGCACCCGGAGCTGGGCCTGCCGGACGCCTTCGCGCTGGTGCAGAGCGGGATGAGCATCGACGAGCTCCAGACGCGGCGCGTCCGCACGCAGAAGAAGGCGGCGGTGAAGGAGGCGCGCGGCTCGGTGCCGGGGAGCGAGGTGGACGCCTACCTGGCCGCGCTGATCGCCGAGAAGGCCGAGGTGGCGGTGGTGCTGGGCGACCGCACCCTGGTGGACGTGCTGGTGCAGAGCGAGCCCATCGCCTTCA
>DASRBA010000115.1:0-23696 GCA_035637895.1 Myxococcaceae bacterium
CCTTCATCGCCTTGGCGGCTTCCGGCGACTCCGCGCCCTGGAGCAGCTTCCGGGCGGCGATGGCCACCATTCCCTCCGGGCCCATGACGCCGATCTCCGCGCCGGGCCAGGCCACCAGGAGGTCCGGCTCATAGGCGCGGCCGTTCATCACGTAGTAGCCGGCGCCGTAGCCCTTGCGGACCACCACGGTGAGCTTGGGCACGGTGGCGGAGGCGACCGCGTAGAGCATCTTCGCGCCGTGCCGGATGATCCCCTGCTGCTCCACCTTGGTGCCCACCATGAAGCCGGGGACGTCCTGGAGGAAGACGAGCGGGACGTTGAAGGCGTCGCAGAGGTTGATGAAGCGCGCCGCCTTGTCGGCGGAGTTCACGTCCAGCACGCCGCCGTAGAACATGGAGTTGTTGGCGACGATGCCCACCGGGTAGCCGTCGATCCGGGCCAGGCCGGTGATCAGGTTCCGCGCGAAGCGGGGCTTGATGGGGAAGAACTTCCGGTCATCCACGAGGGAGAGGATGACCTTGTGCATGTCGAAGGCCTGGCGCGGGCTCTCCGGCACGGCGTCGAGGAGGGCGTCGTCGCGGCGGTCCGGCGGGTCCTGCGTCGCGCGGCGGGGCGGCTTCTCCTCGCAGTGGGCGGGGAAGAAGGAGAGGTATTCGCGGATGGCCTGGAGGCAGGTGGCGTCGTCGCCGTACTCCGCGTCCGCCACGCCGGAGAGCTCGTTGTGGATCTTCGACCCGCCCAGCTCCTCCTCGGTGACCTTCTCCCCGACGGTGGACTCCACCAGGTAGGGGCCGCCGATGGCGATGGACGAGGTCCCCTTCACCATGGGCACGAAGTCCGCCAGCCCGGGGATGTACGCGGTGCCCGCCGCGCCGGGGCCCACCATGGCGGCGACTTGCGGGACGACGCCGGAGAGGACCACCTGCTCGCGGAAGAGGTAGCCGGTGTCGGCGAAGCCGGCCAGCCGCCGCGGGTCGATGTCCCCGCCCGCCTCCAGGCGCGCGCCCGCGCTGTCCACCAGCCAGACGATGGGGATGCGGTCCTTGAGGGCCAGGTCGCGGAGGCGGGTCACCTTCCGTTCGCCCACGTCGCCCATGGAGCCGCCCAGGACGGTGAAGTCGTAGCAGGCCACGGCGACGGGGCGCCCTTCGATCTCGCCCACGCCGGTGATCACCCCGTCCGCGGGGGTCGGCCGGGAGGCGTCCTCCTCGTCCGGGAGCGCGCCGCCCTGCGCCGCCAGCGCGCCGTACTCCTCGAAGGTCCCGGGGTCGAAGAGCAGGTCCAGCCGGGCCCGCGCGTCCAGCTTCCCGCGCTCGCGCTGGCGGGCCACCCGCTCCGCGCCTCCCATCTCCCGCTTCTGCGCCTTGAGCTTCTCCAGCTCCGCGGCGCGCTCCTTCATCTTCATGCGGGGCGGTGCCATAGCATGATCCGCGCGTGCGATACCTGGCGGCAGTCCTGTTGGTGATGGGGTGCGGCGCGCCTCCCGGGCCGGCGTCCCGGGCGCTGGAGGGGGTGCTGTCTATCCCCGAGGGCGCCGTGGGGGACGCATACGTCTTCCTCTACGCGCCGGGGGAGGGGCCTCCCACCAGGCCGGCCGTACCGGAGTTGGCCACCGCGGTATCGGCGGTGCGGTTGCAGGACGGGGATCCGCACTTCGTGTTCGCGAGCGTGCCGGACGGGCCCCACCGGCTGTGGGGCTTCCTGGACCGGGACCGGAACGTGCGGGTGGACGTGGACGTGCTGGCGCAGCCGGGCGCGGGCGACCTCACGGCGCGAGGGCTGGAGCTGGCGGGGCGGGCGGTGCCGGAGCCGCTGGTGCTGGACGTGCCCACGCCGTTCGATCCACCCGCGTTCGAGATCGCCGGGGCGGAGTCGTTCGTGGTGCTCCCGGATCAGCCGCTGCTCCCGGTGCGGTTCTCCATCCAGACCACGCGTCTGTCGGACCGGCTGCACCAGGTGGCGTTCGCGGTGAGCCAGGACGCCCTGTCGACCTTCTACCCGCAGGTCGCCTTCCGGTTCCTGGCCAAGCCCGGACAGGCGGGGGAGGGCGCGCTGATCCCGTGCTTCATCGAGAGCCAGCTCCAGCTCCAGCAGGCGCTGGGAGGAGATCCGCTGCGGATCATCCCCCTCGACCAGCTCCCGCTGACGGTGTTGCCCTTCGCGGTGGACGCGACCGGCGCGCAGCTCCCGGTCATCCCGGTGGGGGAGTACCAGCTGGTGGTGGTGGAGCAGTCCGGGCAGGTCTGGACGCTACCCAACGGACTCGCCGCCGCCGAGCCGTCCCAGGCGACCCGCTTCTTCGTCCAGCACGCGGCCTTCGCCTCCGGCCTGCCGTGAGAGGCGGCGGTAGGTGGCCTCGGGGTCGGCGAGCGGGTCGCGGAAGAGCGCCTTCACCTCGCGCTTGCTGAAGCGGCCCTCGTCCAGCGCGCGGTAGAGCGCTTCGCCCAGGAGGTAGCCCAGGGCGTGGCTGGCGGCGACGAACACGCGGCCGGCGCGCGCGGGGACGAAGGGGTTCTGGTGGTCTTGCTCGCAGGCGGCGTGGGCGAGGACGAAGGCCGCCGCCTGGCGGAGCTCGCCGCGCTCCGTCTTGAAGGTGCGCGCCCAGTCGTCCAGCGAGGCGCAGCGGCGGTGCGGGTTCACCAGCTTGGAGCCGAGGAAGCCGATGGCCTCCTCCACGCAGCGCGCGTAGAAGGCGGCGCGGCCGATGCGCGGGTGCTCCATGGCGGCGCCCACCGCGCAGTGGCGGACGAAGTGCGCGGCCTCCTCGGCGGCGTGGTTGAGGGAGAGCGAGGCCAGGTAGACGGTGCGGGCACGCGGGACGTAGCAGCTCTCGCGGGAGAGGACGTGCGCGCGCAGCTCCGCCATCTCGCGGGCGCCGAACCCGCCGCGGCGGCGGAGACGCTCGAAGAAGCCCAGGTCGGCGAAGGTGGCGATGTCCACGCCCTGGAGCCGGCGCCGCGGGTCCACCCCGATGAGCCGGCCGATCATCGCCGCCATCTCGGTGAAGCGGTCGTGGGCGGCGCGCTCGTGAAGGGGTTCGTCGCCGGATTCGGCGTCCACGTAGTCGAGGAAGCTCTGCTGGCAGACGACGGGGGAGGCGTTGAGCAGGCAGAGCTCGCCGGGGCGCAGCTCCACCGCCTCGGTGTAGCCAATCTCACCGCGGCGGGCGAGGGACCAGTAGATGGGCTCGCAGTTCTGGTAGGCGATCAGCTGGCGGCGCTCGGTCTTGCCCAGCGCGCGGCGCACCTCGCGCGGGAGGTGGCAGGGGGCGGCGTGGAATTGGCCCACCAGCACCATGACGAGGGGGCGGTCGGGGGCGGCGGCGGCGGCGGCGATCCGCCTGGCGGCGTAGCGGTCGCGGAGGTGGAGGGAGCGGGGGCCGCGCGCCCGGCGGTCGATGGCGACGACCTCCAGGCCGCGGGCCTTGGCGAGCTCCAAGATGGGTCGGAAGCCGGCCCAGAGGTCGAAGGGGCCGCGGGTGCCGTGGCCGATGGATTCGAGGAAGCGGCGTTCGGAGCAGCGGCCGGCGAGGTAGCGGTCGACGGCGGGCTGGAAGCGGCCCTCGACGAATTCGAGCGCGAGGACGACGCGGCGGCCGGAAGAGAGCGCGGCCTCGACGAGGGAGCGGTACGACTGCTGGGCGACGCGGAGCGTGTGGTAGTCGCCGACGTGGACGACGTCCGAGGCGACGACCTGGTCTTTCACGTCCGCGAAGGTGAGGGGTCGCGCGAAGGAGCGGATCCGGGCGCGGTAGCGCCGCTCGTAGGCCTGGAACGCGGAGGAGGTCCCTTCCACGGCGCGGGCGATCCGCGCGCGCTGCCGCCGGAAGAGCGCCAGGTGAAGCGAAAGCGAGGCTCGCATGCTGTGCGGAGAAGGCTCGCACGCGAGCGCGGCAGATCAAGAAAGTGGGATCGCACTCAGGGTGCTGGCAGAGCCCCGAGAACGGCGGTGAGCTCTGCCTTGAGACCCTGGTTCGTGAACGTGCGCTGCACCAGGCACAGGGCCTCGTCGTTGACCGTGAGGATCCAGGGCCCGTTCTCCTTCTCGCTGACGAGGTCGAACGTCCGGATCTCGTCGAAGCCCAGGCGCCGGAGCTCACCTCTGGGCGCGCCCGAGATCAGGAGCGCGCGCTTGGGCACGTCGAACACGAACTGGCGGCGGCGATTCAAGGCCAGACCCAGGGGCAGCATGACCATTCCGACATACAGCCACATTTGATTGTGCATGCTCACGGACACGATGGTGCAGATCCCGCCGGCCATCATCGCGAGCCCGATCAGGACGTTCCTCCAGATCGCATCCAGGCGAATCGAACCATTCGCCTCCTTCTTCCGGTCACCGGCCATGAACTCGGGCTTGCGAGAAGTCATGCACCTCAAACGCGAGCGCCAGTGATCATTACCTGGCCCGCAAACCCGCGAACCGAGGCCGGTCTCCCAACATCGACACGTGGGACAGCTTCACGCGGACCTTCACCGAGACCCGAGCTGGCGTTCCGGTGGAGGAGAAGACGTTCGCGATGCCGGCTCCCTGAGCGCCGCCAGCCGCGTCCCCGGCAGCACCGCCAGGCGGTTCCCGCGCCACGCCACGCGCCGCAGGGTGGCGCCGCGGACCCACGCGCCGAGGAAGAGCGCCTCCCGCAGCGGCAGCAGCAGCAACTGCCAGGGCCTGAAGCCGCGCCCGCGCAGGAGCCGCGCGGAGACTTGCGCCATCACCGCCTGCCAGGCCCAGGCCGCCGCGAAGATCAACCAGCCCGCCGCGCTCGCGGGCGAGAGGAGCGCCGCCGCCAGCGTGAACAGCACCGGGAGCACCAGCGGCTCCAGCAGCGTGGTGAAGGGCGAGGCGAGGAACCGCAGCATCAGCCAGCGGGTGTGGCGGTCCCAGAAGTGGCGCAGCGGGAGGTGGACCTGGACGTTCTGGACCGGGGTGGGGCAGAGGCCGGCGTGCAGCCCGCGGCGGCGCAGGAGCTTCCCCAGCACGTGGTCCTCGGCCAGGTGGTCCTTCACCGCGTGCCAGCCGCCCAGCGCCTCCAGCACCTCGCGGCGCAGCGCCATGGACTTCCCCATCACGTTGTCCAGCTGGAGGAACCGCGTGGAGGCGGAAAGGTTGGTGGCGATGAAGGACGAGAGGGTGAGGTTGTCCAGCACCGCGCCCATCCCGCGCTCCCCCACGCCGGCGACGAGGTGGAAGGCCAACCCGATGCCGGGGGACGCCAGCACGGAGGCCACCTCCGCCAGGTAGCCGGGCGCCACCCGCACGTTGGAGTCGGTGAGCGCGAGCGCCTCGTATCGCGCGGCGCGCGTCAGCGAGATGAGCTGGTTCACCTTCGGGTTTCTGCCCGGCTCGCCCTCCTGCACGACCAGCCGCACGCGCTCCGGGTGGGCGTCCGCGAACGCGCGCGCGAGGGGGTAGGCGCCGTCCTCCGCGCCGCGGACCCCGAGCACGATCTCCCAGTCGCACGGGTACTCCATCGCCAGGTGGGACCGGAGGTTGAGCTCCAACTCCTCGTCCATCCCGCACAGCGGCTTGAGCACGCTGATGCCCGGGAAGCGCGGCGGCGGCGGCAGCGCCTGCCGGCGGACGCGCCGGAGCGCCTCCAACTCCCAGGTGGTCAGCAGCAGCCCCGCCAGGGCCGCGGCGACCAGCGCGACGATCACGACAGCCTCTGCGGCTCGAGGCCCAGCTCACCCATCATCTTGGCGTCCCACGCCTCCAGCGGGTCCTGCCCGCCGATGAAGGTGCGCTCGCGGTTGTCACATGGATTGCGGACGCTGGCGATCTCTCGCCCCGAGACCAGGATGCTCCGGAGGTACCTGGGCTGGTCGCTCAGCCACAGCTTGCTCCAGTAGTGGTGGACGACGCTGGTGAAGCTGGAGAGGGAGCGGCTCAGCCTCTTGTAGTGATCCACCACCTCGGAGACCTCGAGGTGGCTGGGGCGATGGCAGAGGGTGTAGCCGTCGTAGTCGCGGCTGATCGTCCCCGGGAGCAGCCGGCCCTCCCTGACCAGCTGCTGGTGGAACGGGGTGCCGGGGTAGGGGCACACCATTCCCAGGTAGGTGATGCACTGGCAGTCGATGTCGGCCAGGTACTCCGGCAGCTTCTCCAGGTACTCGCTGGTGTCCCCGTCCGCCCCGACGATCATCCCGAAGGAGAGGATGATCCCGCTGGAGTACGTGTGCCGGAGGACGCGCCGGAGCTCCCCGAGCCGGTTCTGCCGCTTGTTCATCGCCTGGATCGACGCCGGGTTCAGCGACTCCAGGCCGGTGTAGATGTATCGGCAGCCGGCCTTCGCCATCAGCCGGATCAGCTCCGGGTTCTCGAGGATGTTGAACGTCAGCGCGCAGCCCCAGATCTTCCCCAGGGGGACCAGGGCCTCGCACAGCTCCCGCAGGTACCTGGGGTTGCCGCCGAGGTTGTTGTCGAGGAAGACGAAGCTGGCGTCGAAGAGCCCGAGGAGGTTCGGGTTCCAGGTCATCTTGTGCTCGATCTCCTCGACCACGTCGCGCACCGGCCGGAACCGGTATTGCTCCTTCCCGGTGAGCACGCAGAAGTTACAGGTGAACGGGCAGCCGCGGGACGCCTCGATGCCGGGCAGCCGGATGGCGTTCGTCCGGTAGTCGATCAGGTCGTAGCGATACGGCCGGATCGACGCCGGGCCTTGGGAGGGCCGGTCGTAGATCCGTTCCATGACCCCGCGCTGGAAGTCGGAGACGAGCGCGGGCACGTTCGCCTCCGGTTCGCCAGTGACGACGCAGTCGAAGTGGCGCAGGCAGTCGTCCGGGAACTGGCTCGCGTGCCGGCCGCCCGCGACCGTCGTCATCCCCCGCCGGCGAAACAGCGCCGAGAGGACCTTGGTGTGCTCGTAGAACGAGTGCAGGTAGGAGAAGAAGACCAGGTCCCAGTGGCGGTCCAGCGGGATGTCTCCCTCCTTCTCGTTGTACAGCTCGATCTCCGCGTCCTCAGGGCAGAGCGCGGCGATCAGCTCCGGCACCGAGGACTGCATGATGGAGCGCTCCTTCACGCGCAGCCTCGTCGGGTGGGTATAGGTGCTGATGATCGCGATGCGCACGGTCTTCTCCGTCGTAGTCGTGGTCGTGGTTGACGAGCACCCGGCTTCCATCCAGGCCGTCGAACTCGCGCACCTGGACGTTGGCGCGCCGGGTGTCGATGGACAAGAAGCGCGGGTGGCGCATGGTGCAGGCGCCGGCGTTGACGTAGAGGCCGCGGCCGTGCGGCAGGCACGCCACCTCGTGCGTGTGGCCCATCACCACCACGTCCCATCCCTCGCGGGAGAGGAGCCCGGCGGCGCCGCGCTCCAGCGAGCTCCCCAGCGCCATCGCGTGCAGCGGATCCAGGACGTACGCCTCGAAGAGGTCGCACAGCCGGCCCAGCCCCAGGGCGCGCAGGCGCCCCAGCGCCCACATGATCAGGTCGGGCTTCCTCCCGGAGGTGACCTGGTCGAAGCGGTGCCCGTGCTCGATCAGGATCTTCAGCCCGTCGCGCTCGAAGCGCGCCTGGCGCGGCGCCCCCAGGCAGGTCTCCGCCACCCGGTCGTGGTTGCCCGCGAGCTGGATGAACCGGCCCCCGCGGATGAGGTCGAAGACCTTCCGGTAGCGGCGCTCCACCCCGGCGATGACGTCCGCGTCGGAGCCCGGGCGCCGCCCGTAGTCGGCCTGGTACACGTCGCCGGCGAGCACCACCCAGTCGTGGGTGGCGGCGAGGTGGTGCATCAGGCTCGCGAGCGGGCGCTCCGGGCCCCAGAACTTGTCCTGGCGCTCCACCGGCGTCAGGTGGAGGTCCCCGATGGATGCGATGCGCATGGTCAGGAGGCCAGGCGCAGCAGGGGTTGCTCCAGCTCCGGCTCCGGCGCCCGCGCGGCCTCCGGGTGGGCCCGCTTGTATGCGGCGCCGGCTGCGGGGATCCGCTGGTGGACGAGGTCGAAGCCCTCCAGGCCGGGCAGCTTCGACATGTTCTCGTCGATCCGTTTGAACTCGTTCAGCCCCTCCTCGCTGTCGAAGAGGTATGCCACGAAGAACCCGAACGAGTCGTTGTCACCCACCCCCATCCCCACCGGATCCCAGAAGCGCTTCAGGGCGAACCGGCAGATCGCGCGGGCCGCGCCGGAGGCGGCGAGGCGGCGCTCGGCCTGGTGGTAGTAGAACGCCTGGTGGCGGCGCTCGTCCTTGGCCATCCTCGTCACCAGCTTCTGCAGCTCCCTGTTCCGGGTGGTGCGGGCGATCTGGGTGTAGGCCAGCGACGAGGTCATCTCGTTGAGCGCGCCCCAGGCCATGTGGGTCGCGGCGAAGGCGGGGGTGCACGTCGCGACCGCGTGCGAGAGCCAGGCCTCGACGCGCTCCTTGAGGCTCGCCTTCCTGGTCACGGTCGCGTAGTGGTTCGCGGCGGGTCCGCGGCCGCAGGCGGTGAGGAACTTGTCCAGCGCCCAGCCGTGGTGCATCTCCTCGTAGGCCCAGCAGGAGAGGAAGGCCACCAGCTCGTAATCCAGCTTCGTGTGCCCCGCGAGCAGGTCCCCCTGGTAGAGGATGGCGTGGCTCTCGATGTCCGAGAGGTAGCGCAGGCATCGGGCCTCCTGGTCCGTGATGCCGACGCGGGAGATGTACGCCCAGTCGAGGTCGGTGATGTCCACCGCGGTGGACAGCTGCATGAGGCGGTTGATGTCGTAAGCCATTGAATGCTCCGGTGGGTTTTCGGGGAAGGGAGCACCGGGGCCGCCCGGAAGTGTCACTCGCTCGCCGCGACCCCCCGAAAAGGCGTAGAACGCGGCGGTCATGGCCAACGTCGACGGCAGCGGCAGCGCCCGGAAGTCCACCAGCACCACCGCCACCGCGGCCGCCTCCGGCACCACACCGCACACGCATCCGGTGCCGATCAAGGACCTGGAGACGAAGTTCGGCTGGAAGCCGGACTCCTGGCAGCACCAGTTACTGACCGACGCGGACGCGGCCGGCAAGAAGGACGGCAAGGTCTCCGTCGCCGAGCTGGAGAAGTACCTGGCGAACCCGAAGGACCTCAAGTTCGTCAACAGCGAGAACCTCCAGAAGATGCGCGCCGACATGGGCACCGGCGCCGCCCCCCGGTCCACGGACGCCTTCAAGCCGGGCTGGGAGCGGAACCTCGCCAAGGCGGCGGACGCCAACAAGGACAACCACCTCTCCCCGGAGGAGTTCAACGCCTTCGTCAGCCAGATGAAGCAGCGGACGGACACCCACGAGGCCGGCTCCACCTGGCTCCCCGACCAGAAGCAGGCGGCGTTCTCCAGCCGCATCGCCGCTTCCACCGGCGAGGTGGACCGGCTGGCGCCGGACGGCCCCCTGAAGGACGGCAAGGACCTGTTCAAGGAGTACATGCGGATCGCCACCAGCGACGGGCACCGCGTCCCGCAGTGGGTCGCGTACCAGCTGGACGCGGCGGACATCCGGGAGACGCCGGAGACCGTCACCCGCAAGGGCGACAAGAGCAACCCCATCCCCGCCTACCGCAAGGCCAACCCCTTCCACCAGGATCCGGACGATGGGCCGGGAGCCGTGGATGACAAGGAGTACGAGGGCTCCGGCTTCGACCAGGGCCACATGAAGCCGGCGGAGAGCTCACCGTCGCAGGAGGCCATGTACGAGAGCTTCCTGATGAGCAACATGTCCACCCAGCACGGGGCGCTGAACCAGAACACCTGGCGGTACCTGGAGGACGGGGTCCACGAGCTGGTGCAGGCCACCGGCGGCAAGGCGACCATCATCACCGGCAACGCGTTCCTCGACGAGAAGGGCAACCCCCTGCCCGAGGACAAGATCCCGTACTTCACCGAGAAGGACGGGCACCGGCTCGCCGTGCCTACGCATTGCTTCAAGACCGTGCTGCTGGAGCAGCCCGACGGCCAGGTGACGATGATGGCCTACCTGGTCCCGAACGACCCCAACCTGTCGAGGAAGCAGGACGACGGCGTCAAGCTCCTCCAGCAGAGCCGGGTGAGCGTGGATCAGATCGAGAAGATCATCGGCCACGATCTCTACTCCCAGCTCCCGAAGGCCACCCAGGCGAAGCTGGAGGCGGATCCCGCCGCGCGCGTCCAGTTCGCGGACGCGACGAAGTGGCACATGGCGTCGCTCCTCTGGCCGCAGAGCTGATCGGTGGCTGAGCGGGAAGCCGGCCCTGCGCCGTGGAGATGGCTCCCGGTCCTCGCTTCCCGGCTCCTGTTCCCCGCGCTGATGGCGGGGCCGGTGGCGCTCGCGCTGGGCGGGCTTCGCCGGGGACTTCCCACGCCCATCGCGCTGGGAGGGACCATCGCCCTCGCCGTCGCGCTCCAGCTGCTCCTCGAGCGCGTCCTGCCCTATCGCCGGGAGTGGAATTCGCGCGCGCTGCTCCAGGGTGATCTGCTCTGGCTCGGCCTGGCGCTGCTCACCTCGCGGATGGTGGACGCCGGGCTTCCCGCCGCGCTGGGGGGACTGGCGGCGCGGGAGGGCGGGGCGCTCTGGCCGTCGAGCTGGCCGCTCGGGCTGCAGGCGATCCTCGCCATCCTGATCGCGGACCTGGGCCACTACTGGGCGCACCGGGCGCTGCATGCCTTCCCGCGGCTGTGGGCCTTCCACCAGGTCCACCACGGCCCCGACCACCTCTACGCCTTCAACTTCTTCCGCATGCACCCGGTGGACATCATCCTGAAGACGACCTGCAACCTGGCGCCCCTGATCCTCCTGGGCGCGGGGCCGGAGGTGATCGCCATCTGGTCGGTCATCAGCGGCGTCTCCGCGGGGACCTTGAACCATGCCAACATCGCGCTCGACACCCGCTGGCTGGACGGGTGGTTGAGCACGCCGGCCCTGCACCGCTGGCACCACTCGCGAGACCTGCGCGAGGGGAACACCAACTTCGGCAACGTGACGATGCTCTACGACCGCCTCTTCGGAACGTACCTGCGCCCGGCGGAGCGCGAGGTGATCGACGTCGGGGTCGCCGGCGCGCCGGTCACGGTGCGCGCGGGGCTATGGCCTTGAACGGCGGGGCCGGCGCCGCCGGGATCGCGGGACGGGTGCGGGCGCTGGCGCGGCTGGGCTTCCTCGCCGGAGGCGCGTGCGTCACCCTGGGAGTCCTGGGCCTCCGGGCTCGCAAGCGGCAGCCCCCCGTGGACGGCACCGTCCGGGTGACGCAGCTCTGGGGTCGCTCGATGCTCTCGCTCCTGGGAGTGGAGCTGGAGCAGGAGGGGCCGCGCCCCCCGCCGGGATCGATGGTGGTGTCCAACCACCGCTCGTACCTCGACATCCCGGCCCTGGTGTCCCTGGTCCCCAGCCTCTTCGTGGCCAAGCAGGAAGTGGGACGGTGGCCGCTGCTCGGCCGGGCGGCGGACCTGTCGGGGACCATCTTCGTGCGCAGGGACGATCGCTGGAGCGGGGCCCGCGCGGCGCGAGCCATCCGGCGGGCGCTTCGCCGGCGGCAGACCGTGACCATCTTCCCGGAGGGGACGACCTTCGAGGGGCCCGGGGTGTTGCCCTTCGACCCCGGCTGCTTCCGGTTGGCCTCCTTGATGCGAATGCCGGTGGTGCCGGTCGCGCTGGAGTACGGGAGGGCGCAAGACGCCTGGACCGATCCGGACGACGGGACCTTCGTCGGCCACTTCCTGGAGTGTCTCTCGCAGCGGAAGGTGAGGGTGAGGGTGGCCTTCGGCGCGCCGCTCGAGGCGGGCGATCCGGACGAGCTCCGCCTGCGGGCGCAGCGCTGGATCGAGGCCCACCTGCGCCGCCCGGGGGCCGCGTGAAACGGCGCTTCCGGTACGAGATCGTCTTCCGCCCCGGGTTGCGGTGGAGCGAGTCCGAGCGGCGCTCCCGGGTCGCTCAGCTCCGGGAAGTGGGCGCGCTCTGCCTGGAACCCTTCCCGGAATACCAGCTGTTCCTGGGCACCCGGGAGGAGCTCTCGGACAAGCTGCTCATCGAGGCCCGGGGACCGGACGGCTCGCTGGCGGGGTTCTGTTCGGCGGTGCTGCTCGACGTGCCGGGCGTGGGAGAGATCCTCCACCTGGGCCTGACCTGCGTGCGCCCGGAGGCGCGCGGGGCGGCGCTCACCCATTCGCTGAGCTCGCGCCTGGTGCTCCGGTACCTGCTCCAGCATCCGCCGTGGCGTCGGGTGTACGTGACCAACGTCGCCGCCGTGCTGAGCAGCCTGGGCAACTTCGCGGTCAACCTCGTCCGCGCCTATCCCTCTCCTTCGTTCGAGGGTCCGGTGCCCGCGGCGTACCTCGAGATCGGCCGGGCCTTCGACCGCCGATACCGGGCGAAGGCGCACGTTCAACCGGAGGCCCGCTGGGACGAGGCCGCCTTCGTGTTTCGCGGCAGCGGCCGTGGGACCGCCTTCCAGAAAGAGGCCGACGACGTCCAGTATCACCACCGGGACCCGGAGCTGAATCGCTTCTATCAGCAGCGGCTGCGCTTCGAGGACGGGGACGAGATGCTCCAGGTGGGGATGCTCAGCCTGTTCGACCTGGCGAGGTACTTCGCCCGCGGCTGGAGCAGGGGCCGGGCGCGCTCCGGGGGACGCCGGCCCGAGCCCAGCTCCCGGTAGATCGAGCAGTGGCGCACTCAACAGGACGGTTCAGCCATTTTTTTGACTGGCCGTTCGGGCGCCATCAGGATTCTGCGAATGACATCGAAGTAAGACTTATCAAAAAAACAAACACAATTCGTCAATTTTACAGGGGCACTGGATGAGCCGCGAAACAGGGGGGAAGTACCCCTTCGAGCGCTTCGAACCAACCTGGCAGGAGCGGTGGGAGGCGGAGAGGCTCTTCCATGCCGACCGCGACGAGCGCCGGCCCAAGTGGTTCATCATGGAGCTCCCGCCGTTCGCCAACGGCAAGCTGCACCTGGGCCACGTCCGGAACTACGTCATCGCCGACGTGAGCGCGCGTTTCCGCCGCATGGCCGGGTTCAACGTGATGTACACCACGGGCTTCGACTCGTTCGGGCTTCCCAACGAGAACGCCGCCCGCGACGCCGGGGTGCACCCGCGGGTGCTGGCGGAGCAGTGCATGGAGGAGATGCGGCCCGCCTTCGTGCGGTTGGGGCTCAGCCACGATACGCGGCGTATCATCGCCGTTCACGACCCCGCGTATTACAAGTGGGTGCAGTGGGTGTTTCTCCGGCTGGTCGAGGCCGGGCTGGCGTTTAGGAAGAAGGCCAAGGTCAACTGGTGCTCCACCTGCGCCACCGCGCTCGCGGACAGCCTGGTGGACGGCGGCGCCTGCTGGCGCTGCGGCAAGCCGGTGGAGAGCCGCGTCACCGAGCAGTGGTTCGTCCGCGAGCAGGGGTTCGCGGAGGCGCTGCTGGAGGGGTTCAAGACCCTGGACGGTTGGCCGGAGACGGTGAAGCGCATCCAGACCGACTGGATCGGCCGGCGCGAAGGCGTGGAGGCGCGCTTCGAGGTGGTCTCCCCCGGCGCCCGCGGGGACGGCGCGCCGGCGATCGCCGCGTTCGTCGAGGGCGCGGCGCTCGTGCCCTCGGTGAGCTTCGTGGCGGTCGGGCCCGGGCACCCGGCGCTGGAGGAGCTGCGCCGGCGCGGACTGCTGTCGGAGGAGGAGGCGAGGGCGCTGGACGAGCGGGAGCGGTGGTCGCTGGCGACCCGCGAGGCCAGGCGGCAGAGCCTGAACGGCGGCGGAGCGCTGGTGCTCCGGGCCCGGGTGCGCCACCCGCTGGACGGCGCGGAGCTGCCGCTGCTGGTGCTGGACTCGCTCGAGGGGTCCGACGGCGCGGTCGCGGGTTGCCCGGAGCACGTCCAGGGCGACCGGCGCGTCGCCGAGGAGATGGGCCTGGCGCTCCACCGGACGGCCGGCCCGGCCCGCACGGACGAGGAGATCCTGGGCGCGCTGGAGGCCGCCGGCCTGGGCGGCCGGGCGGTGCGCTACCGGCTCCGCGACTGGAACATCGCCCGGCAGCGGTACTGGGGCACCCCCGTCCCCATCGTGCACTGCTCCGGCTGCGGCGCGGTGCCGGTGAAGGATGAGGACCTGCCGGTGCTGCTGCCCGAGGACGTGTCGCTGGACGCGCCCGGCAGCCCGCTCGAGCACCACCAGGGGTTCGTCTCCACCTCCTGCCCGCGCTGCGGCGCGCCGGCGCGGAGGGACACGGACACCCTGGAGGCCTACTCCAGCCCGTGGTGGTACCACTGGAACTGCCGCACCCTGGGACTGCCCGGGGACAACCCCTTCGATCCGGCGGACACGCGTTACTGGATGCCGGTCGACCTGATGGTCGGCGGGATCGACCAGACGCGGACCTGCTTCTTCCACACCCGGATGGTGGACAAGGCGCTCAAGCAGCTGGGGCACGCGCTCCACGACGAGCCGGTGACGGGGCTGCTGGCCATCGGGATGGTCAAGCAGGGCGGCCGGAAGATGAGCAAGAGCGCGGGGAACCTGGTCGACCCGGACGCGCTCGCCAGGGCGTACGGGGTGGATGCGCTGCGGGTGGGAATGATGGGGGCGGCGGCGCCCCCCAGCGACATGAGCTGGTCCGACCAGGTCGTGAAGCAGGCCCACGGTTTCCTCGCGGACGTGTGGGGGTTCCTGACCGAGCGGCGCGAGTGGCTGCGCCTGGAGGCGGTGGCCCCGGAGCGCCCGCTGGAGGTGGAGCCCGGGACGGCGCTGCGGGGGAAGCTGGCGAGCTGGCTGAGCACCGGCGCGGAGCGGATCAGCGGCAACCTGGCGCGCAACGACCTGCACCTCTCGGTGAAGAACCTGGTGTTCCTGTTCGAACGGCTGGTCCAGTTCGAGCGCGATGCCCGCGCCCGCACCGGCACGCTCGATCCGAAGGACGCCGGGGCGCTGGCCGTGGGGACCGGCGCGCTGCTGCGACTGCTGGCGCCGTTGGCGCCGCACATCGCCGAGGAGCTGTGGCAGCTGTGCGGCGGGCGCGGGCTGGTGGCCTCCGCCCCCTGGCCGGTGCCGCTCCCGGAGAGGGATCCGGAGGAGGTGGCCGCTCGCGGGACCGGGCGGCCGGGTGCCTCGCGCCGAAGAGGAGAGCAACGTGCCGCTGATTCTCGCTGAGGCCGCGCCCGCGCCGCGCTGGACCGAAGGCCCCCTCTTCGACACGGTGGACCGCGTCCTGGCGGACCGCGACGAGTACCGGTGGTTCCGGCGCGGTCTGCTGTCCGCCGGCGAGTGGCACCGGCTCCTGGACGGCTCCGAGCGCGCCCTCGTGGCCGCCGGGGTGCCGGCCGAGGACGTGCAGTTCGCCAAGCGCTACCCCAGCTCCATCCAGCAGTTCGCCGACGGCGTGCTGGCCGACCTGGAGGCGCGCGGGGTGATCGCCACCGGCCGCTACGACGCCGAGCGGCTGGCATCCGTGGAGAAGGCGGCGCAGCGCTACCGGCACGACGGGCGCCGGACGTACATCTACCCCGAGGAGGCGCGGGTGCTGTTCGCGCTGGCGGACATCCTCCGCCCCCGGCGCGCGCTGTTCCTCGGCTCCTTCTACGGGTACTGGGCGCACTGGGCGCTCCCGTCCCTGGTCGCGGGCGGAGGGCGCGCGGTGCTGGTGGACCCGGACGAGCGCGCCCAGCGCGTGGCCCGGGCGAACCTGCCGGCGGCCTACCGGGGCAAGGTCGACCTGGTCGTCTCCACCGGCGAGCGCTTCCTGGACGAGGCGGAGGGGCCGTTCGACTTCGTCGTGCTGGACGCCGAGGGACCCCGGGACCACCCGGATCCGGAGCAGCGGGGCAAGCGCGTGTATCGGCCGCTGCTGGAGCATGCGCTGCCGAGGCTGGCGCCCGGGGCGCTGCTGGTCTGCCACAACATCCTGCTGTCGGATCGCACCGGCGCCCCGTTCTTCTCCAGGATCATCCAGCGCAACCAGGGCGAGCTCGGCGCCTTCATGGCGCTGGTGGAGCGGACCTTCGACGGCTTCACCGAACACCTGAGCACCGAGGGCATCGGCATCGGCCGCTTCAGGGGTCCCGGCGAGGGAGGCCACAGGTGATGGGCTACCGCTCACCCTTCGACCAGTGGGACGAGAAGGCGGCCGTGCGCACCATGCCGGCGACCGACCGCCGCTGGGCGCCGGACGCCGAGGGCAGCTGGTTCGGCGCCGAGAGCTGGAGCGCCGCCAACCACCCGGAGGTGCTGGCCAGCGGGCGCCGGCAGCAGGTCCTGGCCGCGCTGCTGCTGGGCTACCTGGACTTCACCCTCCAGCTGGAGACGCACCACATCGCCCCCGTCAGCCGCGACCTGGTGCTCCGCCGGCTCGGCGCCGACTACGCCGACGCGGTGGTCCGGGACGCGCTGCGGGTGCAGTGCGACGAGGCGTTCCACGGCCTGTTCTGCGAGGAGCTGGCGGCGCACGTGGCGCAGGTCACCGGGCTCCAGCGCGAGCCATTCCCGGAGCACCTCTTCTTCCGGCGCGTCCGCGAGCTGGCGGCGCCCGCCTGCGGGCCGATGAGCGCGCCCCAGTACCAGTTCTGCGTGGCGGTGGTGGCGGAGACGGTGATCACCGACTCGCTGCGGAAGGACTGGAGAGGGGAGGACCTCCGGCCCGAGGTCCGCCACGTCCTGCTCCAGCACTACAAGGACGAGGCGCGCCACAGCACCTTCTTCTCGCAGGTGCTGCAGCTGGTCTGGCCGCAGTGGCCGGAGCGGGTGCGCGCCGCCATGTCGCCGCTGTGGGCGGAGCTGGTGAGGGCCTTCCTGGCGGTCGACGAGGCGCTGGTGGCGAGGGCGCTGGAGCTGGCCGGGTTCTCGCCCGCGCAGGCCCGACGGATCGTCGCCGGCACCGCCGACGGGGGGACGCCGGGAGAGCGCGGCGCCTCCATCTCCTTGACCCTGAAGGCGCTGCGCAGGGCCGGCGTCCTGCGGGCCGCGGGTCCCGCCGCGGGCGCGGGCGAGCGGCGCCCCGAGCTGGCGGAGGTGTCCAGGTGAGGCAGATCGCCGAGGTCGAGGCAGGGCCGGGTGAGGCGCCGGAGGAGGCGCGCTGGCCGTTCTTCCGGGTCGGGCGCGAGGGCGCGGGGGGCGGCGAGCCGCTGGGGATCATCTCCGGTGGGCTCATCCTGGACAGCGGCGAGGCGGAGCGGACGTTCATCTTCCGCTGCCAGGATCGCTACCTCGCCTACTGCGCGCTCCACGGCGTGCGGCCGGTGCTCTTCGTCGCCAACGACGAGCACGTGCGCTGCTACCGCGAGGAGCTGGAGGGCTTCCGGCGCAGCTGGGACGCCATCGCCGCGGCCACCGGGGCCCTCCCACCGGAGCTGCCCGAGCCGCTGTTCGTGGGCTGCGACATCGACCGGCTCAAGCTGGGCAGCTGCTGGGCCCTGATGGAGCAGCTCCGCCGGGGGGTGATCGCCCGCGGCCCGCTCCCCGAGCTGCACCTCAATCAGCTCTCGCCCACCACCGCGGCGCTGGTGGCCCAGCTGGGCGAGCTGCTGCGCGCGCACGGCGCCTCGGGCGACCTGGGCGCCGGGGAGTGCGCGCGGATCGGCGCGCTGGCGCTCCGGTTCCACGACAAGGCGACCTGCGTGCGGCTCCTCCAGGAGCGCGGAGGGCCCGGGCTTCCCCCGCACGCGCCCACGGCGGTGGTGGCGCCGGAGCACCTGCTCTCGGCGCGGAGCTGGGAAGCGCTGGTGACCCTCTACCGCGAGGGCTCGGGGGATTCCGAGCCGCCCGCGCTGTACGTCAAGTCGTCGCTGGACTCCGGGGGCAACGTGTCCGCGCGCCTCACCAGGGACACGTTCCAGGACCGGTTCGCCTGGCTCCGCCGCGAGGTGGAGCAGCAAGTCCTCTGCCGCGGCGTGGACCTGGGCGAACGGGTGCGGGAGCTGAGGGCGGAGGTCGACGCCGCGCCCGCGCTGCGGCCCCTGGGGCTCACCGATGACCGGCTGGCGCGCTACAAGCGGCTCCAGATCGAGCGGCGGACCGGGATCCAGCTGCTGGTGCAGCGCGAGGTGGCCCCGCCCGCGGACCTGCGCGGCCGGTTCAGCGGGATCGGCCTGAGCTTCCAGGTGGAGGGCCCGGACCAGATCTTCCCCCTGGCGGTGGCCGCGCAGCTCTACAAGGACCCGGACCGGCTGCACTACCTGGGCTCCTACCTCTCGCCGGCGCTCGAGCAGGACGTGCTGCGGCATCCCTTCTCCGCGCAGCTGCGCCAGCTGTGCCGCCTGTTCGCGGACCAGGGCTGGCGGGGGCCGATCAACTTCGACGCCCGGCTGAACGCGGCCGGCGGGTACGAGCTGATCCACGACTGCAACCCGCGCCTGAGCGCGGTCTTCCCCTCGCTGGCGGTGCGCCGGGGCCTCCGCGCCCGGGGCCTGCGGGCCCAGGAGGTGCTGACGCTGGGCTACCGCGGCGGGTTCGTCTGGGAGGACCTGCCCGGGCGGCTGGCCGACCTGGCGGCGCGCGGCCTGCTCTACACGCGCCACCGGCAGCGCGGCGCGGTGGTGCTCCCCAACCTGTCGCGGCGATCCGGGTTCGACGTGGCACTGGTCAACGTGGACGTGGACTGCGCCCGGCAGTGGCTGGACACCGGCGCCTTCGACCAGGGGGGCGGCGCCGCAGCGCCGCGGCTGTATGCGTGAAACACGTTACAGCGCCGATCGCGTGATGAATTTGACTCATCGTGATGACCGGTTAGCCTCCGGCGCGATGTGCCGGCCGAGGTGCGGACATGCTTGAGGCGCTGGAGCGTCCGGCCGGGCGGAGCGGCGCGGCGGCGCGGGCGCGCCGTCCCTCGAGGAGCGCGAAGGAGTCGCTCCGGGACCTGTTCCTGCTGGACCCGGAGATCACCTACCTCAACCACGGCGCCTACGGCGCCACCCCCCGGCCGGTGTTCGCCGCCTTCGTGCGCTGGCAGCTGGAGCTGGAGCGGGAACCGGTGGATTTCCTCTCCCGCAACTTCACCGACCGGATGGCGCACGCGCGCGAGGTGCTGGCCCGCTACGTGGGCACCGGGCGCGACAACATCGTCTACGTCAACAACGGGACGGTGGGCCTGAACATCGTCGCGCGCAGCATGCGGCTGGGGCCGGGCGACGAGGTGCTCACCACCGACCACGAGCACGGCGGGATCGACCGGTTGTGGCGGTGCGAGGCGCAGCGCCGGCGCTTCGACTACGTGGTCCGGCCCATTCCCCTCCCGGTCACCACCCACCAGGAATTCGTGGAGCACTTCTGGGCCGGCGTCACCGAGCGCACCCGGGTCATCCTGATCAGCCACCTGACCTCGCCCACCTCGCTGGTCTTCCCGGTCAAGGAGATCTGCGCCCGCGCCCGCCGGGCCGGGATCCTGACCGTGGTCGACGGCTCGCACGTGCCCGGGCAGCTCCCGCTCTCGATCCCGGACATCGACCCCGACTTCTACGTGGGCATCGCCCACAAGTGGCTGTGCGCGCCCAAGGGGTGCGCCTTCCTCTACGCCCGGCCCTCCGCGCAGGGGCTGCTCGAACCGCTGGTGATCAGCTGGGGATGGGAGCCGCGGAACCCCGGCCCGTCCCAGTTCGTGGAGCTCCACGAGTGGCAGGGGAGCCGGGACGTCTCGGCCTACCTGGCGGTGCCGGACGCGATCGCCTTCCAGCAGGAGCACGACTGGGACGCGGTGCGGGCCCGCTGCCGGGCGCTGGCGATGCACGCCCAGACCGAGATCGGCCGGCTCACCGGGATGCCCGCCTGGCACCCCCCGGCGCCGGAGTGGCACGGGCAGATCGTCTGCGCCCCGCTGCCGCCGGGCACCGACGGCGCGGCGCTGGCGCTGCGGCTCCGCCACGAATACCACATCGACGTCTCGGTGGACCCCTTCCGGGGGCGCCCGCGGGTGCGGGTCTCGGTTCAGGGATACAACGATCTGGATGACATCGAGCGGCTGTTGGACGCGCTCAGGAGGCTGATCTGAGATTCATGCACCTGTAGCTTAACCGGATGAATGGGGCCAAAAACGCGAGGCGGTGGAACACCGGCGCGCCCGATCTGCATCTCCTTCCAGGGCATCAATGCGGGGAAGAAGTGCCGGCCCGGGAAACCGCTGAGTAAAAACGGTCCCATAAAGTGCCAGCTTTGGGAGCTGGAGAGTGCGGGTTCGAGTCCCGCCAGGTGCGCTATCCCAATACAGAAAGGAGGTGAATACAAAATGGCAAAGATCGATGAGGCAGAGCTCCATGCGTTGTTGGACGTTCTGGGTGTGACCAGTCGGCACTTGGCCGAGACGGCCGCCAACCTGGCGGTTGGCGCGGTCCCAGCGGCCGGCCTGCCACTCCCGGCGATCCCACCGTTCGAGAGGTCGTTCCCACCGGCGCCAATCGCGGTTCCACCCGCGAATGCACCGGCGGTGGCGGCTCCACCGGCGGCGGCGACCGGCCCACCGACGTCAGCGGTTGCGTTCCCACCGGCCGGCGTGCCAGTGGCGAGGCTACTGGGCACTCACGCCGCGCCAGTGTCGTACGCGGCCCCAATGGTGTCGGTGGCCGTTCCAGTCCTCGCCAGAGCCCTGGGGCGGTGAAAACCGCTTCGAAGCCCAGGCAGTGATTGGTGTTGATGCCCTGGATTGATGCCCTGGAAAGTGATGCCCTGGACCTGATGCCCTGGATTGCAGCTTGCTCTACGGTGGAGTTGCAGTCGCTGTCACCACCGTAGAGCCTTCAGCCCCGGAGGGCTTGTTTCACGTCGTCGATCAGGTCGTCGGCGTTCTCGATCCCCACCGAGAACCGCACCAGCTCCTCGTCGATCCCCAGCTTCCGGCGCAGGTCCGGCGGCACGCTGGCGTGGGTCATGTTGAGCGGGTGGTTGACCAGCGACTCCACCCCGCCCAGGCTCTCCGCCAGCGAGAAGATCCGCAGCCGGGAGAGGAAGCGCGTCACGCCCTCCATGCCCCGCCGCAGGTAGACGGAGACGATCCCCGAGGAGCCGCGCATCTGCCGGCGCGCGAGGTCCCGCTGGGGGTGTGACTCCAGGCCGGGGTAGATGACCCGTTCGAAGGCGCCGCTCTCCTCCAGCGCCCGGGCGAACGCCAGGGCGTTGGAGCAGTGGCGATCCATCCGGACCGCCAGCGTCTTGACGCTGCGCAGGAGCAGGAAGCACTCGAACGGCGAGTTGACCGCCCCGCCCGCGAACTGGATGAAGCGCAGCTTCTCCGCGAGCTCGGCGTCGCTGGTCATCACCGCGCCGCCCACCAGGTCGCTGTGCCCGCCGATGTACTTGGTGGAGCTGTGCACGGCCAGGTCCGCCCCCAGCAGCAGCGGCCGCTGGAGGATGGGCGAGCAGAAGGTGTTGTCCACCGCGACCTTGGCCCCCACCTTCCTGGCGATCTCCGACACGGCCGCGATGTCCACCAGCCGGAGCAGCGGGTTGGTGGGGGTCTCCAGCCAGATCAGCTTGGTCCTGGAGTCGGCGGCGGCGGCGAGCGCGCCCAGGTCTCGCAGGTCCATGAAGTCGAACTGGATGCCGTACTTGGCGAACAGCTGGCGGAACAGGCGCCCGGTCCCACCGTAGGCGTCCTCGGAGACGATGGCCTTGGCGCCGGGCTCCAGCAGCTGGGCCACCGCCTGCTCCGCCGCCAGCCCGGACGCGAAGGTGATGCAGTGCCTGGCCTCCTCCAGCGCGGCCAGCGACGCCTCGAGGGCGGTGCGGGTGGGGTTCCCCGCGCGCGAGTAGTCGTAACCCAGGTGCTGGCCGGGGCCCTTCTGCACGTAGGTCGACGTCTGGAAGATGGGCGTCATGATCGCGCCGCTGCTGGGATCGGGCGCGACGCCGGCGTGAACACAGATCGTCTCCAGGGCGCTCTTCGCGGGTTTCTCGGCGCTCATCGGTGTTCTCCTAACCTCCGTGCACTGCGATGCAGTCGATCTCCACGCGCGCGCCCTTGGGGAGCCCGCGCACCTCGACCGTGGTGCGGGCGGGCGGCGTGCCCGGGAAGTAGCTCGCGTACACCTCGTTCATGGCGGGGAAGTCCGCCATGTCGACGAGGAAGACGCCGCACCGGACGACGTGCGAGAAGTCCAGGCCGCCCGAGGCGAGCACCGCCCGGAGGTTCTCCATCGCCCGGCGCGTCTGGGCCTGCACGTCTCCCTGGACCAGCTGGCCGGTGGCGGGATCGATCGGCGTCTGGCCGGAGAGGAAGACCATCCGGCCCCCGCCGACCTCGACCGCCTGGGAGTAGGGGCCGATCGGCCGGGGGGCCGCCTCGGAATGAAAAGCCTTGCGTTGCATGGGGCGACCCTAGCCTGGGTCCCACCACCTCGCCGCTTTCTGGAGTCCTCCGGCGTAGAGTCCCGCCCCCATGGACCTGGTCATCGAAGGGCTCTCCAAGCGCTACCCCAACGGGGTGCAGGCGCTGCGCGACGTCTCGCTCACCATCCGCCCCGGCATGTTCGGGCTGCTGGGGCCCAACGGCGCCGGCAAGTCCACGCTGATGCGCACCATCGCCACGCTCCAGGAGCCGGACTCCGGGAGCGTCCGGCTGGGTGGGCTGGACGTGCTCCGCCAGAAGGACGAGGTGCGGCGGTTGCTGGGGTACCTCCCCCAGGACTTCGGCGTCTACCCCAAGGTGACGGCGTGGGAGATGCTGGACCACTTCGCGCGGCTGAAGGGGATCTCCTCCGGGAAGCAGCGCCGGGAGGTGGTGGACGCGCTGCTGCGCCAGACCAACCTCCACCAGGTGTCCGGCAAGCCGCTGGGCAGCTTCTCCGGCGGCATGCGCCAGCGCTTCGGGATCGCCCAGGCGCTGCTGGGCAACCCGCGCCTGATCATCGTGGACGAGCCCACCGCCGGCCTGGACCCGGAGGAGCGGGTGCGCTTCCACAACCTGCTCTCCGCCATCGGCGAGGAGGTGATCGTCATCCTCTCCACGCACATCGTCAGCGACGTGAGCGACCTGTGCCGCGAGATGGCGGTCATCAACCAGGGCCAGGTGTTGCTGGGTGGGGACCCGCTCCAGGCCGTGGCCGGGTTGAAGGGGAAGATCTGGCGCAAGTTCGTGAGCAAGGCGGAGCTGGCGGATCACTCGGCGCGCTTCCCGGTCATCTCCTCCCGGCTGTTCTCCGGGCGCACGCTGATCCACGTCTACGCGGACGCGACGCCGGACGCCTCGTTCGAACCGGCCAGCCCGGAGCTGGACGACGTCTACTTCGCCGCCATCCACGGGAAGATCGGCCATGACGCCGCTCCGGCGCCCGCGCTGGCCGGGGTGGCGTGAGATGAAGGCCTTCGCCATCGCCTGGTTCGAGCTGATCCGCCGGGTCCGGATGCTCTCCACCTACGTCTACTTCGCCACCTTCCTCGCCGCCGGCGCCTTCTTCACCATCGCCGCCGGTGGCGGCCTCCCCGGCGCCAACGTCTCCTTCGGCTCCAGCAAGGTGTTCATCAACGCGCCCTACGCGCTCAACCAGACCATCACCGCGCTGGGGTACCTGGGCGTGCTGGTCACCGCCGCGATGATGGGCCGCGCGGTGCAGCAGGACTTCGAGCACGAGACCTTCCACTTCTTCTTCACCAGCCCCGTGTCTCCCCGGCAGTACCTGGCCGGCCGGTTCCTGGGCACGGCGGTCGTCCTCACCGGGGTCTTCTCCAGCATCGCCATCGGCTGCTTCTTCGGCATCCACTTCCCCACCGTGGACCAGGCGCTGGTGGGGCCGGGCCGCCTGGCCGCGTACGTCCACCCGTACGCGGTGAGCGTCATCCCCAACCTGCTCGCCACCGGCGCCATCTTCTTCGCCCTGGGCGCCCTGGG
>DASRBA010000116.1:0-12633 GCA_035637895.1 Myxococcaceae bacterium
GCCTGGTCCGCGAGCTGATCCGGGTGGCGCGCGCCGAGGGCGGGCTGATCCTCCAGGGCAAGGCGCAGCAGGGTGAGCGCACCCCGTTCGGCCCGCTGCGCGAGGCGATCGACGGGTACCTGGCGCAGGTGATGCGACTCCCGCAGGAGCAGCAGGGCCCCTCCCTGCAGCGGATGAAGGCGGCGGCGGGCGACTTCGGCGGCATCGTCAAGCGCCTGTCGCGCTCTCTGGAGGGGCTGTTCGCCGACGCGCGCGATCTGCCGCCGCTGGACCCCATCGATGAGCAGCAGCGCTTCTACGAGAAGGTGGCGGAGTTCTTCGCCGAGCTGGCGAGATCGGTCGGGCCCACCGTCCTGATGATGGACGACATCCAGTGGATGGATGACGGCAGCACCGAGATCCTGCGCAACCTATCCAGCAGGCTCTCCAATATCCCGCTGCTGGTCGTCACCGCGGCCCGCAACGATCCGCAGAGTGACGCGGCCCGGCAGGCGTTCGTCAAGAGGATGGGCGCCGGGCTGACCGAGCGCTTCCCGCTGGCGCCCCTGGATGGCGTGTCCGTCTCCGAGCTGATCGCGGCGCACCTGGGCGGCAAGCGGCTGGACTCGTCCGTGGTCGAGAAGATCAACGCCCGCGCTCGCGGCAACCCGTTCGCCATCGGCGAGTACGTCCGGGCGCTGCTCGACGAGGGGATGATCCGCCCGACCTTCGGGTCCTGGATGGTGGACGCCGCCCGCTTCCATGAGGCGGCGATCTCCAACGACATCATCCAACTCCTGGTCAACCGGGTGGAGGGACTCTCGGAAGGGACGCGCCAGATCCTGTCGGTGGCGGCAGTGATCGGGTTCGAGTTCGGCAACACGCTGTTGGCGGACGCGGTGGGCGGGAGGCCGGACGTGCTCCGCCGGGGGCTTGAGGAAGCGCTCCGCGTGGGCCTGATCGAACGGGTGGATGTGAGCTACCGGTTCATCCACGACCGCGTCCACGAGGCGATCCTCTCCCGGCTGGAGGTGGCCAAGGCGCGCGACATCAACCAAGCCGTGGCGGAGGCGCTGGAGCGCATGGGCGACCAATCCGGGCCCACACTCCACGCCTTGGCCCGGCACTACGCCCGCGGGCACGCCGAGAAGCACCAGGACCGGATCTACGAGACCAGCCTGCGCGCCGGCGTCAACGCGCTGGAGGCGTTCTCCAACACCGAGGCGGTGGATCTCCTGGGCCGCGCCTACCGGGCGGGCGAGATCATCGGCATCAGCGCCGAGAGCAAGGCCATGGTCAGCGAATTGCTGGGCGTGGCGTGCACGCGCACCGGCAAGGTCGACGCTGCCACCAACCACTTCCGGGCGGCGCTGGCGCAGGCCAAGACCCCCAAGGACCGGGCGCGGCTGCACTTCCTCGTCGGCAACGCCTTCGCCTCCAAAGGCGCGATGGTGGACGCCAAGCGCGAGTTGGAGATCGCGTGCCGGATGGAGGGCGCCCCGGTGTCCAAGAGCAAGCCGGCGCTGGTGTTCAACCTGCTGCGCGTGCTCATCTCCACCGTCATCCGCTCCAAGACTGGCTGGGGCTACGGCTCAGCGAAGGGCGAGGAGCGCCAGCGGCGCGTCGCGGTGAGCAACATCCAGAACGCGCTGCGCTTCCTGGGGCTCCTCCTCAACGACCCGCTGTTGCTGATCTTGATGTCGTTCCGGGAGATCCACAACGGGCACTTCCTGGGGACCTCGCGCGAGAACGCCAGGGCCCACGGGTTCCACGCCTTGACCCTGGCGGTGCTGCAGGCAAAGGGACCGGTCAAGCACCACCGGAACGTCGGCTTGGCCATGGCGCGCCAGTTGGGGGACCCGGAGGCGCTCGCCTACACCGCCCAGTGCTCCTCGCTAGGCTTGGAGATAATCGGCGAGATCAAGGCCGGGCAGCGGGCGCAGGATGAGGTCCTGCCGGACGTCATCCGCTACGGGACCAGCTTCGACACGGTCTCGCTGCTGGCGCACCACTCCCTCGCCCTCACCGGCCAAGGCCGGTCGCGCGACTCCGTGGACTACATCCTCAACAACCTGGAGGTGGCCAACCGCAGCGGCCACGAGGGAATGCAGGCGGCGCTCTACGGCTCGCTGTACTCGCAGCTGACGCTGCTGGGCCGCATCCCGGACGCGCTGAAGGCGCGCGACCAGTGCAAGCGCTTGGCGTCCTCCAGCGTGTTCGCAAAGATGCACAATGCCTACTCGCACGTGTGGGCCCTGCACGAGCAGGCCGACTACGGCCCCGAGATCGACCACGCGATCGAAGAATTCTTCAAGCTGAACATCGACGAGTACCAGAACCGACAGGGCTACGTGGCGGCCGCTTATGCACGCCTGGAGCAACTCCAGCGCGCGCAGGGTCACCAGGCGCAGAAGAAGGCCAAGGCCCAGTTGATGATGGCGCTCAAGGAGCTCAAGAGCGGGCCGCCGGCGGTCAAGGCCATGGTGTACTGGGTCCACACCGTCGTCATCGAGGCGGCCATCGCCCGCATCGACAAGAGGTATCGCAAGGCGCGCGCGATGTTGGACCGCGCCTCGCAGATGGCCAACGAGACCGACAGCATCTGGGCCAAGTGGACCATCGCGCGCGAGCGTGCGCGCATCGCTTCCGTCAAGGGCGACGAGGCGTCCCTGCGCCGAGCCGTGGAGATAAGCATCAACATCGCCCGCCGGGAGGGCTGGCAGGGCCGGGTGACCGCACTGGAGCGCGAGTTCGGCGCGATGGCCCGGCCCGCTCCGGTGGCATCAGAGGGATCGGAATCCATCGCCACCGCCGGCGGCCACGCCTCCTCCGGGGAGGGGAGCCTCTGGTTCTCCTCCCGCACCGGCGCCAAGGTGAAGATGCTGGAGGTGGAGCGCCAGATGGAGACGCTCCTCCAGGTCAGCCTCGCCACCGCCTCCTCGCTGGATCCGGCTGAGCAGGCTCGCAACGCGCTGGACGAGCTGGTGCAACTCCTGGGTGCGGAGCGCGCCTTCCTCTTCGCGATGGACCCGCAGCGCGGTGCCCTGGAGATGCAGGCCGGGCGCGACGCGGAGAAGAAGGACCTGATGGCGCTCTCCGGGTTCTCCAGCACCGTGGTGAACAAGGTCTGGGCCTCCGGCGAGGCGCTGGTGGTCTCCGGCACCGACGAGGGCGAGGCGCTCGGTTCGGAGAGCGCCGTGGCCCACAACCTGCGCAGCATCATGGCCGCGCCGCTGATGATGCGCGACCAGAAGCTGGGCGTGGTCTACCTGGACAGCCGCTTGGCCAAGGGCATGTTCGGGCGCCAGCACCTCCGCATCCTGCAGCCGATCTGCAACTTCATCGCCATCTCGCTCCAGACGGGGCGGATGGCGCGGGTGGAGGCGACGCAGAAGGCGCTGGAGAAGGACATGGCGCTCACCGCGGCGGTGCAGTCGCTGTTCCTCCCCAAGGAGGGGAACGCGAAGAACGCGGGCGTCAGCGTGTCGGGCTACTACCGCCCGGCCGCGCAGTGCGGCGGCGACTGGTGGTGGTACGAGCCCCTGGGCCAGGACGGGATGCGCGTCTTCCTGGGGGACGTCACCGGCCACGGCGCCGCGTCCGCCATGGTGACCGCCTCGGTGGCCTCGGCCTTCCAGTTCCTCCGCCGCACCGCCACCGGCCGCAACACCGCGGAGCTGGTCCACGAGCTGGGCCAGCACCTGCGCAACACCACCGAGGGCGCCTACTACATGACGCTGTCGGCGGTGGAGTTGGACGGGGTGGCCGGCAAGCTCCGCTGGTGGAACGCGGGCTCGCCGCCGCTGTTCGTCCGGCGCCGCACGGGGGAGATCGAGGTCATCAACCTCCCCGGCGCGCCGCTGGGCTCGTCCGGGGCGCCGCCGGGCTTCGTGGAGACGACCGTGGCCCGCGGGGAGCGGATCCTCGTCTTCACGGACGGGGTGAGCGAGCTGAACCTGCCGAACAAGAAGCAGCTGGGGTTCAAGAAGCTCTCCAGGCTCCTGCTGCAGACCGCGGGCGTGCCCACCATCGAGGCGGTGGCCGCCCTCGCCAGCCAGCTGGACGTGGTCCGCGAGAACACGCCCCAGGAGGACGACATCACCTTCGCGGTGATGGACGTGCTGGGCGGAGGCTAGAAGCGCTCCAGCACCAGGGCGTGCAGCTCCGAGGGGTCGTCCTTGATCAGCTCATGGACGAACACCACGCCCTCGTGGCTGCGGAAGGCGCGGGTGAGCACCTTCCCCACGTCGAACAGGTAGAACGGGCGGGAGTAGAGCAGGTTCAGCTCCCGCACCGGGAGGCTGAGCCCGCGGCGCAGCAGCGGCAGCCTCGCGCCCTGCTCGAACACCATGTGCTCCCGGCTGGCGGCGGCGAGGTTGCCCGCCTCGACGAAGAACCACTGGTCGACGAATTCGCACTGGTGTCGGTTGATGAAGAGGGGGTACTGGTAGCTGGAGAGCAGCTCGCCGCTCTCGATGATCTGGTTGAGCATGCCCGGGAACGGCGACGGGTAGGGCTCCTCCAGCCGCTCCGAGGGCTCGAACGTGCTCATGTAGGAAGGCGGCATGGGCGCCGGCAGCCCCGCCAGCTCTCCGCTCGCGTCGGAGAGCGAGAGCGGGACGATGCAGAGGCTGGATTCGGCCACCATGCTCCCGCCCGGGGTCTCGAAGCTGGCGCGCACCTCCACCTGGCTTCCATTCCGGCGCGACTGGCGGGTGATCGCGATGCTGAGCCGATCCGCGTCGGTGTAGGTGTATCGATCGTGGTAGCTGACGCGGGCCACCTGCAGCACGAACGCGGTCTGGAGATCCCGGATCGCCGTCTGGTGGGGGACGCCGTACTCCCGCGACCAGCGCTCGGAGCCGTTGAAGCAAACCGAGAGGATGAAGTGGGGCTTCAGCTGGAGGGGAGTGAACGCGCCAACGTCCGGGAACACGTCGAAGCGCAGCGTTCGCAACCGCTAGCCTCCGGTGATTCCCGTCAGGATGTCAAGCACGTCCTCGCTGCTTACGGCTTGGTTGATCTGACCTCTGCCCAGGGTCTCGCCATTGACGAAGATGCGGTGCGTGGAGCGCACCTGACCCACGTTGTCCACGAGGGCCTTGCCGACCTCCGGGTACTGCGCGGCGAGCTGCTCGATCCCGGCCTTCACGGTGGGCGCGTCGATGCGCAGCTCCTTTTGGTAGTCCACGAACCGGAGGAGCGTCCCTGACAGTCGGATGATCATTGGGCTGTCGTCCGTCACGGGAACCAGCGGGCAAACTTCCAGTTGTGGAGAAGCTCCTTGGTCACCCGCTCCGCCTCGGACTGGGCCTCCGCCTTGGCGGCGGCCTGCGCTTGCTCGGCGGTCGCGGTGGCGTCAGCGGGCGCGTCCGCCTTCTGGAGGAACTCACCGCAGAAGCGACACTTGATGGCGTCTTCCTGGATCTGCTCCGCACAAAATGGGCACGTCTTCATCGCCCTCGTCCTCGCGCCCAACCGGGCTCGCAACCAACGTAATGGGCCGTTCGTCGACCTCGACCCAGTATGCCACCTCACCGGTCTGAATGTGAACTCCTTGGCCGGTCCTCCAGGGAAGGGGACCCTCCGGACTCATGGTGAAACGGTGATCACCCCGCACGAGATGAGCCTGAACAGCGAGCGGGCCGCCGCCAGCTCCCCCGCGGACGCCCGGCGGACCGCCTCCACGACGCTGGGGGAGCCCTTGAGCTTCGAATAGAGGTACAGGTCGTCCGAGGTCAGCTCGGGTGGGGGAGGCGCCGGCACCGGGCGGAAGGAGAGGCGGCCCTCCAGGGCGGCCACCCGCTGCCCCAGCTGCCGCGCCAGGTGGACCTCGGCGCTGCGGTACAGATCGTGCGCCTCGAGGGCGTTGCTGTGGCTGAGCGCCTTCAGCGCCAGCTCCACCGCGCGCTCATAGTCGCCGGTGGAGATCGCGCGGCGCACCTCCTCCAACTCCGCCTCGGTGCCGGTCTGGGCGGGCCGGGGCGGCTCCTGGGCGGGGACCAGCGCGCCCAGCCGGTACAGCTCCAGGAGCCGCCGCGCCACCACCAGCGTGCTCTCGCGGGAGAGCTCCAACAGCTCCTGCAGCCGCTTGCCGGCGGCGGCCTCCGCCAGGAGGGCCTGGGTCTCGGGGGCGGCCCCGGGCGGGACCGCCTCCGCCTTCACCTCGAAGGTGACCTTGAGGTCCGGAAGCTGGCCGCGGAAGTCGTTCCACTCCTCCAGACGGACCAGCGCGTCGCGGTGGAGCCCCGGCATGGCGAGCCTTATCTCCACCCCCGAGTACGGGGTGCGCCGGGGGAGGAACCAGAGGTCGCCGGACTCCCAGGCGTAGCAGTCGAACAGGCACTCGCGGGCCTTGTGCTCCAGCGCCTCCAGCAGCCGTTCGCGCGGGACCAGGCCGGCGCGGAGGAGGTGCTGGGCGAAGGGGGTGTGGGAGGTCTCCGCCGCGGCGAAGGCGGAGGCGGCGCCGGCGGCGTCCAGGATGCCCAGGTCGGTGAGCACCTGGGAGAGGTGCTCGCGCGGGGAGGAGGAGGCCACCGTCACCAGGTCCCCGTCCCGGAAGGTGAACTCGCGCTTGATGCGCCCCCGCTCCAGCATCAGCGTCCCGGAGACGTGAGGCCCTTCGCACAGCGCCGGCATCAGCTTGGCCAACCGGTAATTGCCCAGCCGGACCTGGAACGCCTCCAGTTGCGTCACGGCGAATGACGGTAGTCCAGGAGGGTCGGACAGCGGAAGGCGCCGGGCCCGGGTGATCGTCCACCGGGCGACTACAGGCCGCGGAACCGGATCACGCCGCGCCGGAGGAGCTCGCGGGTCCACTCCAGGCCTTGCTCGGGGGTGAGCTTCTGCTGCGCGGCCACCTCCGGCGGCGTCGCCCTCTTCTCGCGCAACGCCTGGGCGAAGGCCACCTTCCTCGCCGGGGCGACGCGGCAGTAGAGATCGAACAGCTCCGGATCCACGTCGAAGTCGGCGGCCGAGGCCAGCCTGGCCTCCGTGGCCCGCGCCTCGGCGGCGTTGAGGCCCTCGCAGGTGCGGGCGATCAGCTCCTCCATCGACCCGGCGATGGGCAGGGGCGCCTCCCCTTCGGGCGTGCCGGGGGTGAACGTGCCGTGGGCGGTGCTGGCCACCAGCGCGCGGGCGAACCCGGGGACGCCGCCCACCCGGCGCTGCTGCACCTCGGACACCGCGGCCACCGGCTGGCCCTCGCTCACCTGCACCCAGTAGTGGCCGTAGTCGTCCTTCAGCTCCAGCACCCCGTTGGAGCTGAGGCGGGCGAGCGCGCGGAGGAACCACTGCAGGCCCACGGTCTGGGTCCGCACCTCCACCGGCTCGTTCACCAGCAGGTGGAAGAGCGCCTCCAGGCGGGGCGTGATGGCCTTCAGCGCGGTGGAGACCAGGATCTCCGAGCGGCCGCTCTTGGCCAGGTAGTCGGTGGCGCCGGCGCGGGCGGCGCGCAGCGACTCGCGGTAGTCGTCGTGCGCGGAGACGAAGACCACCGGCACCTCCCGCGTGCGGTGGTCCGCCTTGAGCGTCTTCAGCATCGCCCAGCCGTCCATGCGCGGCATGCTGAGGTCCGCCACCACCAGGTCGAACGGCGACTGGAGCGCCTTCTCCACCGCGTCCCTCCCGTCCACCGCGGTGGTGACCTCGAAGCCGGCGCGCTCCAGGTGCTTGGAGATCAGGAACAGCATGTCCGGCTCGTCGTCCACCGCGAGCAGCCTGGGCCGGATGTCGGCGGTGTCCGCCGCGCTGAGGTGGATGGCTTGCCCGTCCTCCAGTTGGGTGATGCTCTTGGCGGTCCGCGGCCGCGGGACGTTGAGGGAGTCGTCCAGCTCGAACAGGCCGTCCTCGGCCTGGAGGATCTCCCGAACGGCCTCGAAGCCCTGCAGCGGCCCGTAGGCGGCGCGCTGGAGCTGGCCGGCCTTGAACACCACCCGGCCCTCGAAGGGCGTGCCGCGGTTGACCATCAAGGTGCCCTGCAGCTTGTGGCGGCGCGCCAGGTCCAGGAGGTTCTGGGCCACCTGGTCCTCCCAGGTCGCGCTCCCGACGCGGGTGCGGGAGGCCAGCTCCCTCAGCAGGTTCGTGATGTGGGTGACGTGCTCCGGGTCGCCGAACGGCCGGTGCATCACCTCCACGGCGTGGGCCTGGAGGGCCCGGATCAGCTCGCGCCCGCTGGAGTCCGCCAGCAGCAGGACGAGCGGGACGGCGGAGCTGCGCAACAGCGTGATCACCTCGCCGGTAGCCGTCCCGGGCGAGCCGCGGTCCAGCAGGATCAGGTCCGGCTTGAACGCCGCCACCTGCGCCGCCACTTGGGCAGGAACGCTCACGCCGCAGAACTGCAACCCCGCCCTGGTGAGCAGATCACCAGCTCCCTTGAGGAACGCAGCGTCTTGGTCGAAGGCAAGGATGCGCCCCGCGGGGGTCACGAGCTCAGCTTATGCTGCGGACCTGCTACCTCTCCACCTTCCGGCCGCCCCCGGCTTTTGCCGGAGCCGCCTCCCTTCACCAAGGGCAGGGCACCTGAACGCCCATGCAGGACCCGGCCCACGGTGAGCAGAGTCAACGGAGCCGTTTCCCGGTCCGTCATTTCATCAGCGTCTCGAGCCTGTCCGCGAACGTCGCAGCCATCGACAGGTGAGGGCAGTGGCTGCTGTCCATGCTGATGGTCTTGGTGAGCGACGTCGAGGCCGCCATCGTCTGCTGCAGCGGGTAGGTGACCCCCCGATCGTTGACCGTGAAGAAGTACCTCTTGTCGCGTGAACCCCAGTTCGCCTGCGTAAGGGTCACCGGGGTCCCCAACGGTCCGAGCGGCTCGTCGCGGTAATGGTTCTGGAGATTCGCCGCCTGGGTTGTGTTGCAGTCGGCGCACATGATCGCGGGAAGCTGAGGGATCGGGAGGATCGCGACGCCATTCACCTGGTCGATGGTCAGGTTTTGATAGATGAGCGAGTTCGGGTCCTGCTGGGCCAGATCGTTGAGGGACTGTCCATTCTGCGGCAAGAAGGCGGCAAAATAGATGAGTTGCTTCACCGTGCTCGGCTCGTTCTCGGCGAACTGCGAGATCACCATTCCCGCCATGCTGTGACCAACCAGATAAACCGGGGTGGGAAGGGAGTGCACGGCGGTAGAAACTGTGGAGACGTAGCCAGCCATGGTCGCGGAAGTGGCCGGCGTCGGATCGGCGTCGTGCGCCGGGAGGGTCACCACCGCCACCCTTTCCCCCTGGTTACGAAGCTTGGCAGCCACATCGGCCCACACCCACCCGCCCATCCAGGAGCCATGGACAAGAACGATGCTCTTGTGGCTCGAAGCGGCCTGCTGACTCTGCCCAAGTTCCATATCTGAACTGCAACCTGCCAGTATCCCGCTTAGGAGGACGGTTGGGGCCAAGATTCCGAGCATCCGGGCTGCCAGGCGACTCTTCACGGTCGGACTCCTCTTGGCGGGTCGTGGAAAGGGCGGAGGATGAGCCCGATCAAATTTTGATGCAAATCAAACTTTTAGTGAAGATCGAACTCTAGAGAGTTGTGGAGACGTGGAGAGCCGCTTCAAACTCTTGAGAGAGTCGAGCTGCTCGCCCGCGTGCTTCGAAGCTGAGGGTGGCGCCGAGCGGATCTTGAAACCAGCGCTTCGACTCCCATTTGTCGAATCTCACCTGCTTGGGACCCCTCGTTCTGACGAGCATTCCCCCCTGGTCCCGTCACACGTGACGTCGTGTTCCTGCCTTACGTGACCGCCTCCTGTCCAGCTTCGCCGGCGTAAGTCGGACCTGGACGACGCAGCAGAACGACGGCGGCGAGGCGTCGGGCGGCCGTCGCAGGTGGCGGGCTGACGGACGAGCCGGAGTTACCGACGCTGGAGCTGCTCCGCCGCCTGCGAGAGGATGGTTGCAAGGCCGGGGAGACGCAGGCGTACGAGTTGGTGGGTCTCCAACGCGGTAATCAGGTCGAAGGCCACCTGTGAGTCCACGTCCAGGGAAACTTCAGCCTCGCTTGCGATCGATCTGTGTGCCGGTCTTGAGCCCGAAGAAGCTGGAGAGGTCGATGGGCGGCGTGCCACCGCGTGCCCCATGTTCCCCTCCACGAGATTTTCGGCCACCACCTCGTCCTTGCTGGGATCCCCAAGCTCAAAGGACTCGCGGAAAGCCCGTCCTTTTCGAACCCGGACTCGTAGAGGAGCCAGGGTTCCGCTCACATCGGTTCTTGGCTGAAGTTGTCACAACAGTCGCGAGCGCCGCTTCTCCTTGCGCGCGCGCCAGGCGGAGACCACGTCCAGGATCTCCTCGTCGGTGAGCGTCCAGCTGGCGGACTTGGCGCGCTGGAGGATCTCCCTGCAGAGCGCCTCGTTCCCCGCCATCCCGCGCAGCTCCAGCCAGTACTTCACGTTGCTCATCCCGCTCATCGGGCCGATCTCGATCTGCTGCTGCTTGCCGAACTGGCCCGCGGGGACGCCGGAGTAGACGCGGTCCGCCAGCCAGTCGTTGCCGCGCTTCTTGGCCTTGATGATGGCGGCGGCGTGGACGCCGGTGGCGGTGCGGAAGGCGTCCGCGCCGGAGAGCGGGTAGTTCACCGGGATGGGGATGCGGCAGGCGCGGGACACCTTGCGCACGTACGTCACCAGCTTCGAGACGTCGTGGTGGAACCAGCCCAATAGGCTCAGGTTGAGCACCAGCAGGTCCATGGAGGTGTTGCCCACGCGTTCGCCCACGCCCAGGCCGCAGGCGTGCGCCCGCTGCGCGCCCGCCTCCAGCGCGGCGATGGAGTTGGGGACGCCCAGGCCGCGGTCGTTGTGGCCGTGCCAGTCGATCTCCACCTCGTCCGCGCCCAGCCGGCGGAGCAGCCCGCGCGTCCAGCGCACCAGCGCGCGCGCGCCGTCCGGGGTGGCGTGGCCCACGGTGTCGCACAGGACCAGGCGGGAGGCGCCGTGCTCCACCGCGTTGCGGAAGAGCCGGTCCAGGTTGAAGGGCGAGGAGCGGACGGTGTCCTCGGTGACGAAGGCGGTGTGGAGCCCCTCCTTCACCCCCAGGGCGATGGCCTCGCGCGACGTCTTCAGCAGGAATTCCAGGTCCCACGCCTCCGCCCACTGCCGGATGGGGGAGGAGCCGATGAAGGTGTACAGCTCGATGCGCTGGCCGGAGCGCTGCTGGGCCTCGACGACGGGGAGGATGTCCGCGGCCACCGTCCGCCCGGCGGCGCAGGGCACGATCCGCAGCTTGCGCTGCTGGATGTAGCGGCACATCGCCACCACGTCCTCCAGCGCGCGGGGCCCGGCGCCGGGCAGGCCCACGTTCACCACGTGGATGCCCAGCGCGTTCATCAGCTCCAGAAGCTCCAGCTTCTCCCCCAGCGAGGGGTCGGACACCGAGGGCGACTGCAGCCCGTCGCGCAGCGTCTCGTCCAGCAGTTGGAAGGCGTGGTCCGGCGCCGCCCGCGGGGTGACCTGGTTCCAGTCGTAGACGAGCTGGCTCTCCACCGGCTCCATGCGGCGGGAGTGTAGCCGCGTTTCAGGGGCCGGCCAGGGCCCGGGACCCGAGCAGCTTGGCGAGGACATCCGGCCGGTCGGTCATCACCCCCTCCACGCCCTCGCCGTAGAGGCGGCCGAGCTCGTCGGGGTCGTCCACCACCCAGACGAAGAGCGGCTTGTTCCGGCGGCGGAGCGCGTTGGCCAGGGCGCCCTGCGAGAGGCGCTGGTCGCCCAGGTAGAGCGGCATCTCGGCGACGGAGAAGCGGTCGTCGCGGGGAGGCTCGCGGCCGCTCCAGACGTACTCGGCGAAGGTGGTGAGCGCGCCGCGGGGGTAGAAGTGGCACGCCTCCGGGAGCGCCTCCGAGAGCCTCTCCGCCACCGCGTCGTTCTCGCTGCCGCAGCAGAGGCGGCGCGGCGCGTCCTTGCGGCGGATGAGCGAGGCGAAGTGGATCTCCAGGCCCTGGACGTCCGGCTTCACCTCCACGTTGAGCCTGGCGTCCGGGAAGGCGTCCAGCACCTCCTCGAAGGTGGGGATCTTGATGCCCACGCCGCGGTAGGGGAACTCCTGCCCGTCGGTGGTGAAGCGGTAGCCGGCGTCGAGCTGCTTGAGGTCGCGCAGCGTCATCCCGGAGATGGACCCCTGCCCGTCGGTGCAGCGGTCCACGGTGTCGTCGTGCGAGACCACCAGCACGCCGTCGGCGGTGAGGTGCACGTCCATCTCGAGGATGTCGGCGCCGCAGTAGGTGAGCGCGTTCACGAACGCCAGCAGCGTGTTCTCCGGCTTGGCGCCCGCGCCGCCGCGGTGCGCGATGAAGGCGGTCCGCGGGAGCCCGGCGAGGAAGGGATGGACGTTCACGGCCGCGCTCCAGTTTGCACCACCTGTGCCCCGCGTGGGGACATAGAGTCCCGGCATGGAGCCGCGCTGCGCCGCCCATCCCGAACGCCCGGCCGCGGGCACCTGTGAGCGGTGCGGCGCGTTCGCGTGCGCGGAGGACTACGCCGCGATCGCGGGCCGGTGGCTCTGCGCTTCGTGCGCGGCGCGGCCGGACGCCAACTACCTGGAGGCCCTCCGGCAGAAGTACTGGGGCAAGCGCGACGCGTGGGCCTGGCTGATGGGGATCGCCGCGCTGGCGCACGTGGCGTCGACGATCAACGCCGCGACCTCGCGGATGTACCTGCTGGTCCCGCTCA
>DASRBA010000117.1:0-26519 GCA_035637895.1 Myxococcaceae bacterium
CCGTCCTCGTTCTCCGCCAGCCGTTCGGAGAGGCGCGCCACGCCTGGAAGGTAACCGCGCGCCCGCTCCCGCGCAGCCCTCAGCTGGCGGCGGCGGCCTCGTCGGCGGACAGGTTCTGGGTGATCTCCCGGAAGGAGAGCTGCCCCCGCACCATCAGGATGAACCCCAGCCCCACCTGCTGCGCCGTCTGGCAGATCCAGAGGACGTTGGCGAAGGCCAGCCCGGCGGATTCGGCCACCTCCACCGGGAGGAACAGCTTCAGGCCAATCACCACCGCCAGTTGGAAGGGGCCGAAGCTCCCCGGCGCGGAGGGGATCATCACCCCCGCCACCAGGCAGCCCATCACCACGTACCCCTGGAAGACATCGAGGTGGAAGCCACCCTCCGGCCCCACCCCCGCGAAGGCCAGCCCCAGCAGCGCCATCCCCGCGCCGTTGGCCAGCCAGTACACCAGCGTGTAGGCGAAGAAGAGCGCCAGCTGCCCGCGGCTGGGGAGCTGCCGCATCGCTCCGACGAAGGTGTCGACGACGTGGGCCGCGACGTCCGCGAGCCCCGCCGAGACGCGACCCAGCGTGGCCCGGACCAGCCGCACCGCGCGCTCCTGCTGCCACAGCGCGAACAGCAGGAAGAGCAGCCCGCTGAAGAACACCCCGAACATCAGGTTCGCCCCCAAGCGCACCACCCCGAACGTGGGGGCGTCCTTCGGCACGAAGAACAGCAGGGCCCGCAGCCCGACCGCGACCAGGATGCCGTCGGTGATCCGCTCCAGCACCACTGTCGTCATGGCGGCGCTGCGCCGGATGTTGCTGCGCCGGGCGATCAGGAACGGCCGCGCGAACTCCCCCAGCCGGAACGGGAGGACGATCAGCATCATGAAGCCGATGCCCGACGCCTCGTTCATGGCGCGGAACCCGACCCTCTCCAGCCCGGAGAGCAGCGCCCGCCAGCGCAGGGTGCGGGAGAGGTGGATCACCGCCAGCACGCCGAGGTACGGGACGATCCACACGTACTTCGCCGCGGCGAGGCTGGTCCGCTGCTCGGTCCAGTTGGTGCTCCGGAACGTCCACCAGGTGCACACCCCGGTGACCGCCAGGCTCAGGGCCAGGTTGACGGCTCGCTTCATCCGGGCGGGCCTATAGCACGCTTCATTCCAGCGACTCCCCGCGGAGCAGGCGGAGCGGGCGCTCGCCCAGCAAGCGATCGGCTTCCGCCTCACCCGCGCGCGCGCGCAGGGCCGCCATCGCCTTCCCCACCCACTCCAGCGCTCCGTTCGGCGAGTGGAGGTCCGTCGCGGCCACCGCGTACAGGCCCTCCTCCACGCACGCCTCGGCCACCTTCTTCGCCGGCTTGCCGTACCTCCCGGTGAGCGCGCCCAGGTCGAGCTGGAGCACCGCGCCCGCCGCCACCGCCTGCGCCGGGCGGCCCGGCCGCTGGAACTCGGCGCAGCGCTCGGGGTGGGCGAACAGCGGCGTCACCCCCTTCACCTTCATCGCGAAGATCAGGTCCGGCAGCCGCGGCACCGGCGACGTGTACGGCGCCTCCACCAGCACGTACCGCCCGGCGCCCAGCCGCCGCCCGCGCTCGCCGGCCACCTCCTCCAGGAAGCGGTCCCCCACCAGGTCGTTCTCCGCGTTCACGTGGAGCTCCAGGGGAATCCCCGCCGCGCCCAGCGCCTGCCGCACCTCCTCCAGCCGCGCGCGCGCCAGCTCCACCGGCGCGTACTCCGGCCGCGCGTGCGGGCTGGGCGCCACCGTCCGGAACCCCAGCTGCACCAGCGCGCGCGCCATCTCCAGCGACTCCTCCAGCGTCCGCGCGCCGTCGTCCACCCCGTGGAGCAGGTGGCAGTGGAGGTCGCAGTACTCAGGCGTCATGCCGCCCGCCGCCCCCATTCCCTTGCTTCCCAGGGCCGGGGACCAGCGGCACCTCGCCGTCGTCCTCCTGCGGCGCCCGCACCGGGATCCGGTACTCCTCCCCGAGCCACTTCCCGAGGTCCACCAGCTTGCAGCGCTCGGAGCAGAACGGGAACGCGCGGTTCACCGCGCGACCGGGCGCGTCCTTCCCGCACACGGGGCACTTGGCCATGGTCGCATCTTGCTATACGCGGCCGGCCATGCGCGCGCTCCGAATCGAAGGCCAGGGCGGTCCAGAGGTGCTCAAGCTCGAGGATGCCGAGGATCCGACACCCGGACCCGGCGAGGTCCTGGTCCGGGTGCGAGCGGCCGGCCTCAACCGGGCGGACCTGCTCCAGTGCATGGGCCTGTACCCGCCGCCCCCGGATGCGCCCCAGGACATCCCCGGCCTCGAGTACGCCGGCGAGATCGCCGCCGCCGGCCCCCGCGCGCGCCGCTTCCAGGTGGGCGACCGGGTGATGGGCATCGTGGCCGGCGGCGCCTTCGCCGAGAAGCTGGTGGCGCACGAGCGCGAGGTGATGGCGATCCCCAGGGACCTCCCCTTCGCCACCGCCGCCGCCATCCCGGAGGCGTTCCTCACCGCCTGGGACGCGATGGTGGTGCAGGGCGGGCTGGCCGGCGCGCAGCACGCGCTCATCCACGCGGTGGCCAGCGGCGTGGGCACGGCGGGGTGCCAGGTCGCGGCCGCGCTGGGGGCGAACGTGGTGGGGACCTCGCGCTCGGCGGACAAGCTGGAGCGCTGCAAGAAGGAGCTGCACCTGCACCACGGCATCGCGCTGCCCTCCGGCCCCACCTTCGCGGACGCGGTGAAGGCGGCGACCGGCGGGCGCGGCGCGGACGTGGTGCTGGACCTGGCCGGCGGCGACTACTTCCCGGAGACCATCGAGGCCGCGGCCCACCGCGGGCGGATCATCCTGGTGGGGATGATGGCCGGCCCGGCGTCGGAGGTGTCCCTGGGGCGCGTCTTGCAGAAGCGGCTGTGCATCCAGGGCACCACGCTGCGCAGCCGCCCGCTGGAGGAGAAGATCGAGATCGCCCAGCGCTTCGAGCGCGAGATCCTCCCGCTCTTCGCGCGCGGGGCGCTGAAGGCGATCGTGGACGCGGTGCACCCGTTCACCGAAGCCGCCGCCGCCTTCGAGAAGATGTCCTCCAACCAGAGCTTCGGAAAGCTCGTCCTGGAGTGGCGATGACCTTCGACCCCAACGCCGCCGCGGGCCCCGACTCCGGCATCTACGGCCTCCCCCACTCGCCCGACCAGGCGAAGGTGGTGGTGGTCCCCGTCCCCTTCGAGGCCACGTGCAGCTACGGCGGCGGCGCCGCTGACGGCCCGGCCGCCGTCCTCCGCGCCTCCCGCCAGGTGGACCTCTTCGACGTGGAGACGGGCCGGCCCTACGAGGACGGCATCGCCATGCTCCCGGAGCCGGGCGACGTGCGCGCCTGGAGCGACGAGGGCCGGCAGCTCGCCCAGCCGATCATCGCCGCCGGAGGCGCCAAGCCGGGCGACAGGAACCTGGAGCGGGTGGATTCCCTCTGCGCGTGGATGAACGCCTGGGTGTACGCCACCTGCGCCAACCGGCTCGGCGAGGGGAAGCTGGTGGCCACCGTGGGCGGCGACCACTCCTGCTCCTTCGGCGCCATCCGGGCGCACGCGGAGAAGTTCCCCGGCCTGGGCGTGCTGCACCTGGACGCGCACGCCGACCTGCGCGACGCCTACGAGGGCTTCACCTGGTCGCACGCGTCCATCATGTTCAACGTGGTGCAGCAGCTGCCCGGCGTGGCGAAGCTGGTGCAGGTGGGCATCCGGGACGTGGGCGAGGCGGAGGCGGAGCTGATCGACACCCGCGACGACCGCATCCACACCTTCTACGACGCGGAGGTCGCCCGGCAGCGGCTGGACGGGACGCCCTGGAACCGGCTGGTGGACCGGATGGTGGAGAAGCTCCCTCCGCACGTCTACCTGTCCTTCGACATCGACGGGCTGGACCCCACCCTCTGCCCGCACACCGGGACGCCGGTGCCGGGCGGGCTCTCCTTCCACGAGGCGGTGTCGCTGGTGGCTGGCGTGGCGCGGTCGGGCCGGAAGATCGTCGGGCTGGACCTGATGGAGGTCGCGCCCGGCCCCGACGGCGACGAGTGGGACGGCAACGTCGCCGCGCGGCTGCTCTACAAGATGATCGGCTACGCGCTGAAGTCCCAGCGCGGTTAGCGCGGCGGCGTCACTCGCGGACGGGCGGCCGAGGGCGCCGCCCGCCACGCGCTGAAGTGCCAGCGCGGTCAGTGCTTCGTCGGCGCGACCTGCCGGACCGCGCGCTCCACCTCCCCCAGCGCGCGCTCGATCTCCTTCACCTGGTGGCGCATCCCTTCGGAGCTGGGGAGCTGGAGGAGGCCCAGGCGATCCCGGATCTCCGCGAGCGGCCCGGCGACCTGGCGGGTGAGCCAGTGGAGCTGGTCCTCGGCGCCGGCGGGCGGCTCTGCGCGCACGTCCGCGACGGGCGGCGCCTTGGCCTTCGACTCGGCGAGCAGCGTGGAGACGAGCTCCTCGAACTCGGAGAGCTCGAACGGCTTGGGGAGGAACGCCTTCGCCTCCGACACCGAGCCCAGCGGCAGCGCGGCGGAGAGGAGCAGCACCGGCACGTCGCGCAGGCCGTCGTCCTCCCGGAGCTGGCGCACCAGGTCCAGGCCGGAGAGCCTGGGCATCATGTGGTCGGTGACCACCAGGTGCGGCTTCTGCGCGCGGGCCAGTTGCAGCGCCTCCCGCCCGTCGTGCGCGCGCACCACCTGGTGACCCAGGTCCTCCACCACCTGGCTGAGGGCGTCCAGCACCGCCGGCTCGTCGTCGGCGACCAGCACCACGCTCATCGATCTCCCCCGTATCCAATCGGCTCGCGCACGGTGAAGCCGCGGTCGCCGATGCGCAGCTCGCGGACCCGCGGCTCGTAGCGGCCGGGGAGCTTGAGCACGCTCACCAGCCGCGCCACCCGCCCATCCGCGCCCGCATGCCTCATGTACAGGACGGTGTCCGCCATCGCCGAGCCGGACTCCAGCGCCGTCTCCGTCCCCTCGCACAGCACCAGCGCCGTCACCCGGCGCGCGCGCAGCTGGTCCGCCAGGCCGCGCAGGAACGGCTCGCGGCGCCCCTCGGGGAGCGGGCGGTCCAGCTCCGCCAGCCCGTCGATGACCGCGCGCCTCGCCTTCGTCGCGTCCAGCGCCTCCAGCAGCATCGCCACCAGCTGGTCCGGGCACGCCTCCGCGCTGTCCGGCGCACGCACGTCCAGCCGGTCCGGGCCGGCCTGGAAGCCGAAGGCGGCGGCGCGCTCGCGCACCGCGTCCGGCTGCTCGCGCAGGGCCAGGTAGACGCACCGGTCCGGCCCGGCCGCGGCGAAGTGCGCCGCCAGCGCGCTCTTGCCCGTCCCCGGCACGCCCAGCACCACCGCGGGCCGACCGGCCGGGAGCCCGCCGCCCAGCAGCTTGTCCAGCTCCGCCACGCCGATGGTGGCGCGCTCCTCGGCCGCCTTCGGCGCCGCCGGCCTGGTGAGGGACTCCACGCGCGGCCAAACCCGGATGCCCGAGGCGTCGACGCCCATGGCGTGCTCGCCCTCCAGGCCGCAGCGGCCGGTGAGCTTGGCCAACTCCAGGGTGCGGGTGCGCCGGCCGTGGTGGACCTGCGTGGAGAGCGACAGCACCATGTCCGCCGCGGACGCCTCCGGGTGGCCCAGCGCGGTCTTCAGCGGCTCGGCGGTGGTGAGGACGGCGGCGCAGTCGCTCTGGGCGAGGCCGGCGCTCAGCTCGTTCACCAGCTCGCGGACCTGCGGCTCGTCCTTCCACGCCTCGCGAACCGCGTTGAGCCCGTCGAGGATCAAGAGCCGCGCCTTGCGCTCGCGCACGGAGAGCACCAGCACCTCGCGCAGCTCCTTCACCCCCTTCTTCACCCAGGCCTGCGCGCTCACCATGTAGAAGTCGCGGCCCATCCGGTCCTTCTGGAAGAAGGAGAAGCCCTGGAAGCCGTCGATCAGCTTGCCGTGGGGCTCACCCAGGGTGGCGAACACCACCGGGCGGCCGGCGGCGGCGTGGGCGAAGGCGATCTGCGCGGCGAGCGCGGTCTTGCCGGTGCCGGGCAGGCCGCAGATCAGGGCCGTCTGCTTGGGGTGGAGGCCGCCGCCGAGGACCTGGTCGAGCGCGGGAAGGCCGGAGCTGATGAGCGACGTCTCCTGGGCCATGGGATGTTCTCCTGCGAGGGGGGACTCCAAGTCTACCGCCTCAAAAAATCAGCGTCGGTCCTCGAACAGTCTGATAGGTCGGAGCCCCAACGCCAGATGATGCGAATCCGGAATGTCGGCTTTTTCGTGGTAGCGGTGGCCGTCGCCCTCTCCGCCCGCGCGGACCAGAAGACGCGGCGCAACGCGGTGGTGGCGGTGGTGGAGAAGGTCTCACCCGCCGTCGTCTACATCGGCACCGAACAGATCATCGAGGAGCGGGTCCGGGGCGACCAGTGGGACGTCTTCGAGGACTTCTTCGGCCCCCGGGAGCGCCGCCAGGCGGTGCAGGGCCTGGGGTCGGGCGTGATCATCGACCCCTCCGGCCTCATCCTCACCAACGACCACGTCATCCACGGCGCCTCCGTCATCCACGTGGGGCTGGCGGACGGGCGGACGCTGCAGGTGGAGGTCATCGGCGCGGACGCGGACAACGACCTGGCGGTGCTGCGCGTCCAGGGCAAGGGGCCCTTCCCGGCCGCGAAGCTGGGGACCTCGTCGGACCTGATGATCGGCGAGACGGTGGTCGCCATCGGCAGCCCGTTCGGGCTCTCCAAGACGGTCACCTCCGGCGTGGTGTCCGCGGTGGGCCGCAGCTTCAAGGCCAACAACCGCGTCTACAACGACTTCATCCAGACGGACGCGGCCATCAACCCCGGCAACTCGGGCGGGCCGCTGCTCAACGTGGACGGCGAGATCATCGGCATCAACACCGCCATCTTCGCCAGCGCCCAGGGCATCGGCTTCGCCATCCCGGCGGACAAGGTCAAGCGCATCGTCACCGAGCTGACCCAGTTCGGGAAGCTGCGCCCGGCGTGGGTGGGGCTGGACGTGGCCGGGCTGACGCCGCGCGTCGCGGACCGGCTGGGCTGGGACAAGAGCCACGGCGTGGTGGTGGCGGCGGTGGACCCGGGCAGCCCGGCGGAGCGCGCCGGCCTGCAGCAGGGCGACATCGTCGCCGAGGTGGGCGGCACCCCGGTGGACGACCCGGAGGACTTCGACGTCCGGCTGCGCAGCTACCCGGCCGGCGCGCAGATCCCGCTCAGCGTGTTCCGCGAGGGGAAGCTGGGGCCCCTCACCGTCACCGCGCAGGAGTTCCCCGCCAAGCTGGGCGAGGCGCTCTCCTGGGACCGGCTGGGCCTCAAGGTGCGGGCCGGCGGCGGCGGGATGCAGATCACCCAGGTCCGGCCGGGCACGGCGGCGGCGCGGATCGGCCTCTCGGCCGGGGACGTCATCCTCCGGTTGAACAACGCCCCGGTGCAGTCGCCGGACGCCTACCGGGAGGCGCTGATCGCCGCGCGCCAGGCGAGATCGGTGCTCGTTCTCTTGCGTAGGGGCCGATCCGCGTATCACATCACGCTTCCGTTCTGACCCATGGCCAGCATCCGGTACCAATCGCTCGGGCCGCTCCTCTCCGGTGAGGGCTCCCGCGCGTTCCTGGGCCTCGCGGTCTCCGACGCGCCGCACGAGCCGCCCTTCCCGGTGGTGCTGGTCTGGATCCCCAAGGACGTCCTCAAGGACAAGTCGCGGCTGGACTCCATCCTCAAGGAGACCAAGCGCGCCACCCAGCTCGAGCACCCGAACATCGTCAAGGTCTACGGGCTGACCTCGCAGCCGCAGGGCCTGGCGCGGGTGGTGGAGTACGCCAACGCGGAGTCGCTGCGGCGCCTGCTGGAAGCCAAGGGCAAGCTCCCGGTGGACCTCGCGGTCAAGCTGGTGGTGGAGGCGGCCACCGGCGTCCACTACGCGCACCTGGCGGGCAACGACGACGGCACCCCGCTGGTGCACGCGGACCTCCGGCCGCAGACGCTGCTGGTGACGTACACCGGCGTCTGCAAGGTGTCCGGCTACGGCGCGCTGGCGGCGGCCCCGCGCGAGGTGGGCGGGCGGCGCGTCCCCGGCCGGCGCCACCACTGCGCCCCGGAGCAGGTGCTGGGCGGCCGCAGCGCGGTGAACGTCCAGACCGACGTGTACCTGCTGGGGCTGGTCCTCTTCGAGTGCCTCACCGGGCGCGTCCCGTTCGAGGACGAGAAGTCGGAGCCGGACTTCGACAACGCGGTGCTCAACCGGCCACTCCCGGAGCTGCCGGACACCGTGCCGGAGCCGGTCCGCGCGGTGGTGCGCAAGGCGATGGCCAAGAAGGCCTTCGACCGGTACCCCACCGCGCTCGCCTTCCGCGAGGCCCTGGAGCAGTCGCTGCAGCCTCTGCCCTCCTGGGAGCCGGTGGCGGACCTGCTGCACCAGCTCTTCCCGGACAACCATCCCACCCGCGAGGCGCGCCGGCGGCTGGTCGAGAAGGGCCTGGAGTCGGTGGCCAGCTACGCCTCCCTCCCGCCCGAGCCCCAGGAGCCCGGCGCCCCGCCGCCTCCGCCCAAGGACTTCTCCGTGCCGGCCGCGGTGTCCGGGACGCCCGCCCCGGCGCCCGTCGCCCGGGCCGAACCGGTGGGCCAGGCGGCGCCGTTCGCCGCGCAGCCCGCATCCGCTCCGGCGGCGCCGGCCGCCGCGCCGCCCCCCGCAGGTTCGACTCCGGCGCCGCTGTTCTCGGCCGCCGCGGGCGTGTCGCCGGGAGGGGGCGGAGCGGAGGCGCGCTCTCCAGCGCGCGTGTTCGCGGTGTTCGGGTCGGTGGTGGTGGCGCTGGCGGTGGTGGGCGCGGTGCTGTTCGCGCGCGACCGCGGGTGGACCGCGCCGGAGGGCGTGGCGGACGCGGGGACGGACGCGGGCGCGGTGGTGGCGGCGCAGCCCGAGGACGCGGGCGCGGACGCGGGGGAGGTGGACGCCGGCCACGAGTACGACCCGGATTCGGGCATCCCCGCGCTGGACATCTTCGTGGAGCCGCGCGTGGGCGTCAGCCTGGACGGCCAGTACCTCGGCCGGTCGCCGGTCTTCTCCTGGCCGGTCACGCCCGGCAAGCACTCGGTGGCGCTGCGGGACTCGCTGCAGGCGATCAACGTCTACCGGTCGGTGAACGTCGCCGACGCCGGGGTGACGCGCGCCGAGTTCTTCCTCGGCAAGGGCTACATCAACGTGCACGCGCCCCCCGGCGCGGAGGTCACCGTCGACGGGAAGTCGATGGGCAAGGCGCCCCTCAAGGACGTGGGCGTCTACGAGGGCAGCCACCGGATCGTGGTGACGGTGAACGCGTCGCGGTGGGAGGAGGCGTTCGACATCGTCCCCCACCAGCACCTGTCGTTCACGGTGGACTTCGAATAGCCGGGCGCTCGGCTCGGCTCGGTCCCCGGGCCCAGCGGACGCTGATGCCGTGGCCCGCGGCCGCGACCTCCAGGCTCAGTTCGCCTTGGTGCGGCGGATCATCGCCTCGTACGAGCGGGTCACGCTCTGGGCGAGGATCAGCAACTCGCCGATGTCCGGCGGCGTCACCTGGTCCGGGCCGTTGTCCACGTAGAGGACGTGCACCACCCGGCCGCGCACCAGCAGCGGCAGCATCACCGCGGTGGTGGGCTGGCCCCCGCCCAGGAGCTTGTAGAAGACGGCGGTGCTGGCGTCGCGCTTCACCGGGCCGATGTAGTGGGAGCGGGTGTCGCGCACGAGCCGGAAGGTGTTCCGGCCGCGCAGGTTGATGCCGATGCGGACCACCGCCTCGCGGCGGATCCCCTGCCCCGCCCCGTGCCAGCCGGTGACCAGGTCCCCGTGCACCGCGAGCAGGAGCGCGCGCTTCCACTTCCCGGCCGCGAAGCGGAGCACCGTGCGCGCCACGTCCTCGCGGTCCGTCACCTGGCTGAGCTGCTGCTGGGCCTCGCCGAAGCCGAGCGGCGCGGAGGCCTCGGGTGGGGGCTTCGCCGGGGCCGCGGGCACCGCGGCGAGCGGGACCTGGATGGGCCTGGGGACCGGCGTCGCGACCTTGGCCCACGGAACCGAAGGTTCGGCCGCGGGCGGGGGCGCAGGCGGGGGCGGCGCCGCGGGTGCCTGGGGCGCCGGAGCGGGAGGCGCCTCCTCGATGACGATGCCCTCGATGGTGGGGTCCTCCACCGCGGCCGGCGAGGCGCCGATCGCCTCCCCACCCTCCACCGCCTTGGCGTAGAGCTTCTGGAACTCCTCCTCGTTGATGAGCTCCTCGGAGGCCATGGGCGTCGGGCCTTCCTTGAGGGTCCCCTTGGTCTTCGAGGGCCGGACCTGCCCCATGTCGATGGGCCGCATGGTCCGGAACGCCTTGCAGTAGCGGCGGAGGAGCTGGTGCATCCGGAATTCGGGGATGACCACCGGCACCACGCGCTTGCCGGTCTTGAAGCCGATGGCGTGGAGGGTCTCGTGGTCGTGCGGGTCGATCACCGCCACCGAGATGCGGGTGGCGTCGATCCGCATCGGGAGGATGTCCTTGTCGTCCGCGAACTGGGCGTCGATCGCCTCCACCGCGCGCGGGTCGGGCGTCATCTCGCCGGAGGCGAAGGCGCAGTTGTGCAGCTTGCCCAGGGAGCGGGCCAGGTCCTTCTCCTGGAGGAACCCCAGCTCCAGCAGGTTCGTCCCCAGCCGGCCGCCCTGGAGCACCTGCTCTTCCAGCGCCTCTTCCAGCGCCTCCTTGGAGATCAGCTTCTCGCTGAGCAGCAGTTCGCCGAGCCGCATGCCGGGCGGAGCTTAGTGCATGGCGCCTCAGGCGTCGTCCGGGTGATGGCTCAGCGCGATGCGGTTTCCCTCTGGATCCCGGAAGTACGCGGTCCACTTGGTCTGGTGGACGACGGGGACGCCCAGCCGCTCCAGCTCCGCCAGGGCGGCGGCGCGGTGGTCGCGGTCGATGCGGAGCGCCAGCAGCAGGGGGCCGGGGCGGTCCGTGCGGAAGTCGTCGCGGGTGGGATCCGCGGTCGTCTCCTCCAGGGCGAGGAAGCCGCCGCCGGTGCCGGGGACCTCCAGCCAGATGCTGCGGAGGGTGCCGTCCGGGCGGTGGTGGCGCCGCAGCTCGGTCAGGCCGAGGACGCGCTGGTACCAGGACGCCGTCTCCGGGAGGGAATGGACCTGGATGGCGAGGTGGTGGAAGCCGCGGATGCGCATGGGCTGGATGCTATGCTCCGGCGGCGCCGTGAAGGGCGCGGGACGCATGGCGCGCCTGATCATCGTCGAGGACAACACCGAGCTGGCGTTCCTGATCGTCTCCGCCGCGCGCGCCCGCGGGCACGTGGCGACCGCCATGGCGATGGGGCAGGCGGCGCTGCAGGCCCTGAGCGGTGGGGCGGCGTTCGACGCGGCGGTGGTGGACCTGCTGCTGCCCGACACGGGCGGCGGCGAGGTGCTGGACGCGCTCCGGAATGCAGGCATCCCCGCGGTGGCGATGAGCGGCGTGTACAAGGGGGAGAAGTTCGCGCGGGAGGCGATGGAGCGGCACGGGGCCGTCCAGTTCTTCGAGAAGCCGTTCGACATGCGGTCGCTGCTGGAGGCGGTGGAAGGGGCGGCGGCCGGGGCCGAGGCGCTGCCGGCGATGCTGATCGAGGACGAGGAGGATGAGGCCGGGGAGCTGGAGGAGCTGACGCCGCTGGAGGAGGTGGAGGTCGACGTCGAGGAGGACGAGCCCATCGCCCGGGTGGACCCCTCGGAGCTCGCGGCGGCGATGGAGGCGATGGAGGTCGCGGAGGCGCCGGCGGTCCCGGGCGACGAGCCGCAGGCCCGGCCGGAGATGGTGCCGGAGCTGGACGAAGAGCCGGGAACGCCGACGAGGCCGCTCGATGAGGGGGACCTGGCGGCGCTGGCGCAGATGACGTCGGAGGAGGAGACCGCGGAGGTCGAGGAGGAGATCCCGACGCGGGTCTCCGTGCCGCCGATGGAGCTCCGGCTGACGTCGCGGACAGAGGATGAGGTGGCGCAGGCGCTGGAGATGCTGGAGGCGATCGAAGCGCCGATGAGCACGGTGGAGGCGGCCGCGGCCGTGGAGGAGAAGCCACCGCCGGCGCCCCGGCCGGCGCGAGGGCCAGGGGGCGCCATCGGGATGGCGCATGAGTTGGCGGTGCGCGTCTCGCACCGGCCGCCGGAGAAGGTCGCTCCGCTGCATGAGACGGAGATGGGGCGCGAGCTCGAGTCGCTGACGGCGGCGGAGTCGGATCCGGCGGCGCCGCCGGTAGGTGAGCCGGTCGATACGGCGGAGGCTGCCCTCGATGCGCTGGGAGCGGCGCCGCCCGAAGCCGCGGACATGGTGGTCGAGAGCGGCGAATCGCCTGACACGACCGACGCCGCCCTCGCGGGCCTCGCCGATGCGGCTGAGCCGCCCGTCTCCAGCGAACCGCCTGACACGGCCGATGCCGCCCTCGCGGGCCTCGCCGAAGCGTTCCCCTCCGGCGAAGCAGCGGATGCCGCGCCCGCAGGCCCTGGCGACGCCTCGCAGACGCCGCCCGACACCGAGACCAGTTTCACCAGCCCCGCTGAAGAGCCGCCCAGCTCCGCTGCCGCGCCTGAATCTCCATTCGCCGGCGAGCCGCCGAACACCGCTCTTACCGATCCACCCACCAACGTCGCCGCCGCTCCCGACGCATCACCCACGGCCTCCGAGCTCTCGACTGGCGACATCGCGAGCGATGCCCAGCCCCAGACCGACCCCGTCTTCGTCCCCTTCGGCGAGCGCGGCCGGGTCTGGCACCAACCGGAGCACCCGGTCCGCGGGCGCCCGCTCCCGGAGTGGGGCGAGGCCGGCGACCTCTCCCAGAGCCCCGTCCCCAAGCTGCTCAACGCCTTCTACGCGGCCCGCCACACGGGGGAGCTCAAGCTCAAGCAGGACACCGTGGTGAAGGTCATCACCGTCGAGAACGGCCTCCCCGTCTATGCCGCGTCCAACCTCGCCGCCGAACGCTTCGGCCGCTTCTGCGTCCGCCGGGGCGCCATCAACGAAGACGACCTCAACCGCGTCGCCGCGCTCGCGGAGCTGGAGGGCATCCGCACCGGCGAATCCATGGTCCGCCTGGGCCTGGTCACCGAAGACCGCCGCCGCGAGCTGCTGGAGGAGCAGGTCCGCGAGATCATCTACAGCACCTTCGGCTGGACCCGCGGCCAGTACCACCTCGTCCCCAAGAAGCCCTCCCGCCAGGACCTGGTGAAGCTCTTCCTCTTTCCCGGCGAGCTGATCCTCGAGGGCGTGACCCGCACCCATACCCTGATCTCCCTCCGCCAGAAGATGCCTCCGGCGCGGCGGCTCTCTCCCGCCCCCGACCCGCCCTACACCCTCCAGGAGATCCCGCTCACCGGCCCGCAGCAGGCGCTGCTCGCCGCGGCGGACGGCTCCAAGACGGTGGAGGACCTCCTGTCGCTCACCGACCTCTCGGAGCGCGAGGCGCTGGCCTCGCTCGCCGGCTTCGAGCTGCTGGGCCTGCTGGTCGAGCGCCGCGAGGAGAGCAAGCGCCAGCGGATCAGCTTCGGGCTCTGACCCTCCGCCGCCTCCGCAGCAGCGCCGCGCCGGCCAGCCCGATCAGCGCCGCCGCCCCGCCCGACGCCGACTGGCAGCCGCAGGTGCTCCCGCCCGAGCCCAGCTCGCTCGGCTCCGAGATGGGCACGTCGCGCAGCTTCGCCACGCCGCCGGGGCTGGGGGCGCCGAACAGCGCCGGCCGGGCCGAGTACCGCACCGTCACCACCTGTCCCCCCCCCGGCAGCGACAGCCCCGGTATCACCAACTCCCCCGCGTCCGTCACCGGGTCGATCGTCCCGCCGTCCGGCCCGATGACGGACCCGGGGACGAGGTTCATCCCGCTCAGCGTCTCGTGCAGCTCCACGCCCGTCACGTCGCACGTGGTCTGGTTCTTCAGCTGCACCTCGATGCCCAGCACCCTCGACTCGGACGCCACCGAGGTGTCGGTCCGGTGGACCACCGTCACGAACGGGTCCACGGTCACCACCACCGGTGCCGCGGGCACGCTCTTCACACCGCTCTCGGCGGTGGAGGTCGCCACCACGTACACCGGCAGGCCGATCAGCCCGTTGAAGTCGTTGCTCACCGTCGCCAGCATCACCGAGGGCCCCACCGCGCCCGGCGCGATCGCCACCGCCCCGGCGCTGCTCCAGTCCACCTGCGCGCTGTCGCAGTCTTTCGGCCCGAAGGTGACCGACGCATCGGCGCGCGCCACGTCGCCGCAGGAGATCTTGAACGAGTCCACGTCGACCGAGGCAAAGTCCGGGTTCAGCGTCGGCAGGGTCACCGGCTGGTCCTGCGGCCCCACCGACCCGGTCGAATCGCTCACCGTGGCGCGGACGTAGAACGCGCCGCCGCCGCACGCGCCCGGCGCCTGGAGCGAGTACGAAGCCGGCACGCCCGGCACCGTCCCGGACGAGATGAGCCCGCCGTCGGAGGCCCGGTGCAACTCCACGCTCGCGCCCAGGCCCGCCCGGTTCTGCGGGCACTGGACCGGGGGGGTGAGGTCCACCACCCCGAACACCGATCCTCCGTCGGCGGCGGCGCTGACCGTCACCGCGCCGGAGAGCGGCAGGGGCGTGCTGGTGACGTTCACCGTCAGCGGGGAGGACATGCCGGGGAGGCCGCCGTTCTTCGTGGTGTTGGTGGCCTGGAAGGTGATGGAGCCGCTCTGGCAGTCGAGCGCCGTCACCGTGGCGGTCGGAGTGGTGGCCCCGCTCTGCGGGAGCGCGCCGCCGTCCGCCTGGAGGACGATGGGCGTGAAGCCGGCGCTGGGGGCCCAGGTCCAGAACGTGTCGACGCCAGGGAAGTTGCCGGCGTCCCCCTCGCACAGGTGCGTCGCGTCCGGCGAGTACGTCACCGTGGTGCCCGCATCCTGGAACGCGGTGCGGCCGCCGGTCCCGAACGGCGGCTCCGGTTGGCCCCAGGGCAGGACGACGAACGTCGCGTTCGCCGGCAGCGACTTCACCAGCCCGTCCACCACCCTCACCTGGAACGTGCGCGCCCCCGAGTCCGGCGTGTCGTCGCACCACACCCGCGGCGGCGTGAACGTCACGTCCAGCGTGTTGGGAGGGGTCACCGCCGCGGTGGCCGCTCCGGAAGGCAGGACCTCGGCGCCCAGGCCCGAGCACCCGTTGGTGACGAAGGTGTAGCGCTGCGTGACGGCCGACGGCCCTGCCGGGGCGAGGGAGACCTGGTCCATCGTGAGTGGCCCCGGCAAGGTGTGGACGATGGTGATGGTGCCGTCGGCGGTCGGGCCCTGCTGGAGGCCGTCGTGCGCGAACACGCTCACCGGGAGGACGGCCTGGACCTTGCCGCACAGGTTCGAGTTGGGCGACGGGAAGCTGGTGCCCACCCACGTCCGCCGGTCGTGCGACGCCGGGTCGGGGGCGAGGGCGCTGAAGTACAGGGAGGCGCCGGCGTCCGGCGCCCACGTCACGAAGATGGCGTCGCCGTCGTCGTCGCCCGCGTCGACGGTCATCGACACCCCGGAGGCGCCCTCCTGGACCACGAAGGCGGGCGGCTCCACCCCGGGGGCCGCCCGGTTCCGGTAGGTCGCCAGCTGGGTCTGCGCGGAGTTGGTGGCGCTGCTGGACCCCAGCACGCAGAACGTCGCGTTCAGGCAGCGCACCGAGTCGTAGATCCCCGACGTCAGGGCCGGGGGCGGCACGGTGGTCGGCACCCAGTACCGCCCCACGTTGTTCGGGTCCGGGATGGCGCGCCACAGGTTCGGCGTCCCCGCGGTGGCGTCCCCCACCAGCAGCATCCCGAAGCCGGCGCCGTTCGGCCCACCCTCCAGCTCGGAGAGCGTCACCGCCTTGATGCGGTACGGGTTGGGGTTGGTGACGAGCGCCGCCGGCAGGCCGAAGCCCTCGGCGATCACCTGGCTCGGCGCGGCCAGCGTGAGCAGCTGGCCGCCGTCGCCGCCGACCTGGATGGCGCGGACGCCGCCGTCGCGCGCGCCGAAGATCTCGCTCCGCGCCACGCTGGACATCGACAGGGTGAAGAACGGCTGGATGTGGACGCCGTCGAGGGTGAAGATGCCGCCCGCCGGCGGGTTCCGCGGGATGAAGCCGTAGTCGCGGCCGAAGATGGTGTGCGCGCTGATGGCGCCGCTGGACGCGTTCACGGGGTCCCCCACGTCCACCGGATTCATGGGCGTGGGCCACGTCCCCGTGGGGCTGGAGAACATGCTGGGGCCCGACGTCAGGATGTCGCCGTAGGCGATCCCGGCGAGGTTCTCGGTCACCCGGCACTCGGTGATGTCGGTCTGGTTCGGGACGGGCGTCGGGGTGGGATTCCCCTCGTGGTAGTAGTTGATGAAGGCGCCGACCTCCACCTTGTCGTTGACGATGGCGGTGCACCTCGCGTTGCTCACCGGCACCGAGGCCAGCGTCACCACCGAGGTCCCGTTGTCCAGCATCCGGTACGCCGAGGTGCCGGTGGTGTGGACGGAGAAGTAGCCGCCCGCGTCGGCGATCCAGGAGTCTTGCGGCCCTCCGTTCAGGCCGTTGCCCGGGTGCCAGTCCGCGCGCGCGAGCGTGGCCACCAGCAGGGCCAGCGTCAGCACGGAGAGGGGGGCGACTCGCTTCACCATGGTCTCCTAGAGCGCCAGCTCGGCGCGGACGTAGAGCCGGTCGGGGTTCTCGGCCGCGACGCCCGTCCCGCTGAACCCCAGCACCGTGTAGCCGGCACCCACGTACGTTCGATCGCCGAAGCGCCAGCCCGCTTCGCCCCGCAGCGCCGTCAATTGTCCACCGTCCGGCGCCGAAGATCTCCAGGCCACCTCGGCGGAGAGCTCAAGACCTCCCACCACCTGCACCGCCGGACGGAGCGAAGCCGACAGCACCGGTCCCTCATTTGCGGCGGCGCTGGACGAACCCGCGTTCGACCAGCCCGCGTGCAGCCCGCCCCAGAGGGTCACCCGGTCCGAGACGCGGAGTGCGGGGACGAGCGAGGCGATGGAGTAGACGCGCTCGATGCCGCCCACCGGCTGCTCGCGGGTGAGGCTGTAGCGGAGCACCGCCATCCACGCGTCGGCGCGGTAGGCCAGCGAGGAGGTCCCTTCGAGGAAGCCCGCCACCTGAGCGCCGCCCGAATTCGTCCCGCTCCAGTTCACCCGCCCGGAGAGCTGCAGGCCCAGGGGCAGGTCGGCCTCGGCGGCGGCGGAGAGCAGGTGCTGCTCCAGCTCCATCATCACCGCCGGGTCTTGTGGGGACGGGCGGTGGTCCAGCCGCACCTCGGCGCGGCCGAAGAGGCGGAGCCAGGGCTGGATGAAGGTGGCGCTCACGCCGGCCGCGTCGCGGGTGAGCGCGGAGGTGCCCAGCAGGTCGCGGGCGCCGCGCTCGTAGCGGGCCTCCAGCTGCAGCGCCGTCCCCACCTGCTGCGAGACGCCCACCGCGCGCGCCATCCGGACCGCGGTGGCGTCGTGGGTGGCCACGTCCTCGACGAAGGCGGTGGCGCCGGCGCCGAGATCGGTGCGGGCGCCGGTCACCGCGCGCCCCTGCCCCACCGACGGTCCGTCCACGTCCACCGAGTAGCTGCCGTAGTACCAGTCGCCGCCGCTGCGGTGCTCGCCGTGGGCCCAGACCAGCGGGCCGAACTCCTTGCCGTAGCCGACCTTCGCGCCGAAGGTGCCCAGCGACTCCAGCGACACCTCCGCGCCCACCGCCGAGAAGGTGTCCTCCCTCGCGCCCAGGCCGCTGCCGCGCGACAGCAGCATCTGGTTGTGGCTGGCGTTGAGCGAGAGCCACGGCGTCGCCTTCCAGGTGAGCTGCGCGCCGGCGGAGGTGCGCCCGCCCTCCTCCAGCGGGTCGACCAGGGGATCGGTGGCGGCGGTGAGGTCGGAGTCCTTCACCTGCACCGCGGCCTCGAAGGCGCCGAAGCGGTAGCCGGCGGACGCCCCCAGCACCCGCCACGCGATGGGCTGGGCGCCGAAGGGCGCGCGCGGGTCGGCGGAGGCGCGCGCGTCCGCCAGCGCGCCCACGCGGAGATCACCCAGCGGTTGGTCCAGGCGCAGCGAGATCTGCCGGAAGAGCCACTGGTCGCGGTGGTCGCGGTCCGAGAAGTTGGGGCTGCGCCAGCGGAAGGCGGCGTCCACCCGCCCGGCGTCGAACAGGCCCTTGCCGCGCAGCCAGACGGAGAGCGCGTCTCCGCTGCTCATCGTCCCCTGCGCCGCCTGGGTGGTGAGCCCGCCGTCGTCGGAGAAGAGGAAGGCGTCCGCGGCGACCGCCTCGCCGTCGCTGTGGGCGGCCTCGGCGCCGAAGGTGAACGGCCCGAGCTGTCCGCTGCCGCGCGCGCGGACCAGCATGTAGGCGCCGACACCCTCCTGCCGCTCGCGCACCGCGCCGCCCGAGAGCTGCCACGGGCCGGAGGAGACGGTGGCGCCGGCGCCCACGGTCTGCCGGCCGTTGGGGCCGATGAGGGCGCGCTCGGAGTCGACCACCAGCACCGGCTCCACGCCCGCGGTGAACGCGTCCGCCGGGAGCGCCTGGGGGCCCTGGAAGAAGGAGAGCGGCCGCGCCAGCAAGAGCCGCCCGGAGAGCCAGTCCAGCTCGTAGTCGCGGCCGCGCTGGAGGTGCCGTTCCGAGAGGGGCAGGCCGGTGAGGCCGTCGCGCAGCTCCACCCGGACGGATTCGCTCCCCTCCACCACCGAGCCCGCCGCCAGGGAGAAGACGCTGCCGGAGGTGGCGCGGAATTCCTCGTGCGCCGGCTGGGTGACCAGCGGGCGGAGCGGATCCACCGCGCCGGACTGGCCGAAGGCCTTCACCGCCACCTGCACCGGCCCCAGGGGCGCCGCCAGCTCCAGGTAGGGACCGTAGAGGGCGCGCTGGAAGCGCCCCACCTCGGCGTCCTCCATCACCGCGCGGCGGGGGCCGTAGCCCAGGGTGCCCAGTTGCTCGTTGCGGGCCTCGAAGCGCAGGCGGCCCTGGGGCTGGTTGGGCGTCAGGCCGACGGAGAGGTCGCCCCAGGCGACGGGGTACAGCTCCGGGTCCACGCTCCGCTCGAAGCGCTCGGGGCGGCGGGCGATGAGGAGCGCGTCGGGCGCGCCGCGGGCGATGAGGTCCACGTCGTCGTCGCGCAGGTCCAGCTCGCCGGCCAGGGTCCAGCCGAACAGCTGCGCCTCGGCGTGCGCGGCGGCCCGGCCCTGGAGGGCGAGGGCGCTGCGCCGGGGGGAGAAGCCGCCGTCCAGGTCCGCCAGCGCGACCACCAGGGGGCGGAAGGCGGCCTTGAGCACGAGGTGGTCCTCGCGGGGCGATTCGCCGGGCCGGGTGACGGTGAGGTGGAAGTCGTTGTCGCCGGGCTTGAGCTCGATGGGGAGCTGCGCCTCGCCGGAGGCGCCCACGGTGACCTCGCGGCCGGCGCCCGCCACCTTCGTGCCCGGCGCGCCCTCGACGCGGAGCTGGGTGGGGCCGGCGGCCGCCACCGCGCCGCGGCCGGCGGGGACCTGCATGGCGGCGTCCTGCTGGAAGCCGCGGGGGACGACGAGGAAGCCGCCCGGGCGCTTGATCGCCTCCAGCACCTGGGTGAGGTAGCGGACGGTGCCGGAGGGAGAGGTGACGGTGACGGGGACGTGGTTGGAGCCGGGCGCGAGGGTGACCCAGGACTGGTACCGGCCGTCGGCGTCGACCTCCGCGCGCTGGCCGGCGACGGAGACCTCGTCGCCGGGGCCCGCCTGGCCGCCGGCGAGGTAGCGGAGGGTGCCGCGCTCCACCCTGGCGCTGGGGGCGGCGCGGGGCGAGTAGCCGGCGGTGACCGGCTTGAGCGCGGCGGCGGCGGCGGAACGGACGGCGAAGTTGACGATGGCGGCGCCGCCCATGGGCAGCTCGACGGTGGTGGCCTCCGGGGTGGAGGTCTCCCCCGCGGCGAGGGCGCGCGGGTCGAGGGCCACGCGGTGCCGGCCGGTGAGGAGGCGGAGGACGCCGGACGCGTCGCGCTCGGGGGCGCGGGCGTCCACGGCGGCGAGGTGGAACCTGCCGGCGGGGCCGGTGAGCGCGGCCTGCCCGGTCTCCATCACCACCCGCACGCCGGGGATACCCGGCTCGCCGGCGCCGCAGCGGCCGTCGCCGTCCACGTCGCGGCACACGCGGCCCACCACCGCGCCCGTCAGCTCGAACCGGTCCACCGGGATCGAGGGCTGCGCGGCGGCGGCGGTGGCCAGCAGCGCCGCACCGCACCGGATCCATGGCGCGGCGCGGGCGGGGATCACGGTTGACCTCCGAGGACGGCTGGCGCGCGCCGCGCTGCTCCGCTCGCCCCGGCGGCGCGCGACGCGCGCGGATCACTCCACCGGGCCAGGCGCGCGCTCACGGGCCCACCTCCGCCACCGCCGTCACCCACGTCGCCGCATCGGCGACGGAGACCGTCACCGGACCGGCCCCCTCCAATTTGAACGTCGTCCGCCCTTCCGCCGTGGTGCCCGAGGAGCGCGAGCCGGACGACAGGCTCACCCGCACGTCGCGCCCGCTGAGCACCGCGCCCTCCGGATCCTCCACCCAGTAGGTGACGCTCCGGCCCTCCACCTTGATGCGGACGTTCACCGGCACCGGCGGGAAGAGCTCCACCACCTTCTTCGCCACCGCCTCACCCACGGGCGCGGACGCCGGGTACACCGCCTTCGCGCCGTCCAGCACGTACGCGGTCAGCCGGAGCCCCGGCCACTGCTGGTGCGACAGCTCCAGCTTCCCCGGCACCGGGGTCCCCACGTCCGCGCTGCCGTCGTCCCCGGTGACGAGCTGCCGGTCGCCCACCAGCAGCGGCTGGCGCGACAGCGGCAACCCCGCCAGGTCCGTCACCCCGACGAACAGGTGCCCGTCGCGGATCCAGGTGGCGATCCTCGCCGGCGCCGCCCCCGCGGGCCCGTACGCGCGCGCGGAGATCTCCGCCGTCCCCGACCCCTCCTTCGGCGCGGTCCACACCGCCGTCCACTTGCCCTGCCCCTTCTCCACCGGAGCGCTCACCGTCCCCACCGTCGCGTGCACCTCCAGCACCGCCCCGGACCGGGGCCGCTCCAGGGCGTCCTCCACCGCGATCTCCACCGGGAGCTTCCCCCCCAGGTGGACGTAGTCCTCCGCCGCCACCACCGAGGCCTTCGCCGCCGGGCCCTGCACCACCTCCACCTTCAGCTCGTCCTTCGACACCGCGCTCCCCTGCTTGAACAGGGCGGTGAGCACGTCCGGCTCGGCGGAGAGCTTCCGCGGCGCGGTGTAGATCCACTCCAGCATTCCCCCCTCCACCGCTCGCGGCGCCGAGACCGCTCCGCGCGAGGCGGTGAGCTGCACGTGGGCGTTGGGGACCGGCTGCCCGAACACGTCGCAGACCGCGCACAGCACGCGCGAGCGCGACACGCCGTCCGCCGGGAGCCGCGCCGGGTTGAGCACGCACGACAGCTGGTCCGTGGGCGGCAGCCGCAGGTCCACCTCGTTGGTGCGGTGGTTGCCCGCCTGGTCCACCGCCACGCCCTTGCCCGTCTTGTACCCGGGCGGGGCGATCACCGGGATCCTGAACCGCCCGTCCGCCCCCGCCTCCACCGGGCCGTACTTCTTCCCGGCGATCTCCACCGAGTACTGCGCCTCCGGCTCCGTCTTCCCGGAGAGGTCGAACGCGGTGGCGAGCGGCACCAGCAGCCGCCCGAACGTCCCGTGGATGGACTGGGGGTGCGGCCACGGGTCGAGCGCGGCGATCACCGCCACCTCCGGGTACCGCGTCTCCGGCAACACGTAGCGCGCCTTGAACTCCCCCGGGCCCACCGGCTCCACCGCGCCCAGCGTCCCCACGTTGGCGCGCAGCACCGGCGGCGACCCGCTGGTGTCCGGGGCGCCGTCCGCGTTGCGCACCCGCACCCGCAGCACCGCCTCCTTGTCGCGACCCTTCACCGGCGCGGCCGGCTCCAGCGACAGCTCCACCCGCGCGCCGGGCGGGCCCACCGGGAAGCGCGCCTCGGCCTGCGCCCCCGCGTCCTGCGCGTGGATCCGGATCTCCTTCGCCCCCGGCCGCGGGACCACCAGGAACGCGGCGAGCGGCGGCGACGCCGGCGAGGGCCTCACGTCCGCGCCGTCCGCGGTGACCTGCGGCGCCTTGAGCGGCACCAGCGCGCGATCCGGGCCGCGCTCGAGCAAGGCGATGGCGAAGCCGTCCGGCGGGACGGGGCCGGCGCCGGGACCGAGGATCTCCAGCGTCTGCGCCGCGGCGAGGCCAGGCGCCAGCAGCACGAAGAGCGGTAGGACGCGCCTCAGGCGTCCCACTCTACACGAGCGATCCACGGACCCGCAGCAATTCCCGCCGGTGGGCCGGCCCGCGCTCCCGGCGCTCTTTTCGCGCTCCCTCCGGCGGAGCGCTACATCCGTCGGACGCCGCCGCGCACCACCGCCGGCCGGCGGCGCGCCGCCAGCCACAGCGCCAGCACCGCCAGCGCGGAGAGGGCCACACCGGACGTGGAGCTGCAGCCCATGGCGTCCGCGTCGAGCGGCTCGTTCACGTCGTACTGCAGCTGCGTGTACCGGTCGGCCGTGGTGAGGCGCTCGCCCTTGATCTCCAGCGGGTTGGGGCCCACCGCCCTCGACTGGTGCCTGGGGCAGGCGCAGGTGCCGCGATCGCTGTAGACCTTGACCGTGTAGCTGGTGCCCTTCTCCCCGGCGATGGACGCCTCCAGGTTGTTCACCGCCTGCATCCCATCCGCCCGGAGCGCGATCAGGCTCACCGAGTGCTTGAACGCGGACGGGCCCACCACGCGGTCGTCGTTGATGCTCACCGCGCCGGAGGTGGCGCCGCGGTTGGTGATGCAGATCAGCGCGCTGGGGTCCGGGTCCGCGAAGGTGGCGGTCCCCACCTGCGGGTGGCCGTTGCCGCGGGTGACGGTCAGGTCCGCCAGCAAGGTGCGGCCCTGGGGATCAGCGCAGGCGTCGGCGGCGGGCTGGCAATCCGGCGGCGGCGACGGCGGGGGCGGCGGGGTGAAGGTGAAGGCGTACACGTCGAAGTCGCCCGCGCCCGGCGCCGCGTACACGATGCGGCCGGTGTTGTTGCACACGCTGATGTCCGTCAGCGTCTCGTCCACGCCCGGGCTGTTGGTCACCCGGTACAGCGTGTTCGCCGCCACGTCGTAGACGTAGATGTCGTACCCGCTGCCGCCCGCGTTGGACTCGAAGGCGATCAGGGTGCCGGAGACGGCCACGTCGCGCTGGTCGCCCGGGATGGAGAGGTGGGTCTCCGGGCCGCCGGCCACCGCCTGGTAGTAGACGTCGTTCTCGCCGCTCCGGTCGGAGACGTAGACCGCGACGGTGCCGTTGGTGTCCGGCATCCGACTCTCGCCCGTACCGGACGTCAGCACGTGGGTGGTGAAGGCCCCCGGCCCGGTCTGGATGGCCGAGTAGATCTGGCACCCCAGCCCGTCCGTCTGGCACTTCTCCCAGACCACCGCGTTGCCGCTGGGGCTGACCGCCGGGTTCTTGTCGAAGAGGGTGTCGTTCGTCAGCCGGGTGACCGAGTCGGTGTTGAGGTCGTACAGGTCGATCTCCGACTGGTTCGGCGGGACGAGGTAGCCGCGGTCCTCGTACGCCACCAGGTTGCCGCCCAGCGCGGGGTTGCTGGCCTTGGTCCCCGGCAGGTCCGTCCGGGTCAGGGTGGACGTGTTGTACAGCGCCACCGTGTCTCCGCCGACGGTGAACTCGGTGAAGGCGATCCGGTTGCCGGACACGTCGGACAGGCGATCCAACCCGTTGCCGGGGATCACGTGGTCCGTGCCGGTGGAGAAGTCCCAGTAGTGGATCATCGACGACCCCTGGAAGTCGTCGTTGGTGTACGACGCCGTGGCGCAGTCCACCTTGGGATTGGTCTGGTTGCCCGGACCGTTGTTCACGGCCGAGAAAGTCCCCGTGAGAATAGGGGCCGGCGGCTCAGAGTCCTGAGCGAGCGCTCCACCAGCAATGCAAAACGACAGAATCGCGGCAAGCTTGGCGGTCATTGGGGGATGACCTCCAAAAACGACAAATCCCACGTGCCCGTACAAGGCTCCGTGGGATCCAACAACGTCACTCGACTTCTCCGTTCCCACGGCAGTCACGGCCGGCCTTGCTTCGGGCCCCGCGGCTTTGCGCATCCAACCTTTCGGCTGGAATTGCCCTTATACAGGAGCGACGACCGAATCTTAGCGGTCGCCCTCTGAGGCGTCAAGCGAAGGAGGGCCGGGTCCATTTCACCCCCGGTCCCTCATTTCCAGTCAGCGCTCGTTTACCCAGGGAGGTGGTTCTACCTGGGTTTTCGGCCCATGCGTGTCTATCCGGACTTCCTGCTCTTCTTCCTGCTGGAGCCCTGAGACGGACTGGGCCTTGACCTTGAGCGGAACCTTCCCGTCCTTGAGCCCCTTGAGGTGCACGAGGAAGTCCCCCTTGGCGTTCACGGGGGCGTGGTGGCCCTGCACGATGACGATGGTGCCCGGCTCCGAGTGGCCGGAGACGACCACGTCGGCCTTGGTGAGGATCTTCCCCGCCGGCCAGTCCACCTTGAGCAGCAGGCTGGAGGGGAGCGCGATCGGGTCGGAGGGCGCCTCGCCCGGGCGGACCATGGACTCCTGGCCGGCGCGGACGATCACCGTCTTGCCGCGCCCGGCGAACTCCACCTCGCCCTCGCGGGTGCCCACCGCCACGGTGCCCATGGCGTTGTTGCTGATGGCGAAGGTGCCCTGGCGGGTGCGGGCCACCGCGTCGCTGTTGCGCGCGTGCACCTCGAACACGTGCTTGCCCGCCTTCACCTTGGCGGTGGCCATGCCGTTGCCCAGCATGACGCGGGAGATGGAGTCGGTCAGCTCGTCGACCGCGACCTCCGTCTGCGGCTCGAGGGAGACCTCGTACTGGTCGCCGCCGGAGAGGATGGCGGTGGATCCCTCGCCGGTGCGGACGCCGTCCGAAGGCTGCAGCGTGTCGCCGGCCTTCACCTGGCCCCACTGGCCGCTGGCGCGGCGGATCTCCACCGTGCCCTCGACGCGGGTGACCTTCAGCTCCACCGGCTTGCCGGGCACGGCCGCCTCGAGCGTGGAGGGCGGCGCGTCCTGCAGCAGCAGGAAGTAGCCGGCCGGGAGCGACGCCAGGATCAGCCCCATCGCCAGGTAGAACGGCCAGGCGGAGCGGCGGCGGCGCTTGCGCGGCGGCGGCGGCTGCGGCGCGGGAGCGGCGCGCGCGATCGGCGCCGGCGCTCTGGGAGCACCGGGCGCGGGGCGAGGGCCGGACGGCCGCGACAGCGGAGCCTGGGCGGGGCCGCCGACCTCGAAGAGGGGGGCCGCGCGCGGAGCGCTCGGGCGACGAGGGGCCGCGCCCAGGGAAGGGGCTGGAGCGGACGGCGGCTTCGGAGAGGCGGACATCTCGAGTGGAGTGTTTGGAACCCGGAACGGAAATCTACCAGAACCCGGCCACAACCCCGCATTCGGGGCCCCGGCCGAAGGGTCAGGCAGTCGGCAACCGGGGGATCCGGACGGCGAAGGTGCTGCCCTTCCCGACCTCCGTGGTCACGTCGATCTTCCCCTGGTGTTCCTGGACGACACGGTATGCCACGGAGAGTCCCAACCCCACGTTCGTCCACACGTCCTTGGTGGTGAAGAAAGGGTCGTAGATGCGGGGGAGGTGCTCGGCGGCGATGCCCTTGCCGGTGTCGGTGATCTCGACCACCGCGTTGGGCCCCTCGGCGCGGGTGGCGATCCGCAGCTCCTTCACCTGGGACTTCATCATCGCGGTGCGGGCGTTCTGCATCATCGCCAGCACCACCTGGGAGAGGTGGCCGGGGTCGCCCATCACCATCAGCGGGCCGGGCTGGAGCTTGACCACCACCGCGATGCCCTCGCCGCGCGTCTGGTGGTCGGAGAGCGAGAAGGCGTCGCGCACCACCGCGTTGAGGTCCATGGGTCGCAGCTGACCCTTCTCGCGCGCCTGGGAGAAGCGGAGCAGGTTCTGGGTGATCTCCTTGCAGCGCTTGGCCATCTGCTCGATCTTCTTGAGCGTGTCGAAGTCCGGGTCGGTCTCCGGGCGGTCGAGCATCAGCAGCTGCGTGTTCCCCAGGATGCCGGCGAGCGGGTTGTTGATCTCGTGCGCCACCCCCGCCCCGAGCTGGCCGATGGCGGCCATCTTCTGGCTCTCCAGCAGCTGGGCCTGGGCGTCCTTCAGGTCCTGGGTGGCCTCCTCCACCCGCTGCTTCAGCTCGTCGTTCCAGCGCAGCAGCTTGGCGCGCGAGGCCTCCAGCTCGCCGCCCATCCGGTTGAACGTCTCCGACAGGTCGGTCAGCTCGTCGGAGCCGGTGATCGGGATGCGCGCGCCCAGGTCCCCCTGGGAGAACGACTCCGCGCCCTTCGCCACCGCGCCGATCCGCCGGTTCATCCGCAGCGTGAAGGTGCCGCCCGCCAGCAGCAGCACCACCAGCGCGGCGCCCACGGAGAGCAGCACCGTCCAGCGCATGGCGCGCACCGGCTTCAGCGCCACCCGCTCCGGGACGAAGATCACCGCCATCAGGTCCACCTGCCCGTGCACCGCGCGCGCCGAGACG
>DASRBA010000118.1:0-10980 GCA_035637895.1 Myxococcaceae bacterium
TGACGCTCACCTCGCCGGTGATCGTGGCTGCCGACTGGTCCTTCACCCGGGCGAAGACGTCCCCCACCGCGTTGAAGGTGAAGCCGGGCTGGAAGTCGTGCCGGCCCTGGTCATTCACCACGAACTGGTACGCCCCGGGGAGTACCGCGGGGAAGGCGTTCCCGCCGGAATCCTTCGCCTCGAAGCGCACCGTGCCCAGGTAGCCGGGCACCACCGCGCCGTTGACGTCGAACGCCTCCACCGTCACCGGGGTTGGGTCGCCCACCACCGCGTAGGCGCCGGACGGCCCCGTGGGGAAGCCCAGCAAGCGGAAGCCCCTCACCGGCCCCGGGTAGGTGAGCGATCCGAACGCATCGACGCCGGCGTTGCCCGCGTAGTCCTGGGCGTGGACCGCCAGCGCGTACTGGTGCCCGGGCGTCGCCGGGAAGGAGCAGCTGGTGGTGAGGCCGGCGTCACAGGAGCCATCTTCGCCGGACGGCGTGGACGTCCACGTCGCCACGTAGGACTGGATTCCGGACGGCGCCGGCGGCGGGTCGAAGGCCGTCCCCCAGAACAGGGTGGCCATCCCGCCGTCGATGGTCCCGGACGGCAGCGACACCAGCGGGCTCGGCGGCGTGAGGTCCACGGTCAACCGGACCGACTCGATGCTGGGCTGGGAGATGTTCCCCCGCGCGTCCTCGGAGCGCACCCGGAGCGTCCAGTACGCCTCTCCGCCATCGAACGTGGAGAAGGCCGGGGCGTCCTCCACGGTGGCCGGCACCAGGGCCCACTGGACGTACGGGCCGCCGAAAGCGCTAGCCTCCAGCACGTATTTCCTCAGCCCGGAGCCGCCGTCGTTGTCGTGCGAACCGGTCCAGGTCACCTGCACCGGCACGCGGGTCACGGCGGGGGAGAAGGTCGGCTGCCCGGGGATGGAGGGCGGCAGGGTGTCCGGAGGCGGCCCGCCATCCGGGGACCCGCCGTCCGAGGGCCCGTTGATGGAGAGGGAGATGTCGCGCGAGAGGTAGTCAGGGTGGCTGAGCGTGACCTGCGCGACGCCCGTCGCGGAGGGCAGGAAGTACGCCACCGCCGAGGTCTGGCCGGACGGCACCACGATGGACGCCGCCACCGGGAGCGCCGTCGCGCACGACGAGTCGACGTAGAACGCGCCCGCGCCGTGGGTGTCGTAGGAGAGCCAGACGTCCTCCGCCGGGGGCGAGAAGCCGTTCGCGGAGTCGATGGCGCGGATGAGTAGCGTGGAGCAGGTGCCGGCGTCCAGTACGGCGGTCGCCATGAGGCCGAACTGGCTGGGCTGCATCTGCACCGAGGTGCGGCTGTCGTCGTACTCGTCCGTGCCCTGGTACCCGGCGCTGCCCGGGTCCGGCAGGTGCCCGTCGATCCAGCGCTGGGGGCGGACCTGCGGAGGCCAGCTCGCGGTCGAGGAGGGGACCTGCCGCCCGTCCACCCACGCCAGGCGGACACCGGCGTCACCGCCGCTGGACGCCACCATCAGCTCCATCAAGTGCCAGCCGCCGTCCAGCGGACCGAACAGCGGCTGGATGGGGTCCGCCACGACCGTCGACGAGCCCAGCAGGCTGTAGCCGGAGAGGAACACGCCCTGCGGCCCCACCGCGAGCGCCGCCATGGGGTTGAACAGCGGCGGCGGCCCCTGCAACGCGTTGGCGCTGATGCCCATCACCGGGTGGGTGCCGGCGTCCGCCCCCACGCCCTGGTGCCACCACACGCGGTGGTACAGCTTCACGCCGGCGTCGATGCCGATCAGCTCGCCGTACGCGGCGGAGAAACCGGAGGTAGAGGTGTCGCTGGCCGCCATCCCGCCGCCCCGGTGGCCGCCGGCGATGTGCCGCACCGTCCCGCCGCTGGTCTCCACCAGCGCCTTGCCGGACGGCGGGGGGAGGACGGCGACGCCGTTGGTCTCGTAGCCGTCCTGCTGGAGGTGCTCGAGCGAGCTGAGCCCCACGCCCAGCAGGGGGGAGACCCTCACGTCGTCCAGCCAGTAGACCAGGTTCGAGCCGCTCCCCTGGGCCGCTCCGGTCATCCCCACCCCCACCGCACCGGAGGGCGAGCTCAGCAGCGAGATCCCCGTCGCCTGGGCGCGCGGGCTCATGAGGTCGTCCACGTACAGCAACACGTCGCAGGTGACGGGGACGACGACGCCGAACTCCTCGTAGGTGACCATCACGGTGTGCCAGGTGTCCGGGGCGATGTCCGTCGCCGTCGGGCTCCCGCGCCGGCTGCCGGGCAGGCCGCCCTCGACGTGGATGGCGCCGTTCTCCTTCTTCACCCACAGCTCGAGGTTGGCGCCCGTGTCCGTGTCGTCCTGCATCACCCGTGCGAAGCGGACCATGTCCCCCTCCCCCATCCCCGCCGCGGTGGAAGAGGGCACGTAGAGCATCACCCGCAGGGCGACGGGCCTGGTGGCGAGGAAATCGCCCTTCAGCTCCGCCGCCGGCGAGGCGGTGGTCCCGTCCCAGGTCACCTTCAAAGCCTGCGTCCCGTCCCACGCGCCGGAGGCCCGGTCGGCGGCCGCCGGGTCCGCGCTGGGCGCCTTGAGCTCGAGGAGGTTGGTGTTGCCGGGCGCCTCGGGCTGCCAGGGCCCCGGGTAGACCTCGAAGGAGTCGATGAATTCGGGCCCGGTCGTCCCCGTGCCCGGCGCCAGGCCGAGCGCCACCGCCGCCAGCACGAGCGAGAAGACGGAGACCTTGTGGACCCCGGGTGAGCGGAGGAGGGACTGGCGGGTCATCAGACGCTGGGTGGACGCCGGTGGCCGGCCGGACGAGGCGCAAGTCTACCAGGGTGCAGAGCTTGGAGGCGACACGGGCCGCCCCTGGACCTAGAATCCCCCCGCCTGTTCCCCCGGATGTCGCGCCCCCTGCTCTGCACTCTGCTGTCGTGGGTCCTGGCGGGCGCCGCCTGGGCCGGCGACCCGGCGGCGTCGCTGGAGGGGCAGACCCGGCTGGACCTGGACGTCACCCTCGCCAATCGCGACTCGACGCAGCAAGGGCTGGGGACCACCCTCAAGTACGCGGGCGTGGCGACCCCGGCCTATCTCCGCCTGGCCGCCACCCACTTCATCCACCCCGTGCTGGGCGTGAGCGCCGACGTGGGCGTGGACCTGTTCGGCGTCAACGGCGACGGCTTCCGGGGCTACATCCCGAACGAGCTCGAGAGCGCGTTCACCATCGCCGGCGGCGTGGTGGCGCGGGTGCGGCCGGTGGATGCGCTCTCGGTGGAGGGTCAGGCCGGGTACCTGTTCGCCCAACTCGCCACGCTGGCCGTCGGCGGTCCGAGGGACGACGTCATCCCCGCCAACGTCAGCTTCTCCGGCCCGCACCTGGGCGTGCAGCTGCGCTACGACTTCGATCTCTTCGGGCCGCTCACCGCCCAGGCCGGGACCCGCTGGATACCGCTGGGGCTGGGCGTCTCCGTCCCCGGCGGGAGCAACCAGGTCGCCCCCTGGCAGCTCCAGGTCAACGCCGGCCTGAGCTACCGGGCGCTCAGCTTCGGGCCGATGCAGGTCGCCTTCGGCGCCGGCTACGAGTACGCCGTCGCCGCCGCCTCCACCACGTCGTCGCGCAACTACATCCTGGTGCAGCGGTCCCACCGCTTCGGCCTCACCGTGCGCACCTGGCTGGTGCCGCCGGCGGACATGAAGGGCCTGGACCGGTCGCTGCCCTCGGGGCCCGGGCGCATCCACGGGCTGGTGGTGCGCGAGGGCAACGCGCCCATCCCCGGCGCCAAGGTGGAGGTGCCGGGCAAGGACCCGGTGCTCACGGGCGTGGACGGCAGCTTCGCGCTGGAGAAGGTGCCGCCCGGCCCGCTGGAGATGACCGTCACCGCCGCCGGCTTCAAGGCGCGCGCCGAATCCGTCAACGTCGCCCCCGGCGGCGAGCTGAAGCTCACCGTGACGCTCCAGGCGCCCACCGGGCCGGGGCGGATCCGGGGCACCGCCTTCGCCGCCGCGGCGCAGCAGGGCGGCGCGAAGTCCCCGCTGGCGGACGTCACCATCGAGGGGCCCAGGGGCGCGGTGCGGGCGGGCGCGGACGGGACGTTCACCCTGGACGCGGTGGGGCCCGGCCCGGTGCAGGTGAAGGCCACCCTCAAGGGCTACAAGCCGGCGGAGGAGGTCGTCTCCGTGCCGCCGGAGGGCGAGGCCGCGGTGGAGCTGACCCTGGTCAAGGAGAGCGCCAAGGTGCTGGCCAGCATGCGCGGCCAGGTGCGGACGCTCCGCGGCAAGCCGGTCTCGGCGCTCCTCAAGATCCCGGAGGCGCAGATCAGCACCCGCACCGGGCCCGACGGCCGCTTCACGGTGCGCCTGCCCGGCGGAAAGTACACGGTGGTCTTCGAGGCCCCGGGCTACGTTCGCCAGACCAAGACGGTGGAGGTGGCGGACGGAGACCAGGCGATCTTCTACGTCGATCTCTCGCGCGAGGACCGCTGAGATGGGCGGAGGCGCTCGAGCGCCCCGCGGTGGTCTCCGTGCCGTCGCCGCCGCCCTCGCGCTGGCGGCGGCGCTGGCCGGGTGCCCGGAGGGTCCGCCTCCGCCCCCGGAGGACGCGGGGCCGCCCACCATCGCCACCCTGGTGATCGCGTCCGGGACGGTGACGGTGGAGCGCGCCGGTCCGCCCGTCCCCGCCCCACCCGGCGCGAAGCTGATCTCCGGCGACGTGGTGGCCACCGCACCGTCGTCCTCGGCGGTGGTGCGGACGCCGGACGGCCAGGCCCTGGTGGCCTCCGAGCGCACCCGCTTCCGCCTCACCGCCACCGCCAACAAGCTGGTGGTGCAGCTGCTGGAGGGGCGGCTGATCACCAGCGCCGGCGCGGGCGACGGGGGAGTGCGCGCGCTGGCGGTGAAGGCGCCCGGGACGGCCACCGAGCTGAAGATGGGCGACGTCATCGACATCACCGCCCGCGACACCAGCTCCACCCTCAAGGTCACCGAAGGCGAGATCGTCCTCGTCACCCCGGACGGCGGCACCCAGACGGTGGGCGCCGGCCAGACCGCCGAGCTGGAGATGGGCGAGATCCGCCTGGTCCAGAGGCCGCCGCCGCCGGCCGCCGAGCCCATCGCGATCACCCTCGCCCCCGAGCGCGGCAAGACGCTGCTCCGCCCCAGGGGCCAACGAAAGTTCAGCCCCGCCGGGGACGGCGAAGTGCCGGTGTCCGACGGCACCGCCTTCCAGGTGGCCAAGGGCGGGCGCGCCGTCGTCTCGTCGAAGAGCGGGATGAAGGCGCGGCTGGTGGCGGCGGGCGGCCTTTTGGAGTCGGCGGTGCTGGAGGGCGTGTCGGAGCGGTACACGTTCGGGCTGGACTCGGGCGAGGTGCAGCTGCAGTTCCCCGGCGGCGCCGAGCGGAAGGTGACCGTCCGGGGCGGAGGCAAGACGTTGCAGGTGACCGCCAGCGAGGCGACCACCGCCACCGTGGTCGCCTCGAAGAAGGGGCCGAAGCTGCTGGTGATGGCGGGGGCGGTGAAGGTCGGCGAGGGTGACGGGGCGCTCTCCGTGGCGCCGGGGCAGGTGGTGGACCTCGCGGCGGGCGAGCCGAAGGTGACGGCCCTGCCCAGGCCGCCGCTGGTCGTCCCGGCGCGAAGGGTGCGGGTGTACTCGGACGGGCTGCCGTCCATTGGGCTGGCGGTGCCGGAGGGCGCGAAGACCGTGCAGGTGTCGGCGGACAAGGACTTCGGGCAGGTGCTGGCGGAGGGGCGCGCGCCGGGGGACTACCTGCCCTACGCGCCGCCCACCCAGGGCGAGGTGCACTGGCGCGCGCTGGGCCCGGACGGGGCGGTGATGGCCAAGGGGAACGCGCGCTTCGACCGCGACCTGGAGGCGTCCGTGGAGGACATCGAGCACCCCCGCGCCGAGGTGACCGAGACCGGCCTCAAGGCCGTGGTCTACTTCCAGAGCGTGCTCCCGGAGATCACCTTCGTCTTCCCGGCGCGCGAGGGCGCGGTGCAGTACCGGCTCCGGATCTACAAGGCGGACGACCTCAAGACCCCCCTGTGGCAGAAGGAGGAGAAGGAGCTGCGGAGCACCGTGCCGGCGGGGAAGATCGGCGAGGGCAGCTACCTCTGGTACGCGGCCGGCCTGTCCGCGCAGGGGGCGGAGCTGGCCGGCGGCCGGATGAACAAGCTGGACATGATCTACGACAACTCCCGCCGCTCCCTGGCCATCGCCCGGCCCCGGCAGGGGGAGCGGGTGGGAAAGGTGGTCGAGTCGAGCGGGGTGGCCCCCATCGGAAGCAAGCTGACGCTCAACGGCAAGGCCGCCACCCTGGACGGAAAAGGGCGTTTCAAGGTGTCCGTGCCAAGCTCGCCCTTCCTCGTTTTCCGGTTGGTGACGGATGATGGGGGGGAGTCCTACTGGATCCGCCAGGTCCGGAGCCGATAACGGTGACCACGCCTCAAGGCGTCATCCCCCTCACGCAGCCCATCGCGCACCCGCCGCTGGTGCGCTTCGACAAGTACATCCTGGTGCGCAAGCTGGCCGAGGGCGGGATGGCGGAGATCTTCCTCGCCAAGCAGGTGGGCGCGGAGGGCTTCGAGCGGGACGTGGTGCTCAAGCTGATGCTGGGCCACCTGAGCTCCTCGCGGGAGTTCGTGGAGATGTTCCTGGACGAGGCGCGGCTGGCGGCCAAGCTGCACCACCCCAACATCGTCCAGATCTCCGACCTGGGGCACTTCAACGGCCGCTACTTCATCTGCATGGAGTACCTGCCGGGGGAGGACCTCCAGTCGATGGTGGAGGTGGCGGCGCGCACCCAGAAGGCCGTCCCCTTCGGGGTGGCGGCGCGCATCGTCCACTCCGCCTGCGAGGGCCTGGAGTTCGCCCACACCTACGCCGAGCACGGCCAGCCGCTGGGCGTGGTGCACCGGGACGTCTCGCCGTCCAACATCATCGTCACCTACCAGGGCCTGGTGAAGGTGCTGGACTTCGGCATCGCCAAGGCGGGCTCGAAGCTGACCCAGACGCAGCCCGGATTGCTCAAGGGGAAGTGGGGCTACATGTCCCCGGAGCAGGCGCGGGGCGACCCGATCGACAACCGGAGCGACCTGTTCTCGCTGGGGATCACCTTCCACGAGCTGCTCACCGGCCAGCGCGTCTTCCGCAAGGACAACGAGATCGGCGTGCTCCTGGCGCTGATGCAGCAGCCCATCCCGGCCCCCAGCTCGGTGCGGCGCGACATCCCGCACGCGCTGGACCGGATCGTGATGAAGGCGCTGGAGAAGCAGCCGGAGCACCGCTACCCGGACGCGGGCGCCTTCCGCGCGGACCTGGAGGCGTACCTGGCCACCACCAGCCAGCCGGGGATGAGCACGCTGGCGGCGTACATGGTGGCGCTCTTCGGCCGCGAGCAGATGGCGGAGCGGACCCAGATCCCCACCCTGCGCGAGCTGAGCGCCTTCATGGGCGACCCGCAGGAGCCGCCTCCGGGCCCCGCGCCCCTGGACCGGGTCGGGACCGATCCGACCATGGTGCGGAAGGCCACCCCGGCGCACCCCCAGCCGGCCCCCCGGCGCTCGCAGCCCGGCCTCCCACCGCTGGGCCAGCAGATCGGCGCCCAGGACGTGCAGCCGGATGCCGCGACCATCCAGTTGGAGATACCGCCCCACGAGCTGCTCGCGCAGCGGAGGGCGCTGGAGGAGCGCGCCCGCGGCGGGTCCGGCTGGCGCTGGGCCTTCGCGGCCCTCCTGGTGGGGTGCCTCGCGGGCGGCGGGTACGGCGGGTACGCGTACCTGCGGATGCACCCGGAGCGGCTGAACGCCCTGCTGGGGCGCCAGCCGCCGCCCCCCCCGCCCCCTCCCACGCCGCCGACGCCCATCGAGGTGGTCGCGACGCCCGTGCCTCCCACGCCGCCCCCGCCGGTGGAGACTCCGACCCCGACGCCTCCGGTGGAGCCCCCGACCCCGGTGGCGATGCCGCCCAAGCGCGAGCGGCCGGTGCTGCTCACCACCAGGGACCTGAGCCAAATGCTGGTGCGGGCCCGGCCCCAGATGAATGCCTGCTTCCAGCACAACCAGCCGAAGACCGGGAACAAGCTGGATGTGGAGCTGTCCATCGCCAACTCCGGCGCGGTGAAGTCCGCGCGGGTCGTCACCGCCGGGCTGGAGACCGGGCCGCTGGCGGAGTGCATCTCGCGGACGCTCAAGGCGCTGCGCTTCCCGCGCAACACCAACAACCCGCCGGTCGCCATCCGCGTGCCGTACTCGTACGGGCCAGGGCCGTGAACGGCGGCGGATGAACCTCCAGGAGCGATTCGAGACCCTCCGCCCGCTGGAGCAGATGGAGGTGTCCCTGGTCCGCGCCTCGGCGGAGGACCCGGCGCTGGTCACCGCGCACGAGGAGGCGGTGGCGCGCACCGCGCTGTCGGTGGCGAGGCTGGACGCGCTCTCGCACCAGGGCCGCCAGGTGGAGGTGGGGTCGCTTCTGGCGCCCTTCCGCGAGGAGCTGAAGAAGCGGCTGGAGCCGGCGCTCTTGAACGGCAAGCCGGTGCGGCGGGAGTCGCTGGCGCCGCACTTGCCGTGGCTGAAGGCCGAGGGGCTGGCGCGACGCGAGGCGGTGGTGGCCTGGGCGCGCGAGGTCGTCCCGGCGGAGGCGATCTACAAGGAGATCCGCGAGAAGGCGCTGGTGCTGGTGGCGGGCGGGGGCGGCGGCGCCGGCTACGTGTACCTGGGGGTGATGTCCGCGCTCGACGAGCTGGGGTTCCGGCCGAAGCTGATGGCGGCCACCTCCATCGGCGCCATCCTCTGCCTGTTCCGCGCCCGGATGGAGCGCTTCGACCAGACGGAGATGGTGAACATCGTCCGCGGGCTCTCCTGGAAGAAGCTGTTCCGGCTGATCTCCATGGAGAGCCGCTACGGGCTGCCGGCGGCGCTGCGGCTGTTCCTGCGCGCGGGCATCGGCCGCTACTTCCACGCCGGCGGTGAGCCGTCCGGGCGCGGGCTGCGGCTGTCGGACCTGCCGGTGCCGATGCTGATCCCCGTCTCCGGCATCCGCCGCGGGATGCTCCCCCACCCGGTGGAGTTCTACGAGGGCTTGCTCAAGCTCTCCCCGCGCTCGCTGCTGCAGCCTGCCGCCGTCGCCCGGCGGGTGCAGGAGGCGATGGGCGCGCTGGCGGAGTTCTTCACCCGGCCGGAGATGATGGTGCGGCTGGTGCTGGGCGAGGACGAGGGGACGGCGGACTTCGACGCGCTGGACGCCGCCGGCTTCTCCTCCGCCCTCCCCGGCGTCATCCACTACGACATCCCGCGCGAGAGCGAACGGATGACGTCGCTGATGGACGGCCTGTTCGAGTCCCGCGGCCTGCTCCGCCTGGTGGACGGCGGGCTGACCGACAACCTCCCGGCGAAGGCCGCCTGGCGCGCGGTGCACGGCGGGCGGATCGGCACCCGCAACGCCTTCGTGCTGGCGCTCAACGGCTTCGCGCCCAAGCTCACCACCCCGCTCTGGCTCCCCCTGCAGCGGCTGGCGGCGCTCACCGTGGATCCCAACCGGCCGTACGCACACCTGGTGAAGGACTTCAAGCGGACCCTCTCCCCGCTGGAGTTGGTGCCCTCGGTGGACCTGGTGGGGCAGGCGATGGAGCTGGGGCGGCGGCAGATCCAGGACGAGATGCCCTTCATCTGCCGGATGCTGGCGCCCTTGCCGCACGTCGCGGCCTGAGGCTAAAGGGCCAGCCATGGCCGACAACTCGTCGACGTCGTCGGAAGTCCTCGTCGCGGACCAGGTGTGGCTGGACGGAGGGTTCGTCCCCTGGAAGGACGGCAAGGTCCACGTCATGACCCACGCCCTCCACTACGGGCTGGGGGTGTTCGAGGGCATCCGGGCGTACCCCACCGCGGACGGCCGGATGGCGATCTTCCGGCTCAAGGACCACATCCGGCGGTTCTTCGAGTCCGCGCACATCATCCAGCTCCAGATGCAGTACAGCCAGGAGCAGATCTGCGAGGCCTGCATCGACCTGCTCCGGCGCCAGCGGGACCGCTTCGCCAAGGGCGCCTACCTGCGGCCCATCGCCTTCATGGGCGACGGGGCCATGGGCCTGGGCGCCATCAACCCCACCCGGGTCAGCGTGACGGCGTGGGACTGGGGCGCGTACCTGGGGCTGAAGGGGATCAAGGAGGGCATCCGCGCCAAGGTCTCCTCCTTCACCCGCATGCACGTGAACGTGAACATGGTGCGGGGGAAGATCACCGGCCAGTACGTCAACTCCATCCTCGCCAAGCGCGAGGCGGTGGCGGGCGGCTACGACGAGGCCATCCTGCTGGACATCTCCGGCTTCGTGGCCGAGGCGTCCGGCGAGAACGTCTTCTACGTCAACCGCACCGGCATCGTCCGCACCCCGCCGCTCTCCTCTCCCATCCTCTCCGGCATCACCCGCGACTCGCTGCTGCGCGTGCTGCGCGACGCCGGCAAGGACGTGCAGGAGGTGACCTTCACCCGCGACGCGCTCTACATCGCGGACGAGGTGTTCCTCAGCGGGACCGCGGCGGAGATCACCCCGGTGCGCGAGGTGGACGACCGGCGGGTGGCGGACGGAAAGCCGGGGCCGATCACCCGGTGGCTGCAGGAGCAGTACGGGAAGATCGTCCGGGGCCAGGATCCCCGGTACCAGGACTGGCTGACGTACCTCTAGGCCTTCGTCACGAAGCGCAGGACGTCCGCCAGGGCGGAGATCAGCCCCTTCTGGCGGATCGCCTCCAACTCGCCGTGGTTGAGCCACACGCCGCGGCACTTCCCGCACACGTCCATCACCACCCGGTGGTCGCGGGAGGACACCACCTTGTCCATGATGATCCGTGGGTCCTGGCAGCGCGGGCAGAAGAGGAGCTTGGTGTTGGTGTCCACGCCGGGCAGGTGGCGCCAGTCGAGGAGCTTGATGTCCACCGACTGCTCCACCCGCTTGAGGTCGTCGTGCTCCAGCCAGTGGCCGGTGCAGGTGGCGCAGCGGAAGCCCTGCACGGCCACGCCGGAGGCGTCGATG
>DASRBA010000119.1:0-15097 GCA_035637895.1 Myxococcaceae bacterium
CCAGCGTGCGAGTCGGTCAGCTGCGGGCCCCCCCAGCCGACGGGGGATCCCTTCATCACCACGCAGCAGTGCGGCACCGGCAGCCGGGCCGCCACCATCGTCTGGATCGACCGGAGCCGGCCCAACTCGGAGATCTGGACGATCGAGGAGATTGATGGTTCCTGGACGGAGGCGACGGCGCAGACTCATCCGGAGACGTACCTGCGCGGATCCAAGCTCGACGACGAGACGATGTGGAGTCGCTCCCAGGCCGCGGTACAGATCAACGGGTACACGTTCGACTGCGCGCTGCCGGGGCCGTTCTGCTACTGGCTCCCCATCGACGAGCGCGCGATGACCCAGGTCTACGAGAGCACCCACCAGCTCTCGTCCAACGCCTTCGCGTCGAATACGCCGCCGTACCCGGCGCACCTGGTGATGTTCAGCCCGGTGGGCCCCAAGATCGGGGTGGATCTCCTCCCCACCACGGCCAACCAGGCGTCGCATGCCTACAACGGGGTGCAGAGCCTGTTCCCTGCCCTGAGCGACGGAGAGACCTGCGCCAAGACCCCGGCATACGACCTCGGCGACACCGCGCAGTCCGCGGTCGGATACAACGACCAGTCGGTCGTCATGGCCCAGTTCACGCAGGCGACGCGCGCGCGGGTCTGTCAGGTCCTGGAGTGCCTGAACGTGCGAGGCGCGATGATGATGGACGGAGGCGACTCGTCCGGGATCTCTCTGCGGACGCCGCAAGTGGTCCCCATCGGCCACACTCGAGACAGGAACATCGCCTACCGGATCGGTCTGGTCACCCTCGGCCGAGAGCTGATCCAGAACGGCGGCTTCGAGGCGCCCTCGCTGGAGACGTACGGCAACGGCACTCTGGGCTTCCACTCGTTCGCCGGCGAACAGGTCCCGAGGAAGCTCGTGTGGAGCAGCGGCTCCGCCTGGGTCTACAACACCGGGCTCTACTTCGAGCGCTTCAAGGAGCTCGTCCCGTCGAAACAGGACCAGGTGGCCGCCATCCATCCGCACGGGGCGCTGACGGAGTACCTGTCGCAGTCGATCCAGACGCCCGCCGGCCGGTACTGCATGCTGCACTTCTGGCACGGTTACCGGAAGCCGACCGGATGCCATCCGGAGCAGTCGTCGCTGGAGGTGACGGTTCACGAGAACAATCAGGATGGGTCGCCGCGCACGCGCTCGCTGTACCAGAGCCCTCCCACCCACCAAGGCCTCCACGAGGAGTGGCTGCGGTTCCTCACCACCACCACGTTGACGGCCGTGACGTTCAGGGCCCTCGACCCCCCCGGCGCCAACGCGCAGGGCAACTGCGAGGTCCTCCTCGACGACGTCAGCGTGCGCTGCGCCTCCGAGGCCGCGTCGACACCCTGACCTCCGTCCCCCGCCCGGGGGCGCTGGTCAGCTCCAGCGTCGCGCCGGCCTCCTCCGCCCGCGCGCGCATGTTCCGCAGCCCGTTGCCGGCGCCGGAGCCGTCGCGCCCCGGCTCGAACCCGGCCCCGTCGTCGCGAACCACCATCCGCACCGCGCCGTCTCCGGCGCCCAGCTCCACCGTGACGACCTTCGGCCGCCCGTGGCGGACGGCGTTGCTCATCGCCTCCTGGCCGATGCGCAGGAGGGCGCCGCCGATCTTCGGGGGCAGCGCTTCGTCGCCCTGGAGTCTCACCTCGGCGCGCGCGCTGGTCCCGGCGGTGAGCGCCTCGCCGCAGCGGGCGAGCAGGTCGGAGAGGGCCTTCACGGAGGCGACCTCGCGGCCCAGCGCGGACACGGCGAGCCGCGCGTCGGCGAGGCTGTGGTGGGCCCACTCCAGGGCGCGCTCCACGTGGGTGCGCGGTTCGTCGCGCCGGTCGCCCGAGAGCGCCACCGCCGCCTGGAGCTGGATGAGGATCCCGGTGAGGCTCTGCATCAACCCGTCGTGGATCTCCCGCGCGAGCCGGTTCCGCTCCGCCAGCACCATCGTCTCCGCGCGCCAGCGCCGCGCGCGCGCCTGGTACGCCGCCACCCCGAGGAGCGCCAGCGCCAGCGCCACCGCGACGCGGAACGCCGGCCGTTGCGACAGGTGGGGCTGCAGCTCGACGGCGCCGGTGGCGAGCGCGTCGCTCCAGTACGCGCCCTGCGCCGCCTTGACGAGGAACCGGTACGTCCCCGGCGGCAGGTTGGTGTACTGCGCGGTCGTCTCGCCCCCCGCGTCGATCCACGCCTCGTCGAACCCCTCCAGCCGCCGCTGGTAGTGGAGGCCCTCCGGCGAGGCGAGGCTGACGCCCGCGTAGCGGAACACCAGGCTCCCGCGTCCGGGCGGCACCGACACCGCCGCGCCCGGGTCCGCGATCTCCACGCCGTCCGCGACCACCTGGTCGATCCGCACCGTCGGCGCGGCGACGTTCCGGCTGGCGGCGAACGCGCGCGGATCCACCCGCGCCACGCCGCCGCCGGTGGCGAACCACAGCGCTCCGTCCGGCGACCGCCACCCGGCCGGCTGCTTGCCGCCGTTGCCCTCCTCCTTCATCCCGTCGTCGCGGCCAATCGCCTCCACCTCGACGCGCCGCCGCCGCCCCTGCTCCAGCTCGAGCAGCGCGACCCGGCTCACGCGGAAGAGCCCGTGGTTGCAGCTCATCCACAGGCCGTCGCCGTCCTCCGGCCGCTCCTCGAGGATCTGGAAGATGATGTGGCTGAGCAGCCCCTCGGTGCGCGACGCGTGACCCAGGGCGTCGCCGCGGAGCCAGTACAGGCCGTGGCTGTCGGTGCCGATCCACAGGGTCCCGTCCACTCCCCGGTGGAGCGCCAGCACCTGGATCCCGTTCAGCTCGCGCCGCACGACCGCGCCGTCCCGCACCAGCGCCAGCCCCTCGCGGGTCCCCACCCAGACGCCGCCCGCGGGCCACGGCTCCAGGGCGAAGACGCGCTCGTGGGGGAGGGCGCCGGGCCCAGCGCCGAGGTGCTCCAGCGCGCGGCCGTCCCACCAGTACACGCCCCGGTCGTGGGTGCCGATCCAGAGGCGCCCCGCGCCGTCGCGCCTCAGGGCGTAGACGGTGACCTGGTCGAGCGGGGCCAGCCCGGGCGGGCGCCCCACGCGGCCACCTTCGAGGTGCCGGAGGCCGGCCCCCACCAGCCCGAGCCAGGCGCCGTTCTCCTCGGGCCACACGGCGTTCACGGAGTCGCTCCCCAGAGAGCGCGCGCCGGCCCAGGTGGCGATGACCTTCCCGTCGCGCAGGTACGACGCCCCGCCGCCTTCGGTGCCGATCCAGAGTCCCCCCGACGGATCGCCGGCGACGGACTGGACGTTCGACGAGCGCAGCCCGGCGCGCTGGTCGATCATCGTCACCGCCGTCCGCCGGAACCGGAGCAGGCCGCCGTTGCGGAGGCCGACCCAGACGTCGCGCTCGGCGCCCTCGACCAGGGAGAGCGACTCCTGCACCGGAGCGCCGTCGGGGCCGAGCACCGGCTGGGGCCCGCCTTCGCGGAGGAGGAAGAGGCCGGCGGAGGCGGCGATCCACACCTCGCCGTCCGCCGTCTCCAGGAGCGCCTTGATCGACCCCAGCGCGGGACCGCGGCTCACCGGTCGCTCGACGCGGTCGCCCTCGATCGTCTCCACCTCTCCGCCGGCGGTCCCGAGCCAGAGCCGGCCGCTCCTCCCGGCAGCGAGCGCCGAAGGGCCCACCCCATCGAGACCGGGGACCTTGCTCCAGCGACGCCCGTCGAAGCGCCACAGCGCATCCCCGATGGCGGCCCACGCGCGCTCCGGGCCGCCGGCGTCCACCGTCACCGCGATCGCCGCCGCGCCGGCCGCGGGGAGCCCGTCGGAGGCGCCGAGCTCGGCGAGCGTCCCTTCCGACCACCGCGCGACCCCGCGCGAGCTGGCGATCCAGAGGTCGCCGCGCGGACCTCGCGCCATGGCCGCGACGTACGCGCCGGGGAGGACATGGACCTCCTGCCCGGATGGGCTGGAAGGAAGCCGCAGCGCACCGTCCGCGCTGGTGCCGATCCAGAGGGCATCGCCGCCGGCCAGCAGCGCGGTGACGAAGCGGCGTCCCCTCCGCTCCAGCCACTCGCGCGCGACGGGGCGGAAGGCGCGGCCGTCGAAGGAGGCGGCGCCTTCCTCGGTGCCTGCGATCAGCGTGTGGTCCGGGCGCTGGGCGAGGGAGAAGACGGTGTTCTGGGGCAGGCCGTCGAAGCGGGTCCAGCGGCGGCTCGCGTACTCGGGAGCGTCCGGCGGCGCACCCAGCGCCAGGGCCCAGGTGATGACCAGGAGCGCCCCCACGCCCGCCGCTATCCCAGGTGGACCAGCCCGCGCTTGAGCGCGACGGCCATGGCCTTGGTCCGGTCCTCGACCCCGAGCTTGGCGAGGATCGACGTCACGTGCGCCTTCACGGTCGGTTCGGAGATCTCCAGCGTGTCGGCGATCTCCTGGTTGGACGCGCCGCGCGCCAGCGTCTCCAGCACCTCTCGCTCGCGCGCCGTGAGCGCTGCCTGGCCGGCGGCGTCCGCCAGCGCCGCGGCCGCCTCGGGCGCGATGTACCGCAGGCCGCGGGCGACGGCGTCGATGGCTTCGACGACCTTCGGCCAGGGGGCGTTCTTGAGCAGGTACCCGCGCGCGCCCGCCTTCAGCGCCCGCCGGACGTCCTCGTCGCCGGAGCGCACCGTGAGGATCAGCACCTTCGCGGCGGGGAACCCGGCGCGGATCTCCTCGAGCGCGGCGACGCCGTCCAGGTCACCCATCCCCAGGTCCATCACCGTCACGTCGGGGCGGTGTTGCAGGCACCGCTCGACGGCTTCCTTCCCGCCCCGGGCCGTGGCGATCACCTCGAACCGGGAGACGGTCCGGGCCAGCGCCACCATGCCGTCGATGATCAGGGGGTGATCGTCGGCAAACAGGAGCCGGATGCGCTGAGCCGACGTCGACACGTTCATCGCCCCTTGGCGGAGGGAGCCTCCGCCGTGTCACGTATCGCGTGTCTCACCGTGCGCAAATGGTGTCAAGGGCAGTCCTGTATTGCTGGTTTTACTGTTTCCAGCGCCGCGCCACGGGGGTCGAACAGGGGCCGAGGTGGCCTCACAGGAATTCCGCGGGTGCTCACTTCGGGCGCCTCGCGAGCCGCCTGGCCAGGATTCCGCCCGCGACGGCCCCGACGACTCCGCCGATGTCGATGTAGAGAACGGCGTCGTCGAGGGTGGTGTCCCCCGGAAGGAAGATGAGCAGGCCTCCCCAGGTCACGACCATCATCACCAGTCCGCCGCCGATGACCCCGATGACCGTGCGCAACACCATCGTCTGCCGCGAGCATAGGCGATGCTAGAAGGGCCGCCATGGGCGAGCGCGCGCGAGGCGTCGTGTTCGATCTCGACGGGACCATGGTGGACAACATGCGGTTCCACGCGGAGGCGTGGGTCCGCTACGGCGCCTCTCTCGGTCTGGCGATCACGCATGAGGCCGTGGAGCGAGACTTCGCCGGCAAGCGCAACGAGGAGATCTTCAAACAGCTCCTGGGAGGCGCGCTGTCACCCGATGAGGTCGCCCGGATGGCGAAGGAGAAGGAGGCGCTGTATCGAGAGCTCTACGCGCCCCACGTGGCCCCCATCGCCGGGCTGGTGGCGTTCCTGGACGCGTTGAGACTCCGCGGGATCCGCGCGGCGGTCGCGACCTCGGCGCCGTCCCAGAACCGGAGTTGGTTGCTGGAGCGACTTGGCGTGGCGCACGCGTTCGCGGCCGTCGCCGGTCCGGAGTCGGTGGAGCGCGGCAAGCCGTTCCCCGACATCTTCCTGGCCGCGGCGAAGGCGCTGGAGCTCCCGCCCGAGGACTGCATCGCCTTCGAGGACGCGGTGAACGGGGTGACCAGCGCCGCCCGCGCCGGGATGCGCGTCGCCGCGTTGACCACGACGACGCCCGCGGAGGTCCTCCGCCAGGCGGGGGCGCGCTGGATCCTCGCGGACTATCGGGCGCTGCCGGACGACCTCGCCGCCCTGCTTTGACTCGTGGTGTGGTCAACTCGCCGGCCATGCGAATCCCGAGGATCTGGCTCGTCGTCGCCGCCATCTCGAGCTGCCGGCACGCGGCACCCGCTCCCGAGCAACCCGAGGCCGCGTCCAGCCCCGAGATGTCCCGGGAGCTGCGCGACATGATCCTTCACGGCTCTCGCGCCAAGTTCGACCTGCCCGCGTCGAAGGACCCGGTCTGGGGCGTGGTGATGGACTGGGGGCTGCCGAACGGCACGGTGACGATGGTGGCCATCGTCGACGGGAACGCGAGCTACTACCTCAGCACGGGCGGCGGGGCGATCGGCGGCGGGGGTCAACCGCCGGTCCGACAGGCGGCGATCCAGGCGGTCGCCGCCGCCGGCGAGGTGGTGTCGCGGGCGAAGGCCACGTCCCAATACCCGCTGGCGGGACCAGGCCAGGTCACCTTCTACCTGCTCACCGACTCCGGGGTCCTCGCGGTCGGCGCCACCGACAAGGAGCTGGACGACGAGCGGCACCCGCTGTCGAAGCTCTACGGGGCCTGCCAGGAAGTCCTCACGCAGTTCCGGCTGCTCGACGAGTCGGGACAATAAAGACGGCACCTTGCGCGGCAGGGCGCCGCCAATTGCATCCGAAAATCAATGACCCGTGTCACCGAGGACGCGCGCGACCGCGCCTACTCCCACACGCTGACCGAGCTCAAGGACAAGTCCGCGGAGAGCTTCGTCCGCATGTGGGAGAAGGCCGATGACATCTCGAAGCGCTACGCCATCCTCTGAGGAAGACATGAGGGACGGTCGCGAGAGGACGGCGGTCGTCGACGGGGTCCGGCTGAATTACGCGGAGGCCGGCGCCGGACCGCCGCTGGTGCTGGTGCCCGGGCAGTCCCTCCCGTGGCAGAGCTACCAGCGCGTCATCCCCCGCCTGGCGCGCGACTTCCACGTGTTCGCGCTGGACGTCCGCGGCCACGGCCGCAGCGAGCACACGCCGGGCCGCTACACGTTCTCGCGGTGCGGCCAGGACCTGGTCGGGTTCCTGAGGGAGGTGGTCGGGCGGCCGGCGATCTGCTGCGGCAACTCCTCGGGCGGGCTGATCTGCATCTGGGCCGCGGCGCACGCGCCGGAGCTGGTGCGCGCGGTGCTCGCCGAGGATCCGCCGCTCTTCTCGGCGGAGTGGCCCCGGATGCGCGACGACACCTGGGTGCACCGGTTCTTCGCGCACGTCGTCGCGACCCTGCCCGACCTGGCCCGCTTCTTCTCGACCCTCCGGCTGCCGTCGCGGAAGGGCAAGCGGTTGATGTCGTTCCCTCGGCCGCTCGCGTGGGTCCTGGGCGGCGCCATCCGCCGCCGCCAGCGCGCTCGCCCCGGCGAGCCGGTGGACATCCCCTGGCTTCCCCTGCCGGTGCGCCTCTTCGTCCGCGGCCTGTCCGAGTACGACGTCGACTTCACGCGCGCCTGCGTCGACGGGTCCATCTGCGACATGGACCACGCCGGGTGCCTCTCGAGGGCGCGCTGCCCGATGCTGCTGATCCAGGCGCACGCCTTCCGCGACGAGGCGCTCGGGTTGGTGGGGGCGATGGACGACGACGACGTGCGCCGCGCCCGGGCGGCGAAGCCGGACCTGGTGGTCGAGTCCTGGCCCAAGCCGCACGTCGTCCACCTGGCCGCGCCGCGCCGCTACGTCCGCGCCGTCCGAGCGCTGGCGGCGCGGGCCGGCGGCTAGCTCGCGGCGGCGGCGGCGACGACCGGCCACGGCGTGCTCCGCGGGCCCGCCTCCCAGTTGTCGTGCCGGCCGTCGAAGTAGAGGACCTGGAGCTGGCTGGGGTCGACGTCGTCCAGCGTGTTGACGTTGACGGACTCGTAGTCGCCGCCCAGCTCCTCCAGGTGGCCGCGGCCGAAGCAGTGCACGCCGCAGTGCTTGCAGAAGTACCGCTTGGAGACCTTGAAGCCCCACTCGTAGACGCCGGCGCTCTCCTCCCCCTGGAGCACCGTGAGCGCGCCCGGCTTCACGATCCGCGAGGTGGGCGAGATCTTGGTGCAGACGCTGCAGTTGCACCGGCCCGCCGGCTGGGCCGGATCCAGCGCCACCTCGTACCTGATCGCCCCACAGTGGCAGCCCCCGGTGAGCTTCCGCTCCTTCGCTTCCATGGTCGCCTCCTCTCGCCGTTCCGGCGGATCGACAGTATACTGTCATTATGCGGGATCGACAGCATGCTGTCAAGTCGCCGAAGCCGCCTCCCGTCCGATCGGCCGCCGGGGACGCGTTCAGCTCGCTGGTGGTGCAGGTGCTGCGGCTGGGCGGGCTGCTCACGGCGGCGGGGGACGCCCTGAGCAAGCCGGCCGGGCAGAGCAGCGCGCGCTGGCAGGTCCTGGCCGCCGCCGACCACGCGCCGATGACGGTGGCGCAGATCGCGCGGGCGCTGGGGCTGGCCCGCCAGAGCGTGCAGCGGGTGGCCGACCTGCTGGAGGCGGAGGGGCTGGCCGAGTACCGGGACAACCCGGAGCACCTCCGCGCCAAGCTCCTCCACCTCACCCCGCGCGGGAAGTCGGTGCTGGGGCAGATCCAGCAGGCCCAGCGCGGCTGGGCGGAGGAGCTGGGCGCGGAGCTGGGCGAGGCGGACCTGAAGAAGGCGGGTGCCGTGCTCGGCCGCGTCCTGGACGCGGTGGCCCGGCGGCAGCCCGCGCCCGGGTGAGCTACACCGCGTTCTCGCGCAGGAGCCGCAGCAGGGCGCGCTCCGACGAGTGGTAGCCGGCGCCGCGGTGGCGCACCAGCTCCTCCACGTCCTGGACGGAACGCTCCAGCACGCGGGCGCGCTCGTGGGAGCGGAGCACGGACGGGTTGATGTACGAGCTGCGGCAGACGGCGGGCGTGTTGCCCAGGTGTGCCGCGGTCTCCCCAGCCGCCGGTGCCCTTCGCGCTGGAGGCGGTCGAGCTGGGTCTCACGCATCACCTGGAAGGTACCCATTGACGGCGCCGCGTCGGCCTCCAGGGCGTTTCCCTGGCCGGGCTGATCGCGGCGTTCGCGGCGTTCGCGGCGGCATCGGCTGCGGGATCCTGACAGCGTCCAATTCCGCGCGTTCGCCGCGTCCGGCGACTCACACTCGCGCTTCGAATCGCACGGATCTGCACGGGTCGTCGGCGCGCCGCATGGACCCGCGGTGGGCCGAGGGGTGGACTCCCTCAACGCGGATTGGGTGCTTACCCTCATCCGTCGCGGTCTCCCTCCGTGGCCGTCGAGGTGCGATGGACGTCGGCGCCGACATGGACAACCACAGCGCGCTCCATTCACTGGAGGCGTGGGCGCCGCCGGAGGCCTTCGAGGACTACCGCCTGGTGCGCCGGCTGGGGATGGGAAGCGGCGGGCTGGTCTACCTCGCGCAGGACAAGCTCCTCGACCGCCCGGTGTCGGTGAAGTTCCTCCGCGCGCTGGACCCGAAGTCGCTGGCGCGCTTCATGGTGGAGGCGCGGGCGGCGGCGCGCCTGCAGCACCCGAACGTGGTGACGCTCTACCGCGCCGGCCGGCTGGGCGATCGGCCCTTCCTCGTCACCGAGTACGCCCGCGGCACCTCGCTGGACCACGTGCCCAAGCCGGTGCGCTGGGAGACGGCGCTCTCCTGGGCCCTGGACCTGTGCCGCGGCCTCTCCGCCGCCCACCGCCAGGGCGTCCTCCACCGCGACCTCAAGCCGGCCAACGCCATCGTCACCGAGACGGGCGAGGTGAAGCTGCTCGACTTCGGGCTGGCCAAGCTCTCCGGCCACGAGTACCCGTCCGACGAGGCGCCCCGCGACGCGTCCGCCCTCTCCGCCGCGCTGGAGGCCATCGACGAGGGGCTGAGCATCGCCGGCGTCGTCGTGGGCACGCCCTACTACATGTCCCCGGAGACGTGGCGGGGCGAGCCCGCGTCGGCGCGGTCCGACCTGTACTCGCTGGGCGCGCTGCTCTACGAGCTGTGCGCGGGCCGCCCGCCCGGGCACGACCTGGGCGACGACGTCCCCCTCCCCCGCGCGGTGCAGCAGCGCGACGCGCCCACGCTGGCCGAGGTGGCGCCGCTGGTGCACCCCGCGTTCGTGGCCGTCGTCGACCGCTGCCTGCGGCGCGACCCCGCGGAGCGCTTCGCGGCGGCCGAGGAGATGCTGGACGCGCTGGAGGCGCTGGCGGTCGCCCGCGGGCCGAAGGGCCCGCTGCCCGAGGGCAACCCCTACCGCGGCCTGCAGTCGTTCGAGGCGGAGCACCGGGCGCTCTTCTTCGGGCGGCGCCGCGCGGTGGCGGCGGTGCTGGACCGGCTGCGCAGCGAGCCGTTCGTGATGCTCACCGGGGACTCGGGAGTGGGGAAGTCCTCGCTCTGCCTGGCGGGCGTGCTGCCGGCGATCGCCGAGGGGGCGCTGGGCGGCGGCCGCACCTGGCAGACCGTGCGGATGGTGCCGGGACGGTCGCCGTGCACCTCGCTGGCGGCGGCGCTCTCGCCGGCGGTGGGCCTCCCGGAGGGGACGCTGGAGGCGCTGATCGCCGAGGGCCCGGCCCCGTTCGTCCGCCGCCTCCGCGCCGCGCTCCGGGAGCAGCGCGGCCTGGCGATCTACGTGGATCAGATGGAGGAGCTGCTCACCCTGGACTCCGGGGAGGACGCCGCGCTGGTGACCGCCGCGCTGGAGCCGCTCGCCGCCGGGCTGCCCGGGCTGCGGCTGCTGGGCAGCGCGCGCTCCGACTTCCTCACCCGGCTGGGGGCGCTCCCCGGCCTGGGCGACCACCTCGCGCGCGCCATCTTCCTCGTCCGCACCCTCACCGCCGGGGAGCTGCGCGAGGCGGTGGTGGGCCCGGCGCGGATGAAGGGCGGCCGCTTCGAGTCCGAGGCGCTGGTGAACGACCTGGTGGCCTCCGCGGAGCGCGCCGGCGGCGGGCTGCCGCTGTTGCAGTTCGCGCTCGCCGAGCTGTGGGACGCGCGCGACGCCGGCACCCAGGTGATCACCGCCCGGAGCGTGGAGGCGATCGGCGGGGTCTCCGGCGCGCTCTCGCGCCACGCCGACTGGCTGCTCGGCTCGCTCTTGCCGGAGCAGCGCTCCGCGGCCCGCGCGGTCCTCCTCCGCCTGGTCACCGCCGACGGCACGCGCGCCCGGCGCACGGAGGAGGAGCTCCTGGCGGTGAACCGGTCGGCGCGGGAGGCGCTGGAGGCGCTGGTGCGCGGGCGGCTGGTGGTGGCGCGCGAGGCGGACGGCGCGGCTACCTACGAGATCGCGCACGAGGCGCTCCTGGCGGGGTGGGCCACGCTGGCAGGCTGGCTGGGCGAGGAGGCGGAGACGCGCGCCGCCCGCGAGCGGCTCGCGATGGCCGCCGCCGAGTGGGAGCGGAGGGGCCGCGGCGCGGAGGCGCTGTGGGGCGCGGGGTTGCTGGACGAGGTGGCGGGGGTGAAGCCGCAGACCCTGACCCGGCGCGAGCTGGCGTTCCTGGAGGCGTCCCGGCGGGGCGTGCAGCGGCGGCAGCGGCACCGGCGCATCGCCGCGCTGGCGGCGCTGGCGCTGGCCCTCGCCGCGGGCGTGGCGGTCCGCGTGGCGGTGTGGCGGCAGCAGGCGCGCGCGGTGACCCACCAGGAGGTCAGGGGACGCGCCGCCCTGGAGCAGGCGCGGCAAGGCGCGGCGCACCTCGCCGACCTGCGGGCCGAGGCGTACCGGGAGTTCGACGAGGACCCGGGCGGCGCCGCGGAGGAGACCTGGCAGCGCATCCGCGCCGAGGACCTGGCGGTGGACCGGCGCTACGGCGAGGCGGTGGCGGCGCTGGAGTCGGCGATCGCGCTCGGCGGCGGGCGGGACGATCTCCGGCAGGCGCTGGGCCAGATCTACTTCGAGCGCGCGCTGCTGGCGGAGGCCGCGCACCGGCAAGCGGCGATCGACCTGTACCTGGAGCGGATGCGGGTCAACGACGCCGACGGCGAGCTGGACCGCGCCTGGTCGAAGCCCGCGCGCGTGGAGGTCGACGGTCCGGAGGGCGCGGCGATCGCCACCAGCCGCTTCGAGCGCCGGCAGGACGGGAGCTACCAGGAGATCGCCGTGGAGGCGGGGCGGCGCGCGCCGGCGGCGCTGGAGCTTCCGCCCGGCTCGTACCTCCTCCAGCTGACCGAGGAAGGTTCGGGGCGCGCCATCCGCTACCCGCTGGTGCTGTCGCGCGGCGAGGCGCGCCGCGTGTCGCTGTCCTTCGCGGAGGTCCCGCCCGGCTTCCTCTTCGTGCCCGCCGGGCCGTTCCTCTACGGGAGCGGCGACGACGACAGCGTGCGGCAGTTCTTCGGCACGGTGCCCATCCACCGGGTGGAGACCGGCGCGTTCCTCATCGCCCGGCGAGAGACGACCTACGCGGAGTGGATCGAGTTCCTGGAGGCGCTGCCGCCCGGCAAGCGCGAGCGGCGCACCCCGCGCGCCTCGGCCTCCGGGCTCCTCGGTACGCTGCGGCTGTTGCCCCCGGAGGTGACCAGCGGCTGGGTGCTGGAGCTGCAGCCCACCGGCGCGGGCGAGCCGCGCGTGACGGAGGCGGAGTCGATCAAGTTCCCCGGCCGGTCGGCCCGGAGGCGCCAGCGCTGGCGCCGATTCCCGGTGGCGGGGATCTCCTTCGACGACGCCAAGGCGTACGCGCGCTGGCTGAGCGCGAGCGGCCGCGTGCCCGGCGCGCGCCTGTGCACCGAGCGCGAGTGGGAGCGGGCGGCGCGCGGGGCCGACGGCCGGAGCTATCCGCACGGCGACCACCTCGCGCCCGACGACGCCAACTTCGACGTCACCTACGGCAAGGTGCCGGACGGGTTCGGCCCGGACGAGGTGGGGTCGCACCCGGCGTCGCGGAGCCCGTTCGGGGTCGACGACATGGCCGGCAACGTCTGGGAGTGGACCACCGCCTCGGTGGGCCGGCCAGATCCGGTCTTGCGCGGCGGCGCCTACTATTTCAACGCCAGCACCGCCCACGCGGCGAACCGGCAGCTGCCCGAACCCACCTTGCGCGACCCGACCGTCGGGCTGCGCGTCTGCGCCTCCCCCACGCAACACCCTCAGGAATCCCCATGACTCGTCTCACCCTCGCCGCCGCGGTGGCGGTCCTCGCAGGCTGTGGTGTCGGCCCTTCGCCCGGATCGGAGCTGGCCACCGGCTGGTCGGCGCAGGCCGAGACGGTCGCTCCAGGCGCGGACCCGGGCACCGCCTCCGCCGCGAAGGAGACCCAGGCGCTGACCGGCACCACCGTGGAGGCGTACGCGCCCATCCTCAAGGGGTGTGATCTCTCCACCGCCCTCCGCGGCGCGCCGCTGCCGGCCGGCTGCAGCAACAACGGCCCGCTGCGCTCGTCCTCGCTGGCGTGGGTGCGGCTGGACGGCGTGACGATGGAGGACGGCTCGCCGGTGAGCGCCGTCGCGCTGGACGGCACGCGCCTCACCGGGCTGGTGAACGGCGCGCCCGTGAGCGGCGCGGACTTCGAGAAGGCGCGCTTCCTGGGAGTCGCCACCACCGGGGCGGCGGTGCCGCTGAAGGCCGAGCACGTGGAGCGCGGCCACGACCACCAGGAGGACGTCTGGCGCTACGAGCTCCGGTACCTCACGCCGAAGGGAGACTGGAAGAACCTGTGCGAGGGCGGGAAGGAGGCGGTGATCGTCTCGGGCCGCTGGGACGCCCACCAGGGCGTGGCCGGCGACGGCGCGAAGATCGCCGACCCCACCGTCTTCACCATCGGGTGCCGGCGCTCGGCGATCGAGAAGTGCGTCAATGGTGGGTACTTGCCGTGGGCCGAGCGGGGCGGCATCTCGCTCGACCCGTACCACCAGGCGTGCGTGCGGATGCTGCGCGCCGACTACTGCGGCGACGCGATCTCGCACACCGCGCCCGGGCGCCAGGTCAACCTCTACGACGGGCTCGGGATCCAGCGGGACGACGAGCGCTGGGTGTCGGAGGCGGAGTGGACGGCCGCGGGCGCGAGCTGCCTGAGCACGCGCAATCTCACCGCGGCGGACGCCCCCTGCCTCGGAGCGCTGGGCACGCCGGCGTGCGGCGAGACCCCCAGCTTCACCGGCACCACGCTGATCATCTCGGAGACGCCGCACGCCGGCGGGCGCGACGGGCACCTCTAGGCACCTGGCGGGCCCGCGGCGAGCTTCCGCCACGCCTCCGCGTCCACGGCCTTGACCGTGAACCACAGGAAGAGCGGGAGCTCGCCGAAGATCGCGGTGACGGTGACGACGGACGCGAGGACGGCTTTGCTCCCCGGAGCGAGCAGGTTGCCCATCCCGTTGGCGAGGTACCCCACCCCGGCCATCGCCATCAGCGGGCCGAAGAGCCTGGGCACGAAGCCGGAGCGGTAGACGAGCAGGCCGAGCAGCAGGCAGTGGAGCGCGAAGAAGGACTCCCACACGTGCACGACCTGCTCGTGCGCACCCAGGAGGAGCAGCGCGAACGCTTGCCATTGGGCGGGCGCGAGGGCGCTCATGGAGCCGGCACCGCCGAGGACGAGGAGGACGGCGGCGCTGAGCGCGACGTTCGTGCCCTGGATGACGGTCATTGCCAGGCGAGCGGTCGCCGCCATGAACGACCTCGCCGCGCTCACCGGCTTGAACAGGACGTAGAGGAACCCGGTGAGCACCACCTCGATGAGGCAGATCGCGGTGTCGCTCAGGATCCCGGCGCGGAAGAGCGACTCGGACGCGGCGATCCTCGCGGCCGTCGCGCCGGCATCGCCCGGCACGACGACGGTGGACGGCACGTACAACATGCTGAACGGGCCGAGGACCACCAGGGCCAGCGCCAGGCCCCCGGCCCATCTCGCCCAGGCGCGCGGCGACGGATCGTTCGTTCGAAGGGTCATCGTCGTATCCTCGCCGGGGAGCCTCCCCTGGTCCTTTCGAAGTGGCGCTGGCGGGTCGCCGCGCTCGGGGTGCCGCGTCGGCCTTGGTGCCGGGGAACGACCGGCCGAAACCGACGGAACGACAGCAAGGTGAGGAGGAGGAATTCGAGTCGAGGTCCACCTCCTCCAGTGGCCGCGCATCCGTCCGAGCACGGGCGGAAGCACCGGCAGGCGCCGGGGCCCTCAGGGAGGAGGCGCGCGCAGGTCCTGGACGCGCACTGCTGATCGGTGTCGCACGCGTCCCCGAAGTCGCCGTCGCGGAGGGAGAGCAGCAGGCAGCGG
>DASRBA010000120.1:0-8655 GCA_035637895.1 Myxococcaceae bacterium
CTCCGCGGCGGGCTGGGCGACTGGGACGCCTTCTCCGAAACGGGCAGTTGGACGCAGCTCACCCGCCCCTGGGGCGAGGCGGCGACCAAGGCGGCCATCCTCACCTTCACCGGGCTCTCGGTGGCGGTGGCCTACCGCGCCGGCCTGTTCAACATCGGCGCGCAGGGGCAGATGACGGTGGGGGCGATCACCGCCGCGGTGCTGGGCGCCAAGATGTCCCTGCCGCCCGGCCTGCACGCCGCGGTCTGCGTCGCGGGCGCGGCGGCGGCGGGCGGCGCCTACGCGGTGCTCCCGGCGGTGCTCAAGCTCCGCCGCGGCGTGCACGAGGTGATCTCCACCATCATGCTGAACTGGATCGCCGTCAGCCTGGTGGAGAACTGGCTGGTGGTGGGCCCGCTCCGCGCCACCGCCACCGGCGTCAACTCCATCTCCGGCACGGACCAGATCCTCCCCACCGCCGTCCTCCCCCGCCTGCTCAGCGACAGCTCCCGCATGCACGCCGGCTTCCCGCTGGCGCTGCTGGCCGCCTTCGCCACCTGGGTCTGGCTGTTCCGCACGCGGCTGGGCTTCGAGACGCGCGCCATGGGCCAGAACGCGGAGGCGGCCCGCGCGGCGGGCATCCCCTCGGCGCGGCGCGCGGTGCAGGCCATGGTGCTCGCCGGGGCGCTGGCCGGCGTGGCGGGGTCCATCCTCGTCCAGGGCACCGAGATGCGCTTCCCCGCCACCCTCGGCGCGCCCTACGGGTTCGACGGCATCGCCATCGCCCTCATCGGCGAGACGCACCCGCTGGGCGTGGGCGCCTCCGCGCTGCTGTTCGGCATCCTCCGCGCGGGCGGCACGCGCATGCAGCTGCTGGGCGTGCACAAGAGCTTCCCCGAGCTGATCCAGGGCCTCGCGCTCCTGTTCGTCGCCGGCCGGCTGATCTGGCAGTGGGCGCTCACCCGCCGCCAGAAGCGCGCGCCCGCCGCGGCGCCACCCGCCCCCGCCGCCCCGGCTCCTCCGGCGCCGACCGCCGCCGCGGCCGGAGGTGGGGCGTGATCCAGGTCCTGGAGGCGCTCCTCTTCTCCACCCTGGAGTACGCCCCGGCGCTGATCTTCGCCTCGCTGGGCGCGGTGCTCTCCGAGCGCTCGGGCGTGGTCAACATCGGCGTCGAGGGGATGATGCGGGTGGGCGCCTTCGCCGCGGCGGTGGCGGCGCTCGCGGTCCCCACCCCCGTGGGCGTGCTGGCAGGCATGGCCGCGGGCGCCGGCCTGGCCGCCATCCACGCGTACCTCTGCGTGAAGTGGCGTTCGGACCAGGTGGTGAGCGGGATGGCGCTCAACCTGGTGGCGCTGGCGGGGATGACCTTCCTCCTCGAATCGCTCTACTCGCCCACCGGCACCCCCTCCATCGAACAGCTCCACCGCTGGACCATCCCCGGCCTCGCCTCCGTCCCGCTCCTGCGCGGGCTCTCCGGCCACTCGGCGATGACCTACCTGGCGCTGGCGGCGCCCTTCGCCTTCCACCTCTTCCTCTGGCGGACGGCGGCCGGGCTGCGGCTGCGCTCGGCCGGAGAGAAGCCGGCCGCGGTGGCGACGATGGGGATCTCCGTGTCGCTCTTGCGCACCCTGGCCGTGCTGGGGAGCGGGACGCTGGCCGGGCTGGGCGGCGCCGCGCTCTCCACGTCCACCCTGGATCGCTTCGAGCACCACATGCCCGCCGGCCTGGGCTTCATGGCGGTGGCGGCCATCGTCTTCGGGCGCTGGACGCCGCTGGGCGCCTTCGGGGCGGCGCTGTTCTTCGCCGCCGGCAACGCGCTGCGGATCGGCCTGGCGTCCTCCGCGCCGGGGGTGCTGGAGGTGATCCCCCAGGGCTTCCTGCTCGCCCTCCCCTACGTGCTCACCCTCCTGTTGCTGTCCACCCGCCAGCGCCAGAGCGGCGCCCCGGCGGCCCTGGGCACCGCGTACGACCCGGAAGCGCGCTAACCCTCACATGTCGCACCCCTGGTGCCTTCCCCCCTTGGCGAGGCGCGCACTTCAGGGGGAAACTCCCCGCCCGGCCCCAGCTCGATGAAAGCACCCGTCCTCTTCGGCAAGTACCTCCTCCTCGAGCGCATCAACGTGGGAGGCATGGCCGAGGTCTTCATCGCGAAGGCCTTTGGCATCGAGGGCTTCGAGCGCGTCCTGGCCGTGAAGAAGATCCTGCCGACGATGGCGGCGGACGCGGAGTTCATCACGATGTTCATCGACGAGGCGCGGATCAGCGTGCAGCTGAACCACGCCAACATCGTGCACATCCACGAGCTGGGGAAGCACGACGACTCCTTCTACATCGCCATGGAGTACGTCTCCGGCCCGGACCTGAGGACCATCCTGGACCGGTTCCGGGCCGGCAACGCGCGGATGCCCATCGCGCAGGCCGCCTTCATCGCCTCGAAGATCTGCGAGGGCCTGGACTACGCGCACCGCAAGAAGGACGGGCGCGGGATGAACCTGGACATCATCCACCGCGACGTCTCGCCCCAGAACGTCCTCATCTCGTACGAGGGCGAGGTCAAGATCATCGACTTCGGCATCGCCAAGGCGGCCAACCGCACCCACCAGACGCAGGCCGGCATCCTCAAGGGCAAGTTCGCGTACATGAGCCCGGAGCAGGTCCAGGGCCGCCAGATCGACCGCCGGAGCGACATCTTCGCGGTGGGCAACATCCTCTTCGAGATGCTCACCGGCGAGCGCCTGTTCGTGGGCGGGTCCGACTTCTCCGTGGTGGAGAAGGTCCGCAACGCGGAGGTGCCGTCGGTCCGGGAGATCGACCCGGAGATCCCCACCGGGCTGGAGCAGATCCTCTACCGCGCCCTCGCCCGCGAGCCGACCGAGCGCTACCAGTGGGCGTCGGAGATGCAGGAGGACCTCCTCCGCTTCCAGTTGGTGGGCGACACCATCTACTCCTCCAAGAACCTCTCGGTGTTCATGAAGGAGGCGTTCGCCGAGGACCTCCAGCGCGAGCACGGGCGGATGGAGCGCTTCACCTCCATGCAGAAGCCCGCGGAGCTGGAGCCGTCCGCGGTGACGCAGAGCCCGTTCGCCGCGCCGCCGCGAGGGGGCCCGCCGGCGCTCAAGTCGGGGCCCGACGCGCGGCCGGTGGCCCGCCGGGGCCCCTCGCCGCACCAGGCGAACGTGGCGGCGGCGAACGTGGCGGCGGCGGCGATGGGCGTGGAGGAGCCGTCGATCTCCGTCGACCCCAGCATCCCCTCCTTCCAGCTCCCGCCCGGGGACGCCACCGCGGTCAACGAGAAGCAAGGCGCCACGGACACCTTCATCACCCCCGAGCCGCAGAAGGAGCACCGCCGGGTGGGCCGCGGCGAGAAGGTGGAGATCGGCGCCGAGCGCGACGACCTGATCGACGCGCCCACCTACCCGCGCCCCGCGTACGCCAGCGCCAAGCCCGCCCAGGCGCCGGTGAACGGGAAGCACGCCAGGGAGGAGCCGCCCCCCTGGCCGTCCCTGGAGGGCCGCGGCGAGACCGTCATCCAGCAGGGGCCGCCGCCGCGCCCGCCCGCGCGGCGCGAGGGGCCCGGGCGGCACGCCACTCCCAAGCCCTCGCCTTCGCCGTCGCCCGGCCCGCGTTCTCCGCCGATGCTGACGGAGGTGCCGGTCTCGAGCACCGACGTCAACGGAAGTGCCGCCCACCCGCCCGAGACGGGAGAGTGGGCCGAGGACCCGGCGATGAGCCGCACCGTGGCGGAGATGCCGGCGGTCAGCGGGGCCCAGGCCAGGGGCGGGCTGGGGGACGACGCGCTCCCGGAGCCGCCGAGGCCGGAGATCCCCTCCGTCACCAACCTGGAGATCCCCCGGCTGGAGCCGGAGCCGAAGACCACCGCGGGCGAGGAGTTCGACACCCGGACCAACACCGATTCGATCCCCATCCCGCTCCCGGCGCCGGAGCGGGCGGTCACCGACCAGGCGGTGCCGCTGCCCGCCTCCGCCATCCCGCTCCCGGCCCCCGAGGGCCCGCCGCCCCCCGCGATCGCGCCCCTCCTCCCGGACATCCCGCTCCCCAAGGTGAGCGCCAGCCAGGCCATCCCGCTGCCGTCGCCGTACCAGGACGCGGTCACCAGCACCGACGCGCCCTCCACGGCGCCGCGCGACATCCCGGCGCTGGAGGAGCAGTCCCTGACGCCGACGCCGACGCCGCAGGACCTGGACCCGAATTCGGATGCCGCCGCGCTCGCCTCCACCGCGCTGCGCGGGGTGGCGGACGACGACGAGGAGCCGGAGCTGGGCCCGGACGAGAAGACGCTGGCGCGCGACATCCCGGAGCTGGAGGAGATCCGCCGCCGCGCCAACGCCGAGGACGAGGAGACGCTCGGCGGGGGCGGGGCGAAGACGGACATGCGCGCGCCCCAGGGCTGGTCGGCGCCGGAGGAGGACACCGCGCCGCCGGCGACGCTCGGCGCCCAGCACCAGCGCAACCACACGCCCGTGGAGGGGTGGGACGAGAAGGGCGGCACCTCCGCCGGCCCCATCACCAACCCGGGCTCCACCACCGCCGAGATGACGGACGAGGACGAGCCGCCCGCCTGGCCGTCGCTGGAGGGCCGCGGCGAGACCTTCATCGGCGAGCTCCCCCAGCCGGTGGCGCCGCCGAAGAAGCGCCCAGGGACGCTGCGGGGAGGCGCCGCCAAGGGCCCACCCGCGCCCGGCTCGCCGCGCCCGAAGACGGGCAACTTCGTGGTGGGGCGGATGGACGATTCGCTGCCGGACGAACCCTCCACCAGCGCGGAGCGGCCGCGCGTCCTCCCCCCCGGCGGGCGGTCTTCCTACGGCTCGGTGAGCCAAACCCCGGAGCGCTCGTCGGTGGTGACGGACCTCCCGGCGGAGCGGAGCGATCCGGAGCTGCCGCCGTACCGGCCGAGCGCCACCCGCGGCTCGCTGGTGGTGGGCCCGGCGCCGATCGACCGCCGCAAGCTGCTGGTGGTGGGCGGCGCGGCGGTGGCGGCGCTGTCGCTGGTCATCACCCTGGCCATGGTCTTCACCGGCAGCTCCACCGAGCCGGTGTGGATCAACATCACCCCCGCCAAGGCGTCCATCCAGGTCGACGGGCAGCCGGTGAAGAACAGCGAGGTGGCCAACCTCAAGCCGGGCGACCACGAGCTCACCGCCATCGCGTCCGGGTTCCACCCGCTCAAGCGCCGCCTCACCGTGAGCAAGCGCACCCCGCCGGTGACCGACTTCATGGCCTCCGTGGACGGGTCGGAGCCGCCGCCCCCACCGCAGGCCCCGCACGTCTCCCCGCCCCCGGGCCCGGCCACCACCACGACCACCACGCCGAACGTGCCGCAGACGCCCAACAAGGGGGCGCCGTCCATCCCCATCCCCCCACCGCCGCCGGGGATGGCCACCACCAACCCGCCCCCTGGAGGCGCGACGACGCCGGGCGGGGCGACGCCGGCCATCCCGAAGCTCTTCATCGCCGTCTTCGAGACCGAGGAGGCGGACGTGGAGATCTCCATCGGCGGCAAGGCGATGGGGAAGACGCCCGGGCTGCGGCTGACCGGGATGACGGTGGGGAAGGACTACTCGTACGTGGCGAAGAAGGCGGGCTTCAAGACCGCCTTCGGGAAGTTCCGCTCGGACGGGCAGGCGGAGATCAACATCCCGCTCACCCTGGAGAAGGCCGCGGAGAAGGAGCCGGGCGTGGCCGCCGTGCCCGGGACCGGGGCCCCGCCCCCGCCGAAGCGGCTGGGGGAGCTGGCCTGCGCCACCAAGCCGCAGGGCGCGCAGATCTTCGTGGACGGCAAGCCCACCGGCCGCACCACCCCCGCCACGCCGGCGAACCCCCTCCACGTCCCGGCCGGCAAGCACAAGATCACCTTCAAGCTGGGCGCCAAGTCGGTGGACAAGATGATCGACGTCAAGCCGGGCGAGATGGAGCGGCTGATCATCGATCTCTGAGCCGGGCGCTCAGAGCTTGAAGGCCATCCCCACCGAGAGCTCGAAGGCGATCTGCGCGGAGCCCACCTGGACGAACGGGCTGGTGGCGTTGAGCGCCGGCCCCATCCGGGCGTGGAGGTTGGCCTCCCAGGCCTTGCTCAGCCAGTACTCCAGGCCGGCGTCGAAGAGGATGGGCGCGGTGAGGCCGCCGGTGTTCCCGAAGGTGATGAACAGCGGGAGGCCCACGCCGGTGGAGATGGCGAAGGCGCTCCCCACCGGGATGCCCACGTCCAGCCCGAGCGGGATGGTGACGCCGGGGACCGTGAACGCGCCGGTGAAGTAGGCGAACACGCCCACTCCGCCCCGCAGGCCGATGTTCACGTGGCCGGTGTCCAGGAGGCGCAGGCGGGCCAGCCCCTCCACGCGCATCCCGGGGACGATGGCGCTCACCAGCCCCTCGAAGCCGTAGTTGAAGGCCAGCCGGACGCCGACGTCCTCGATGGAGGTGACGCCGTGGAAGAAGGTCACCGCGAGGGCGGGGAAGCCCGCCTCCACCGCGACGACGTTGGCCCCGTCGCCCACGGTCTGCGCCCCCAGCAGCGTCCAGCCCTGGCCTGCTCGGGGCGCGGGTTCCTCCGCGGCCCACGAGGTGATCGAGACGAGCGCGAGGAGCGCCGCGATACGTGCGTTGCCGTGCATGTGCACCTCCCTGGTCAGATCCGGTACGCCAGCCCGCCCAGGATCTCCAGCGCCAGGTGGGCTGGAGCGCCGGGGCGGGTGAGCTCGATGGCCGGGCCGATGCGCATCTGCGCGGTGAGCGCCAGCGCGCGGTCCACGTGGTACTCCACGCCGCCGCCGACCAGGATGGGGAAGGTCAGCCCGCCGAAGGTGCCGGGCGTGACGGAGACGGGCAGGTCCAGCCCCACGTGGAAGGCCAGCGCTTCGCTGGGGACGATGCCCACCGTGAGCCCCAGCGGCAGCAGGATGCGCGGCGTGGGGACGCCGGGCAGGTAGTCCATCCCGAAGCCGGGGGCGAACCACGCGCCCAGCCGGATGGCGCCGGTGTCCACCAGCGCGTACCGGACGGTGGGCTGGAGGCGGAAGCCGGGCACCAGGCCGGGCCCGAAGCCGAGCGAACCGTCCGCCCCGTACGCGAACGCCAGCGACAGGCCGGCGTCCAGCTTGTCGTTCACCCCGTAGAGGCCGGCCAGCGACAGGCCGGGCCAGCCCGCCTGGAACTGCAGCGCCAGGTGGCTGGGTCCCACCGCGCCCCCGGACATCACCGGCCAGCTCCGCTCGGCCGCGACCGCCGGCGACGCCAGCAGCAGCAGCAGCGCGACGAATGTCCTCCGCATCGGCGTCGCTCCCCTCTCGGCTACGGTTGCCCGCGCTCCCTGGCCAGCGCGAGGAATGAATCCTGGAGCTGCTGCAGCCGGCCCAGCGCGCGCCCGCGGGCCCCGGCCATGGGCTCTCCGGCGCGGACCAGCTCGCGCAGCTCGAAGTAGTACTTGATCTTGGGCTCGGTGCCGCTGGGGCGGAGCGTCACCCGCGATCCGCCGTCCAGCTCGTAGGCGATGACGTTGGAGGGCGGGAAGCCCGGCACGCCGGCCTGGTAATCCTTGGTGACCTTCACCGCGAGGTCGCCCACGCGCGCCGGCGGCTGCCGGCGGAAGCCGTCCATGATGCCGCGGATGGTGGCCGCGCCCTCGGCGCCCTTGAAGGTGAGGTTGTGCTGCCGGGCCACGAAGAGGCCGTGCTCGCGCTGGATCTCCTCCAGGTAGCCGAAGGCGGTGGTCCCGCGGGAGGCGCACCAGGAGGCGAGGTCCGCGAACACCAGCGCGGAGCCGATGCCGTCCTTGTCGCGCGCCACCGTCCCCACCGTGTACCCCAGCGCCTCCTCGTAGCCGAAGACGAAGGTGGCGCCCTCCTGCGCCTCGCGCTCCAGCGCCCGGTTGGCGATCCACTTGAAGCCGGTGAGGCGCTCGTCGTAGAGCGCGCCCAGCGCGCGGGCGATCTCCCCCAGCTGGGTGGAGGAGACGATGGTGGTGATCACCAGCGGCTTCGCCGGGCGCGGCTTCTTCCGGGTGAGCAGGTAGTGGCCCAGCAGCACGCCCACCTCGTTGCCGGAGAGCATCTGCAGCTTCCCGGCGCCGTCGCGCGCCATCACCGCCAGCCGGTCCGCGTCCGGGTCGTTGGCCAGCACCACGTCCGCCTTCACCTGCTCCGCCAGCGCGACGGAGAGGTCCATGGCCCCGGGCTCCTCGGGGTTGGGGAAGCGCACGGTGGGGAAGGCGCCGTCCGGCTCCTGCTGCTCCTTCACCACGTGCACGCGGGTGAAGCCGGCTTCCCGGAGGGCCTGCGCCACCCACTTGCCGCCCACGCCGTGCATGGCGGTGTAGACGATGCAGAGGTCCGCGGCCTTCTGGTGCACGCGTTCGGCGAGGATGGCGTCCAGGTACGCGCGGGCGATCTCCTCCCCCACGTCGCGCCAGAGGCCGCGCCGCTTCGCCTCCGCCGCGTCGAGGAGCTTCACCTCGTTGGCCGGCTCCACCCTGGCGATGGCGGCGGCGATGCCCTGGTCGTGGGGCGGGATGATCTGCGCGCCGTTGCCCCAGTAGACCTTGAAGCCGTTGTACTCGGGCGGGTTGTGGCTCGCGGTCACCATCGCCGCGGCGGCCGCGCCGAGCTTCAGGGTCGCGAACGCGATGACCGGCGTCGGCGCCACCTCGGGGAAGTAGTGGGT
>DASRBA010000121.1:0-19604 GCA_035637895.1 Myxococcaceae bacterium
AACGAGCTCCACCGAAGCCTGGCGCGCCACCGGTCCCGCCCTCCAGAGCTCCAAGATGAGGTGATCGGACTCGACGCCGGAGCCGAAGACGTCCAGGTTCATGACCACGGCGACCATTCCGGTCTCACCCGGTCCAATAGATGGCGACGAGGCCCTGGACGCGAACGCCTTCATGTCCCCGGTGGTCGCGGACATCAACCGCACCTCCTCCAACTCCCACGGTTTCTTCGGGTCCTTGTTCTTGACGCTGAAGGCCACGGCGGCCTTGCCCAGGTTCGCCTTCCGGTTCCGCGGGCGGAAGGTGAAGACCTTGAGCTCCACGTCGCCCCCCTGCAGCAGCTTGTAGCCGGCCATCGTGAATGGCGTGAGCTCGCTCTTGTCTCGAGCCAGAAGTGCCGCCAGGGCATGGTCGACCGAAAGCTCCTCTTGGACGTGGCGCTCGTTCTCTGCGACGAGCTCCTCGACTCGCAAACGCGCAAGCTGTAGTGCACGCCGAACCGCAAGGGTGTCTTCCTGGTTCAGGTAGACGTCGACCTGACCGTCGGTGCTCTCGTGGTGTCGAGGAGCGCGGAGGCTGAAGGGCATCGCCGTCCCATCCTTGAGCTTCACCAGAACCGAGAAGCTCTCGTCGAAGGCCAGGTCCCGAAGTGGCACGATGACCACCGACCGGCCGCTGATCATCAGTGGTTCGAAGCGCCCGTCGCCGCCGACGAGCTTGGTTTGGGAGGGGTCCACCTCGCTCGGCAACATCAGGTTCGTGGCGACCTCGCCGGCGACGTGGACGGTCTGGACCGGCTGGTCGGGCTGGTCCTTGGAGAAGAAGAGGCCCGTCCGTTGCGGCTCCCACGCTTTCCAGCGGTGGAGGCACTCCGGCTGGGCGTTGGCTGAGGCCGCGATGGCCAGCACCAGGGTCGCCAGGGGGCGAGTCATGGGCCGGCAAGCTACCAGACCTCACGACCGGAAAGGACTTGAAAGGACGCCAAAGGACCGCCGACGACCACCAGAAGCTACTTCTGGGCGACGGCGTCAGAATGAGCAGATGCCGTCCCGTCCGGCTCTCTGCGGAGCGCTTATCGCCATCCTCGCCACGCAGCCCGCGTGCATGGCCGAGATTCGGGAGCGCTGTCCGCTGTTCACCGAGAACAAGCCCACGCCCGCGCTTCCGCGCGACTTCGCACAACTGGACAACCTCATCCGCCATCGCGCCCTCCAGATGTGGTTCGACGCGCGGCAACTGAACGGATCGGCGACACGGTCCTTCCGCATCTACTTCGGCGAAGAAACCCTCCCGCTCGTCTGTGCTCGGATTGAGCAAGCCCGCGCGCTGGTGATGGCGGGGCAGTTCGACGCGGCCGGAAGGAAGTACCAGGCACTCCTGGTCCTCTCCCAGCTCATCGAGCTCGCGATCGCGGTCCACGCGACCGTGGAGTACGCCGACCAGGTCGGAGAGCTGAGCCTGACCCTCGCTCGGACGCAGGAGACCTTCGGGAACCAGTTCAAGCCCCTCCTGGAGGCGGCGCTGAGCGAGGACCCGAGGCGGATCGAGGGAGCCCTTCGCGCGAGCGCCCCGGGAATCCAGGACTGGCTCGAGTACCTCCAGAGGTGGACGGCCCACATCCGAGCGGACGCGGAGCGAATGGTGGTCGCCAAGGCGGCATGGGACATCACCATCGGTGTCATCGCGGCCTACGAGACGGCAGGCGCGCTGGCCGAGCTGGTCGCCACCGGAGGGCCGCCGGTTCCCCCGTTACCTGCGCTCGGGGGTGGTGCCGCGGCGATGGAGTTGAGTGGCACGATGTACATCGAGTTGGCCGAGTCCGTCCGGAAGCTCATCGCCTCTGGCGCACTCGACGCGGGTGTTGTGGCGGCGCTGCCAGCTACGATCGGTGGGCGCAACGCTTCCGCACCTCCTCTCGCAACGACGAGTACTGTCCAGATGTCCGCTACCCAGCGACCTCCGGACACGGCCCAAGGCCAGCGCGAGGCACCGAGCTCGTTGAAGGGCGCCCAGCTTCAGGAGTACCTCAGGCAGGCCGAGCAGTATGGCTCTGGGGGTGTGAAGGTCCTCGAAAACGGCCGGATACGATTTTATGGCAGGGTGACGCCGGCCAGGACCCCGGGCGAGATGACCGGAGCTCGTGTGGTCCGCGAGTGGGATCCGAGCACGGGCGCTAAGCGCACGTGGATCGAAACGCTCGACCAGCAAGGTACAGTCCGCAGCATCCGGCCAGAGACCGGAGACCCAAAGGTCCATCAGATCTTCGACGCGAATGGCAACTATGTCGGTCCACGCTAGACCAGCACCCGCAGAGCCGAGTCGAGCCGAGGTCGCCGATCGCCTTCAAGGGCTTGCTGAAGGGCGATACTCCAGGGACCAGGTCGCGACGTGGGCCAAGCAGTGGGTCCTCGCGGACGATCCCCGCATCTCCGATTCCGCAATCTGGCGAGCCCTCCAATCGATGAGCGGAGCTGATCTCATCAGCACGGATCGGCCATTCCTATACGAAAGTGAGGACTTCCTCGCTTGGCTCACGGAGTTGAGAGCGTCGGGCCGATGACCCGCGAGCCAGCCCACAGCGCTCCTCGGGTACACTCGTTTTAGATGGCCGATGCTGCCCCGGCACTCACGCGTCAAACCAGTCACCGATCGCCATCGATCGGAAGGCACCTTGCCTGGAATGCTCGGGTACATCATCGAGGCGTACTCGGGTGGAAGATACGAAGTCGAGCTCTCGAACCCGGATGGGAGCACCATCGCGCAGTTTCGCTCCACGCTACGCGAGTGGGGCTATTACGGACCTGATGACCAAAAGCCGGTCTGGCTTCGGGGCTGAAGATCAGACTCGCGAGCCAGCCGACGGGTGACAGCGGTACTGGTAGCCGCACCGGATGGACGCGCAGTACGCGGCGTCGCGGCCGCGGAAGTCGGTGCCGCGGCTCCTCGCCACCAGGTCCGCCGCGGCGGCCGCCAGGCGCGCCTCGACCGCCGCGAGGGCTTCGGGCCGGGCGTCCGCGCGGAAGTCCGGGCCCGGGTTCTTCTCCTTGAGGAACGCGATCCCCGTCCGCAGCGGCGCGTCCGCCCCCACCAGCTTCCTCGCCGCCAGCGCGTAGCAGTCCAGCTGAAACCCGTACGGCTGCAACCCCTCCGGGTGCCGCTCGCTCGCCTTGTAGTCGATGACCGTCGCCGTCCCCGCCTCGTCGATCACCAGCAGGTCGATCTGCCCCTTCAGGAACACGCTCAGGCTCCCGGGCGCGTCCAGCTTCAGCGCGAACGGAACCTCGCGCATGACCCGCGCCCCGCGGAGTGACGCCGCGTACGGAGTGAGCAGGAACCCCCGCGCCCACGCCGCGATCTCCCGCGCGTCCTGGGTGTCCGGCTCCTGCCCCAGCTCCCACAACAACCGCCGCAGCGCCTCGTCCAGCCTCCCCGGATCCGCCGCCGCCTCCAGATCCACCTTCTCCAGCAGCGCGTGCGCCAGCGTCCCCCGCGCCCGGGGATCGTTCGGGCTCCGCGTCCGCCCCGGCAGCAGCGGCTCCAGCTCGGGCTCCGCGTCCACCTCGAAGTGGATGGGGAACTCCGCCAGCCCCACCACGTGCGCGTACAGGTACCTCCGCTCGCAGAGCACGTACGACTGCAGGTGCGTGACCGGGAGCACCGCCGTCCTCGGCTGGAGCGGGAGCGGCTGCTCGCAGCGCGCCTCCGCCGCCACCACCCGCTCCTCCCCATCCAGCAGCAGCGACCCCTGCACCCCGCCCGACACCCTCATCTCCGGGACGTCCCCCTCCTTCGCGTCCGCCACCAGCGCCCGCAGCTCCGCGTCCGACTCCAGCGCCCGGTCCAGGTACCCGCGCCACGTCGCCGACCGCATCCCCTTGCACTGCCCCGACAGCACCAGGTGGTCCCGCGCCCGGGTCATCGCCACGTACAGCAGCCGCCGGTACTCCGCCTCCTCCCGCCGCGCCAGCTCGTCCGCGATCTGCTGCTGCCGCGGCGACCGCCCCACCTCCAGCTCCCCCTCCACCCACGGCTTCAACCCCAGCCCCATCGACCGGTCGAACAGCACCCGCTTGGTCTGCGGCATCGGCCCGGCGCACAGGTCCGGCACCACCACCACCGGCCACTCCAGCCCCTTCGCCTGGTGGATGGTGAGCAGCGACACCGCCCGCTCGTCGCCCGCGTCCATCACGTCCGCCTGCGCCTCCGCCGGCTCCGCGTCCGCCAGCGCCAGCAGCTCCGCCGCGAACGCCTGGCAATCCCCCGCCCCCGTCGCGTCCCACCGCCCCGCCAGCTCCAGCAGCTTCTCCACGTTCGCCAGCGCCTGCTCCCCGAACGGCGACCCCGCCAGCGCCACCCGGTACGCCGTCTCCTCCAGCGCCACCTGCAGCAGCACCCGCAGCCCCAGCCGGTCCCGCTCCGACCGCAGCCGGTGGTGCAGGTCCAGGAACCGGTCCAGCCGCTCCAGCTCCCCCGCCCCGAAGCCCACCAGCGCCGGCCGCTCCACCGCCCGCACCGACTTCAGGTGCAGCCGCCCGCCGCACTGGTCCGCCAGCCGGTACAGTGACGCGTCGCTCAGCGCCACCAGCGGCGACCGCAGCACCGCCGCGAAGCTCAGCGCGTCCGACGGGTCGGCGATCACCGACAGCAGCGACGCCAGGTCCACCACCTCCTGCGCCGCGTAGAACCCCCGCCCGCGCACCACCCGGTGCGGGATCCCCGCCCGGGCCAGCGCCTGCCGGTACACCTCCAGATACGTGAAGCGCCGGAACAGGATGGCGACGTCCCTTCCCACCGCCGGCCGCACCTTCTCGTCCGCCCCCTGGATCTTCAGCCCCGACCGCGGCGCCAGCAGCTGCCGGATCTTCCGCGCCACCAGCGTCGCGTCCTGCGCCCGGCTCTCCGGCGCCCGCTCCGCCGGCTCGTACACCACCCGCTCCACGTGCAGCCGCCCAGCCCGCAGCGTCCGGTGCGGCTCCAGGTCGTCGCCCTCCGGCTGGTACACCACCTCGTAGTCCCGCGCCGAGGCCGCCCCCTCCCTCGCCACCAGCACCGACCGGAACATCCGGTTGAAGAAGGCGATCAGCCCCGGCACCGACCGCCGGTTCGTCTTCAGGTAGTGCCGCCGACCGCCGTTCCGCTCCACCAGCGCCGCCAGCTGCCCGAACACCGAGACGTCCGCCCCGCGGAACTCGTAGATGGACTGCTTCCGGTCCCCCACCGCGCAGACGAACGCCGGCTGCAGCGGCAGCTCCAGCACGCCGGAGGCCTCCACCGGCCGCGGTCCGCCCTCCCGCCGCTCCGACAGCAGCGTCACCAGCTCCAGCTGCAACCGGTTGGTGTCCTGGAACTCGTCCACCAGCAGCGCGCGCATCCGGTCCTGCACCTCGCGCCGCACCACCGGGTGGTCCCGCAGCAGGTCGCGCGCGCGGATCAGCAGCTCCGAGAAGTCGAGCGCCGCGCGCTTCCGCAATTCCCCCCGGTGCCGGTCCTGCAACTCCCCCAGCAGGCGGCGGAAGGCGGCCTCGTGCCGGACCACGTCCACCGCCGCGTAGTGCTCCAGCAGGCCCTTGAGCATCGGCCGGTCCCGCCCGAGCGCGTTCCACTTGAGGTCCTTGAGCGCCTCGCCCAGCTCGTTGCGCTGGTTGGCGATGGTCCGCTCCGCCTCGATGGCCGCCCGCAGCGCCGGCCAGCGGTCCGCGTGCAGGAACGTCTCGTACTTCATCCCGTCCAGGGCCCGCAGGCAGGCGGACACGCACGGGAAGAACCGACCGCGCGGCCCCTCCAGCGACGCGGCCCTCGAGGCCGCCTCCCGCACCCGCTCCAGCGCCGCGTCGAACGCCGCCCGCGCCTCCTCCTTCCGGGTGATCGCCACCTGGTCCGCGCTCAGCCCCTCCTCGCGCAGCTTCACCAGGACGTCGCCCAGCGCGCCCACCATCCCCAGCACCCGCCCGCGCGCCGAGAAGCCCAGCTCGCGGCAGAGGTCCACCACCTCCGGCTCCCGCCGCTCCAGCGCGTCCAGCACCACCCGCTCGGCGGTATCGCGCCGCAGCAGCGTCGCCTCGCGCTCGTCGAGCAGCTTGAAGCTGGGATCCACGCCAAACCCCGCCGGCGCGCGCCGCAAGAGCTGCGCGCACAGCGAGTGGAAGGTGCCGATCCACGCCGACCCCAGGTCGTCCCGCACCCGCCGCCAGAACTCCGGCCCGGGGAACGACCTCCCCAGCGCCGCGAACGACGCGCGCAGATCCGCCTCGTCACTCGCACGAGCCTCCCCGGTCGCCAGCGCGTCCAGGCGCTCGCGCAGGCGGGACCGCATCTCCGCCGCCGCCTTGTCCGTGAAGGTGAGCAGGCACAGCTCCGCCGGCTGCAGCGGCGTGGGCTCCGCCCGTGCCCCGGACAGGAGGTGGAGCCCGATGGTGATCAGCGAGTACGTCTTCCCCGCGCCGGCCCCGGCCATGATGGCCAGGTTCTGCTCCAGCGCGAGCGGCCCAAGTCCGTCATCGAGTCTCATCGCGGCCGCCCCCATCACACCACCACCTCTTCCTCGAGCCGCCGGTCCGTGATCCGGCACACCGCCCGGTACGAGCAGAACTCGCAGTCCCTGGGCCGCGCCGCGAACCGCCCGCGCCGCAGCTCGCCCACGATGGCGTGCACCGCGTTGGCCAGGTTCCGCTTCCCCTCCCCCTCGAGGCGCTTCCGGGCGGACGCGTCGGTGATCAGGATCTCCTCCAGCGTCCCGACCTTCGCCGCCTCCACCACCTCCATCAGCGTCAGCGGCTCGCCCGTCTTCAGCCCCACCCACGCCGCGTGCGCCGCCCGGGTGGCGCCCGCGCTCCGCGCCGCCAGCAGGTACAGCGGGAGCTGGAACTCCGTCTCCAGCAGCTCCTGCTTCAGGTCGGCCTTCCGGACGGACCCGGACTTGTAGTCGATGACGGCCCACCCGCTGGGCCCGCGGTCCAGCCGGTCGATCTTCCCCTCCACGGAGACGTCCTGCTCCCCGCCCGCGCCGGGGACCACCACGTGCCTCCACCCCTCGGGCGAATTCCGCCGCCCGAAGGTGAGCTCGGCGTACTCCGGCTCGTGCTGCGGGAAGGGCAACCCGTTCCCTTCGGCCGCCAGCACGCGCCGCACCATCTCCCGCGCGCGCGCCCGGTCGATCTCCCACAAGGCGGGGTGCCCGACGTGCGCGCGCGCCTCCGTGCTGGCCTGGGCCACCTCCAGCGCCTCGTCGATCATCCCGTCCGGGATCTCCTCCAGCGGCCGCCCCAGCAACCCGGCCGAGCGGAGCCGCGGGAAGAGCTCCTCCAGCAGGTGGTGCCAGAAGGAGCCCTTGTCCTTGGGGGCCAGCTCCTCTCCCGGGAACTCCGGCTCCTCCAGCCCCAGCACGAACGCCGCGAACCCCTGGAAGGAGCAGTTGCCGAACCGCCCCAGCGCGGAGGCGGAGAGCGGGCGCTCCGGGCCGAAGCGGAAGCGCTCGCGCAGCGCGGCCTCCAGCTCGCCCACGCCCACCATCCCCGAGTGCGGCCCCACCTCCTGGTCCGGGTCGGAGAAGAAGAACAGCCGCTCCACCTCGATCGCCACCAGCTCGCCCGCGGCGCGGAGCCAGTCCTTGCGCGCGAAGTGCCGGCCCATCGCCGAGGCGGCGGGGTCCATCCGGGAGACGCGCAGCTCCGGCCGCCCCAGCACCTCCATGGCCACCCGCTCCCGGAGCTGCGAGGCCGAGTACGCCTCGTCCAGCAGCGGCACCGGCCGCAGCTCCCGCTGCTCCACCTTCGCGCCCGTCAGCCGCTCCAGCTCCACCAGGAAGGGCGAGGCGATCTGCTCCTGCGACTCCGAGGTGAGCCGGGCGAACGACAGCGTCGCCTTCCCGCGCGTGGCCGCGAGCGAGAGCGCGAACAGCAGCCGGTCCTCGGCGACGCGCCAGGGCGCGCGCCCGTCGGGTTCGCCGGTGGAGAGACGGAACGCGTCCCGCTTGAAGAAGCGGTTCACCCGCCGCCGGTCCTCGTCCGGGAAGAGCGCGCTGGGGGCTTCGCGCCCCGGCAGCCGCCCGTCGGTCATCCCGCCCACGCACACGTGCGCGAACGACCGGCCCACCAGCTGCCGCAGGTCCAGCACCCGCACCGCCCCCGCCCGCGGGCCGCGGGGCGCCAGGTTGAAGTCCAGCGCGGCGTCCTGGAGCCAACGGTGGAAGACGCGCCGGCTCAGCCGCGCCTGCCCCGCGCCCGTCTGGTCGAACGCCAGGTGCAGCTCGCGGTACATGGCGCGCAGCGCTTCGGACGCCGCCTGGTCCCTGGCGAGCGCCCGCATCACCGCCTTCCCCAGCGTCGTCCCCTCCGACCCGCGCGGCTCGGGCCGCTCCAGCGCCTTCGCCAGCCCCAGGTCGCCGAGCGCCCGCCACCACCGCGTCAAATGCTGGAGCGCCGGCGCCTCGGAGGGAAGCTGGCGGAGGATGGCGAACAGCTTCTGGCAGCGCTCCAGGAGCTGCCGCGCGCCCCACCCGCTGCCGGCGGATTTCCGGTCCACCTGGCGGTCCATCCGGTCCGCCAGGTGGGTGAGCCGCACCTCGTAGGCGCCCTTCTCGCCGCGCGCGCCGACCCGGTCGTCGCGGACGGAGGCGAGCTGGAGCCAGCGCGCGGGGGCGTCCAGCTCCGGGCGGGAGACCTCCGGCAGGTAGCGGCTGGAGACGAGGTGCGCCACGTCTTCCGCGGGGAACGCGTCGTCCACCAGCAACGGCAGCGAGAGCGCCACCCGCCCGGCGGCGGTGGACTGCAGCGGCGCTCCGCGGCGGAGGCGCGCCGGGATGCCCAGCTCCTCCAGCGCCTCCACCATCCGCTCCGCCTCCTCGCCCAGGTCGCGGTAGGCGACGGCCACCTGCTCCGGCGGGACGCCCGCGCTCACCAGCGACGCCGTCCGCCGCGCGAGCTGCCGGCACTCCTCCACCTGCGAGGCGGCGCTGAACAGCTCCAGGTGCTCGGCCACCTCGGCGGCGACGCCGCGCTTCGCCTCCGGCCGGAAGAGGTGCGCGCCCAGCGCGGCCAGCGGCCGCCCCTCCGCCAAGAGGTCCGGCTTCTGCGCGTCGAGGAAGGTGAGCTCCGCGCCGGCGCGCTCGACCGCGCCGAGCACCGGATCCACCGCCACGTCCACCGCCGCGCTCCCCAGGCCGGGCAGCTCCAGCAGCAGGGCCACCCGCTTCGCCTCGCACACCCGGGCGAGGGCCAGCACCAGCTCCAGCCGCAGCGGCGGGAAGTCGTAGAGGTCGCGCAGCTCCAGGCGGCCGGCGCGGACGAATGCCTCGGGCAGCTCGCCTTGCTGGAGCTGGTGGAGGGCGCCGCGCACCGCGTCCTCGCGATCCGCCAGCTTCAGCTCCGCCATCCGGAATTCGTAGGCGGCGTAGAGGCGGCACAGGTAGTGGGCGCGCTCCGCGCGGGCGGCGGGAAATTCGGCGACGGCGGCGGCGAATTCGTCGGTGGTGAGCGCGCCGGCCTTCAGCTCGAAGACCAGGTCCAGCGCGGCGCGGGCGAAGGCGGGTTCGTGGACGAAGTCGCCGAAGGGGCCGGGGCCCAGCTTCTGCGCGGCCGACCACAGCACCACCCGCGCGGTGAGCGGCGAGCACGGCCTCCGCCCCAGCGCGCGCGCCCCGCCCAGGACGTCCACCAGCTCGCCGAAGGTGAGGAAGGCCGAGCCGTCCGCGAAGCCGTCCCCTTCGGTCGCGGCGGCGACGAGCGCCTCTTCGACCCGGTCGGCGTCAGGGTATACGCGGATGGGAGGGGACATGCCCTCCCCACTCTATGGAGGGGTCTGACACCCGCTCGGTGGGGCGTGTCGGACCTTCTAACCCTTGGGAGTGCTTCGCCTGGGGCCCAGGAATCCGATTCCCAACGCCAGGGCCGGCATGGCCGCGAGGATCGAGAAGGCGACGCGGTGCGAGAGCTCCGAACGCACCTGGGCCTCGATGTTCGACCGCACCGCGGGGTCGCCGACCAGCTCGAGGATCTCCGGGAGGCGGGAGCTGGTCTGGATGGAGTTGATCACCGCGAATCCGACGAAGAGCGCGGCGACCACCAGCGCGGCGATGGCGCCGTTTCGACGCGGGCGCACGCGCGCGCGGATGGCCTGGGCGGCGAAGAACGCGCTCGCCAGCGCGAGCGCCGCCAGCAGCCAGAGCGTCCAGTCCGTCATCGTGGTCTCTCCTCCGGTGCGACGGTTCCCAGTCTCCCAGGTATGGTGGGTGGATGCTCCACGCTCTGGCGGCCGCGGTGGCGATCTCGGTGGCGCAGGTCCCCGCGGTACACGACCTCCAGGTCAACTGGGCGGGGGACGGCGCGTTCACGGGTGGCGGGCTGGCGCTGTACCTGGCCAGTGAGGTGGCGTTCAAGTCGGCGCTGGCGCCGTCGGCGTGCAGATGGTGCGACCGGGATGCGAGCGGAGTGGACGCGCTGAACCCGGTGGATGCGGCGGCGAGGGCGGCGGTGGTGTGGCCGCTGGATCGGCAGGGGCTGGCGGACTCGGCGAGCAACGTCGACGTCTACCTGTTGATGCCGGCGGCGATGTTCGGGCTGGACGGGTACCTGGCCGCGAGCAGCGGGTCGATCGGGCGGTGGGGGAAGGACGCGCTGATCATCGGGGAGGCGGCGGTGGCGGCGGGGCTCTTGAACCAGACGGTGAAGTTCATCGCCGGGCGCGAGCGGCCCTTCGTCCACGTGCTGCCGGACGCGCAGAAGCCACTCACCGCGAATCCGCTCGACAACGACGTCTCGTTCTTCAGCGGGCACTCGACGACCGCCTTCGCGCTGCTGTTCGCGACGTTGAGCGTGGCGGAGCTCCGCGACTATCCACAGCGGTGGCTGCTGTGGGCGGTGGGGTTGCCGCTCGCGCTGGCCGCGCCGTACCTCCGGATGGCGGCGGACAAGCACTACCTCACGGACGTGGCGACGGGCGCGCTGGTCGGCGGCGCGATCGGATGGTTCCTGCCCGTGTTGCTGCACCCGCGCGACGACGCCGCGTCCGGCGGAGCGATCCGTGTGTCGGTAGGGCGGTCGGCGGTGAGCGTGGCGGTCGCGCTCCCGTGATTGTCAGAGGTGCGGCCATTCTGCGCGCGTGGACGAAGCGTCCGACATGGAAGCGACTGACGCGGACATGGACTACCAGCGATTGCCGCTGAAGCTTCCGGTCGAGCTGCGGGTGCCGAGAGGGTTCGACCCGGACGACCTGAGCACGTGGCCTCAGGTGGATGGGCGATTGGAGTGGGTGGGGGGGAGGTTGCTGTTCATGCCGCCGTGTGGGGCGAGGCAGTCGTGCGTGGCTCTGAACCTCGCAGCGATGGTCAGGAATTGGCTGGAGACGCACCCGGAATTCACCGGGGGCACGAACGAGGCCGGGATTCGACTTGGCGGTGATCGACGGGGCGCGGATGTGGCGGTGTGGCGCTTCCAGAAGCGCCCCCTCCCGAAGGGCTTCATGCGCGTGCCTCCCGTGCTGGCTATCGAGGTCGAGGGCAAGGAAAAGCCGGAGCGGGAACCAGCGCTGCGTGCGAAGGCTCGGTGGTACCTGAAGCACGACACGAAGATTGTCTGGCTCGTGCTTCCGTCCAAGCGGGAGGTCGTCGTCGTCACCAAGCGCGGCGTATCGCGCTACGGGTCAGGCGAGATGACTCCCGAGCACCCGGAGCTTCCTGATCTTCGCGAGTCGGTGGACCGGCTCTTCGCCGGCATCTGACCCCTACTTCCCGATGATCTTGAACTGCACCCGCCGGTTCGCGGCGCGTCCCGCCTCCGTGGCGTTGGTCGTGATGGGCCGGGTGAGCCCGTAGCCCTCCGGCACCAACCGCTCCGGCTCCACGCCCCAGTCGACGAGGTAATTGCGCACCGCCTCGGCGCGCGCTTGCGACAGCTTCCGGTTGAACTCCGCGCCGCCGACGTCGTCGGTGTGACCCTCGATGCGGATCTTCAGCTCCTTGTGCTGGAGCAGGATGTCCGTCACCTCGTCCAGGATCTCGTACGACTCCTTCAGCAGCCGCGCCTTGTTGAACTCGAACTGGATCATCTGGCGGATCTCGATCGACGTGTCCGTCAGCTCCGCCTTGCGCTCCTGGGGCTCCGGCCGCAGCGTGAAATCCACCACCAGCGTCTCGTTCGGATGCGCCACCAGGCTCTTCCCGCGCACCAGGTACCCGGGCGCGCGCACCTCCACCGCGTGCTCGCCCGGCGGCAGCCGCGCCTCGAACGTCGGCGACGCGTCGTACTTCTTCCCCGCCAGCGGCGCCGGCGACCCCGGGAACGTCACCACCGCGGTCAGCGGCTTCTCCTCCAGGTCCATCACCCGCCCGCGCAGCAGCGCGAACCCACCCGGCCGCTCGGGCTTGAGCAGGTCGAACTCGTAGCCGCCCAGGATCCACACTCCGAGCGGGAGGTACTGCCGCGGCCCGGCGACGTACTCCCCCGCCACCCCGAGCATCAACCGCCCCGGCCCCGCCTCCAGCGCCCCACCCAGCCACGCCCCGCCGCCCACGCCCAGCCCCTCCGGCACCGGGTTCAAGATGCCGCGCAGCTGCAGGAACGGAGAGAGCCCGCTCTGCGGCCGCGGCGTGTGAAGGCTCACCGTCAGCCGCCCGCCGACCTTCGGCCCCAGCGTCGCCGCCAGCCCCAGGTCCACCCAGGGCACCACGCCCGCGCTCCCGCCCAGCTCCGCCCCGACCCGCCGTCCGACGACGTCCCCGAACCCCGTCGCCGTCACCTTCACCAGCGAGGTGGTCGGCTCTTCACGGAAGGGATCCGCGTCCTCCTTCTTCGGCGCGGGCGCCACCAGCGGCGCCGGCTTCACGGAGGAGGCGGCCGGCGCCGCGCTCGCGGCCGGGCTCGTGGGCGCGGGCTTCGGCGCGCCCGAGGCGGGAGTCGAGGAGGTCGCGGGGGCCGTGGTCGCCGTGGTCGCGGCGCCAGGCGCCGGAGTCGCGGTGCTGGTCGCGGCCCCCGCCTTCGCTCCAGGGCTGGTGCTCGTGGTCCCCGTCGCCGGCGCCGCCGTGCCGCCGGTCGCCGCGGGCTTCGGGCCGGCGGTGGTGTTCGCCGGAGGCGTCGCGGCGGTGGGCGCCTTGGATCCGGCCGGGGCGGGCGCGGAGGTACCGGCGGTGAGGCTCACCGGCTTGGGGCTGGTCGGCCCCGCGGCCACGATCATCGGCGTCGCGATGCGCGCCTCATCCGTCGTGGGCGCTTCGCGCGCGTCAGGCCTCATCGGGGCGCCGGCGCGCGCGGCCACCGGCGCGATCATCACCGCCAGCGCCGCCACCACGACCACGCGCGCGGCCCGCCTCCTCCGCCGCAGCGCCATCGCCGCCAGCCCTGCGAGCAGCGCGAACGCGCCCGAACCCGACGAGCACCCGCACGACCACCCCGCGTACCCCTGCGGCGGCGCCTCGTACGTGAACGCCCGCGGGAGCTGCGCGCTCTGCCCGTCCGGATTGGCCACCACCACGTCCACCCCACCTTGCGTGGGCGCGTGGGCCGGCGTCGTGGCGTCGATCCGGGTGGCGGACGTCACCCCCACCCCCACCGCGTTCACCCCATCGATGGTCACCGTGGCGCCGCTCACGAAGTTCGCGCCCATGATGGTGACCCGCGTCCCCCCCACCGAGGGACCGATCACCGGCGAGATGGAGCTCACCGACGGCGGCGACGCGTACACGAACGCCCCCACCAGCGCGCCGCGCTGCCCATCGGGGTTGATCGCCAGCACGTCCACCACCCCCGGCGGATGCGGCGGCGCGACCCCCGTCACCCGCGTGGGCCCCGCCACCGACGGGATGAGCAGCGGGTTCCCGCCGATGCTGATCGTCACCCCGGTGGCGAACCCCGTCCCGGTGATCGCCACCGTCGTCTGCCCGGTCACCGGCGACGCCCTCGGCGTGATGTCCGTGACCGCCGGCCCCGCGACGTACGTGTACCCGCCGGCGAGCGTCGCCGTCGGCGGCTGTCCCTGCGGGTTCGTCACCACCACGTCCACCGCCCCCGCCGCGTGCGCGGGCGTATCACCCGTGAGCGTCGTCGGGCTGACGAACGACACATTGGTCGCCGCCGTCCCGCCGAAGGTGATGGTCGCGCCCGGCTGAAAGTCGGTGCCGGTGAGGGTGAAGGGGGTCCCGCCGGCGGCCGTCCCGGACGGCGGGGCGATCCGCGTGATGGTCGGGGTGGGCGGAGGCGTCGTGACGACCTCGTACGTGAACGCGTTGGTCGCCGTGGCCGACCCGCTCACCCGCCGGTTCACCGTCACGTCTACCGTGGCCGGGGTGTGCGCGGGCGTGGTGCAGGTGATGGTGGTGGTGCTGATCACCGTCACGTTGGCGCACATGGTCCCGCCGACCGTCACCGTCGACCCGGTGTTGAAGTTCACCCCGGTGATGCTGATCACCGTCCCGCCCGCCGTCGGCCCGGAGCTGGGGTTCACGGCCGTGACCTGGACGGTGGTGGTCCCCACCTTGGCCAGGAACGCGTCGATGCCTCCCCGGTTGGTGTTCTGGATGGAGGTGCCGGCCAGCGGGAAGTCGGTCGAGGACGTCTCCCCGGTGGCGTACACGTTCCCGGAGCCGTCCACCGCCAACCCGCGGCCGAAGTCCCCGCCCGACCCACCGAGGTAGGTCGAGAAGTCGCGGGCACCCGTCGAGTCGAAGTGGGCGATGAACGCGTCCGAGCCGCCCGCGTTGCTCGACTGCGGCGGGGAGCCGTTGTTGGGGAAGTTGGTCGAGGACGTGTAGCCGCCGAGGTAGACGCCGCCGGTGGAGTCCGCCGCCACACCGCGCACGCCGTCCTGACCGTTCCCTCCGATGAACGAGGAGAAGACGATCGCGTCCCCCGCGGCGTTGTACCGGGTCAGGAACCCGTCGGAGGGGTTGCCGCCGTATGTGGTCTGCTGGGCGTTCACCAGCGGGAAGGAGGTGGCGGAGGAGGTGTAGCCGCCCACGGTCACCACGCCGGTCGCGTCGACGGTCACGTCGTCCGCCTCGTCGTAGGCGGTCCCTCCCAGGTACGTGGCGTACACGACGGCCGTTCCCGCCGGGTTCACCTTGGCGAGGAACGCGTCCGTGCCCCCGGCCCGCGACCCCTGCACGGCGTTGACGCGCGGGAAGTCGAAGGAGTTGGTGTACCCGACGGCGTACGCCGCGCCGGTCGGGTCCACCGCGATCTCGCGCGCGAAGTCGTCGCCGGACCCGCCCAGGTAGGACGAGTACAGCAGGGTCTGCCCGTTGGCGGAGAGCTCCGAGATGAACGAGTCATGCCCGCCGGCGAGCGCCGCCTGGAACGCATTCGCGGTGGGGAAGTCGTCCGACCCGGTATTCCCGGTGATGTACGCGTTGCCGGAGGCGTCCAGCGCGATCCCGTTGATCAGGTCGTCCGCCGATCCACCGAAGTACGTCCCGTACACCATCGCGTTCCCGCTGGGGCTGAGCTTGAAGACGAAGCCGTCCTGGAAGCCGTTGAGGGTGCGCTGGAACGCGTTCGCGACGGGGAAGTCGTCGGACGCGGTGTACCCGGCGACGTACACCGCGCCGGACGCGTCCGCCGCCAGGTCGCGGCCGGTCTCGTCGGAGGAGCCGCCGATGTACGTCGAGTACACGAGCGCCCCGCCGGTGTCGTCGACCTTGGCCACGTAGACGTCCTGCCCGCCGTGGTTGGTGCCCTGCAACGCCACCGCGGTGGGGAAGTCGGTGGAGAGCGTGTTCCCGGTGATGTACGCGTTGCCCAGCAGGTCCACCGCCATCCCCACCGGGAACTCGTTCTGGGTCCCGCCCAGGTACGTGGAGTAGACGAGCACCGGGTCGATCACCACGGCCGCGCCGCGCTCCTTCCGGTCCACCCAGAACCCGACCGAGCCGTCCGCGAACACCCGGTTCCGCGCCGCCACCTTCTTCTTGTCGCCCGACCGGTACGCCACCGGCGCGCGCTGCACCAGCGTCCCACCGCCGCCCGGCAGCACCAGCTCCAGCTCCCCGCGCGCGTTGAGCTTCGCCTTCGCGCCCTCGAAGCGGACGCGGATCAGCTCCGCGGACGCGCCCGGCTGCAGCTCGAAGTCGTACTCGAACCGCCCCTGCCGCCCGTGCACCACCAGGTCCACGCCCGGGTACACGCCGCGGTAGCGCACGTCCTCGAAGGTGCGGATGCCCGTCCTCCACTTCGACGGGTCGTTCCCGAGGAGCACGTTCACCTTCCCGGGCAGCGCGCGCTCGGCCACCGGGGCCGCGGCCGGGCCGGACGCGCCCTGGAGCGCCATCCTCACCCGCCCGCCGCTGGAGACCAGCACCGGCCCCTGGTCGGTGAGCAGCGCCGCCAGGTCCCGCCCGCGCGCGGCGAAGCGCACCGGCGGATCCAGCTGCCCCTGGTTCTCCTCGAACGCCAGGGGGAATCGCCCGTAGTCCACCACCGCCCTCGGGCCGCCGCCTGCCGCGAGCGCCGGGCTCGCCACGCACACCGCCAGGAGGATCGCTGCCGCTGCTCGCATCACTGTTTCACCGTGAGGGGTATCGAGTGCTTCGTGCCGTCCACCGTCGTCAGCTCCACCGACTGCCCGTCCGCGCTGTAGCGGGGCGGCGTGCCGGGCATGCCCAGCGTCCCCGCCACCCAGTAGAAGGTCGACCCGGCGCTGCGCACCTTGGACCAGTCCTTCACCGTCGCGCCGGCGTTGATCGTGTACTCGCGCTTGTCGCGGTGGAACACCTCGCCCACCGCCGTCTGCTGCGGGATGCCCGACGCCTTGGGGAGCTGGTGGATCACCACCACCTTCTCGCAGTCGTTGGAGATGAAGCGCAGGTCGAGCTTGGTGCCGAAGCACTTGTCGGCGCGCCACAGCTGCTGCTTGGCGTGGGTCTTCGAGCACTCCGCCACGCACAGGCCGCGCAGGTCTCCGGTCTGGATCAGCGCGACCTGGTCGTCCGGGGAGACGGCGGTCCAGTCCAGGTCCTGCTTGATCCGCTGGGCCCCTTCGCTCGCCGGCGGCGCCGCGGGCTCGGGTGGCGGCGGCGCCTCGGCGGCCTCCGCGGGCGGTGGTGGAGGGGGTGGCGCCGGCGCCTCCTTCTTGCTGCAGGCGGCGATCAGCGAGATCGACAGCGACAGGGCCAGGCGTCGGGTTCGCACGAGGGAGGAGACTAACCCGCCCGGAACGCCCCTCAAGCCATGGGCTGTTCGTCGGACTCCTCGTCGGTGGCCGGGGCCGCCGGGGTGTGGTCGTCCTGCCAGTCCTCGCCGCGCCGCCAGGCCACCTCGCCGCTGACCCCCCACCCCGCCCGCACCGCCTCCCGCCCCTCGAATTCCAGCCAGAACACCGACCCCTCCGGGCGCGCCGCCTGGTCCAGGCAGGCGATCCGCGTCATCGCCCGGTCCCCATGGCGGACCGAGGTGGCGTAGGGCACGTGAGAGTGCCCCGCCCACAGCCACGCCGGGCGGAGCCGCTCCATCACCTCGCGGGTGACCGGGCTGCCGATCCACGGCATCCGGTAGGCCCTCAGGGCGCGGTCCTTCGAGCGCCGGATCAGGCCCTTGGGCCACTCGTGGACGAGGAGCAGGTCCACGTCCTTCGCCTCCGCCACCAGCTTCAGCACCTCCGGCTTGCGGAAGTAGCCGGCCTGCTTGTGGGTCTCCTTGGAGCGGGGCACCTCCAGGGGGCGCTCGAAGTGCTTGGGCGCCAGGATGCCGGAGAGGTACGCGACGGTGAGCCCCTCCATCCGCCGCACCCCGGCCCGCCCCAGGTAGTGGCACCCGCCGGGGAGGTCGCCGCCCTCCGGCATGGGGTGGAGCGTCTCGAAGTCCTCGTTGTTGCCGCCGATGAACCACAGCTCCCGGCGCAAGGTGGCGCGGCCGGAGGCGTAGTCGGCGAACTCGGCGGGCATGGCGCGCTTGGCGGCCTTGCGCCGGTGGTCCTCGGCGTGGACGAAGGCTTCCACGTCGCCCACCGCGAACACCAGGTCCGCCTCGTGGCCCAGGCGTCCCTCCAGCGCGGCGAGCCACTCCTGGACGCGGTGGAAGCGCCCGTGGATGTCGCCCACGCCGACGACGAGCCGCGTGCCGCTCCGCGCCATGGGCCGGCTTTTACACCCGGGGTGGACCCGGCCCTGCACGGTTTCTGCACGAAATCTGCGGCCACTTTCCTCGCCCGGGACACCGGGTCGGCACGGGCGGATCGGATCCTCTCCGCATGACCACCGACGCTCCTCCACCGCTGCACGCCACCCCGGCGCCGCCCTTCGCCGGCCGCTCTTCCCCGCGGCCGCCCGGGCGGATCCGTCGCGGCCTCCGATGGCTCTCCTCGCACCACCTGTTCGGGAGCCTGTTCATCGTCGCCTTCGCCAGCGTGGTGATCTCCGACCAGGTCAGCCACCGGACGGACTTCGCGGACTCGGAGCTGGTGAAGGACGTGGAGGGCGTGTGGGGCGCGCCGGTGGCCCAGCCCGCGCCCTCGCTCCGGGCGGTGCAGTCCGGCTCCATCTTCACCGAGCTGCGGCCGGTGGCCTTCGACCAGCAGCACGTCCAGGTCGACGCGAAGATGAACTACCGCAAGAAGGGGCTGCGCTACTTCTCCGGCTTCGACTTCACCTTCTCCGGCCGCTACACGGCGGTGAACCGCTTCGACCACGACGCGGACGTGGCCTTCATCTTCCCGGTCACCGCCAACAAGTCGCAGGTGCTGCTGTCGGAGCTGGTGTTCAAGGTGAACGGCGCGGACGCCTCGCTCGACCTGGGCGAGGAGGGCAACCGGCTGATGTGGACCGGCCGCATCTCCAAGGGCGCCACCGCGGAGTTCTTCATCCGCTACCGGGCGCGCGGGCTGGAGTCGTTCACCTACCGGCTGGACCCGTCCCTGCCGGCGCACGACGTGAAGCTGCACGTGGGGGTGCAGGGCGGCGAGAACTACGACTACCCGCAGGGCGCGCTCTCCGCGCAGAAGGTGTCGCAGGCCTCGGGGGCGGTGGCGCTGGACTGGGAGTTCCCGTCGCTGGAGTCGGGCGTCAACCTGGGCGTCATCCTCCCCTCGGAGATGACCTACGACTCCATCGTCGCCACCATGGCGCAGCGGTCGTGGGTGCCCTTCCTGGGGCTGATGGCGGCGCTGGCCGCGCTGGGGATCCGCCACCGCCGGCCGCTCGCCTTCTACGAGGCGTACCTGGTGGCGGCCGCGTACGGGTTCTTCTTCGTGCTGCTGGCGTACCTGGCGGCGTTCATGAACTTCTACGCGGCGTACGGGATCAGCCTGCTGGGCATCGGCGCGGCGGTGGTGGCGTTCCTCCAGAGGTTGTTCGCCGCCGAGAAGCGGTGGGTGCTCGCGGCGGCCTGGGGGCTGACGATGATGGTGCCCACCGGCGCGGTGGTGCTCCAGGGGTACACCGGCCTCATCTACACGCTGGAGATCCTGGCGGTGCTGCTGGGCCTGATGGTGGCCGCCACGCACAAGGGCGTCCGCGCCTTCCTCTCCGACCTGCCGGGTCAGATGACCCAGGGAGCCCAGTAGCCATGAACGCGCTTCACGTCCTCGTCGCCGCGCTGTACCTCGCCACCGGCACTTCTTCCGAGGCGCCGCCCGCGCCACCCACGCTGCCTGGAGGGAGCGCCACCGTCCCGCTGGACCAACTGCTGCC
>DASRBA010000122.1:0-45203 GCA_035637895.1 Myxococcaceae bacterium
TAACCATGAGCTTTAGGTTAAGGTGGATGAGTTGTCGCGTATTAACAACGATATGAAGAACCTTTTGAACTCGACCGACATCGCGACGCTGTTCCTCGACGGCGAGCTCAAGGTCCGGCGGTTCACCACCCAGACGGCGAAGATCATCAAGCTGATCCCGGGGGACGCCGGGCGCCTCATCACGGACATCACCTCGGAGCTGGATTACCCGGAGCTGGCGGACGATGCGCGGGAGGTGCTGCGCACCCTGGTCTTCAAGGAGAAGACGGTGCCTGGCCACGACGGCCGCTGGTTCACGGTCCGCCTCATGCCCTACCGCACGCAGGACAACGTCATCGACGGCCTGGTCATCACGTTCACCGACGTGAGCACCTCCCGCGCGCTCGAGTCGACGTTGCGCGAACAGGCGAGCCAGCTGCATGGAATCGCCGAGTCCCTGCCGAGCCTGGTCTGGAACTGCCTCCCGGACGGCACGTGTGACTTCGTCAATCGCCAGTGGGTTGACTACACCGGGGTGCCGGCCCACGCGCTGCTCGGCCAGGGCTGGCTCGAGCAGGTCGAAGCCACCGACCGGGGGCGCGTGAGGGAGGAGTGGCGGGCCGCGATCGAGAAGGGGATCCCGCTGGATACGGAGCTCCGCCTCCGGCGCCGCGACGGCGCGTACCGGTGGTTCAAGGCGCTTTCGTCCCCCATCCGGGATCCGCTGGGGGCGATCGTCAAGTGGTACGGCATGAGCATCGACGTGGATGATCTCAAGCGGGCCCAGGGGAGCGAGCGCCAAGCGCTTGGGGGGCAAGCCCGGTGACCCGCGAAAAACCGCCACCGCCCGACCCCGCCGAGCTCAGACACAGGGCGGAAGAGCGCCTGCGCCTGCGGGAGTCGGACGTGGCCAAGCTCTCCGCGCCGGACCTGCGCAAGCTCCTCCACGAGTTGCAGGTCCACCAGGTCGAGCTCGAGATGCAGGGAGAGGAGCTCCGGGCGGCCCGGACGCAGACGGAGGCGAGCCTCGCGCGCTACACCGAGCTCTTCGACTTCGCGCCCATCGGCTACGCCACGCTCTACACCGACGAGACCATCTGCGAGCTGAACCACGCGGCGGCGCGGCTCCTCGGGAGGGGGCGCGCCCGCCTGGTGGGCCAGAGCCTGGGCGCCCTGCTGCAGTCGGAAGAGCACCAGAAGCTCAGCGCGTTGATCGGCAAAGCCCTCGTGGCGGAGGGCCCCCAGGCGTGCGAGCTGACGTACGAGAAGGCCGGCTCCCCCCGGCTCCATCTGCGGCTCACGGCGACCCCCCTGGCGCGCTCGGAGCGGATGATCCTGTTGGCCCTCGAGGACGTCACGGAGCTGCGCGACGCCGAGCAGCGCAAGGACGAGTTCATCGCCGTGCTGTCTCACGAGCTGCGCAACCCCCTGGCGCCGCTGCGCAACAGCCTGTACGTGCTGGCGCGAGCCACCCCCGGAGAGGAGCAAGCGCGCCGGGCGCAGTCGGTCATCGACCGGCAGCTGTCGCATTTGACCCGCCTGGTGGACGACCTGCTCGACGTGACGCGGATCAAGCGGGGGAAGATCCAGCTCCACCGCACGCGGGTCGATCTGGGCGAGCTCGCCCGCCGCACGGTGGAGGACCAGCGCCTCAGCTTCGAGGCGAGCGGGCTCCGGCTGGAGGGGAGCTTGCAGCCCGGTCCCTTCTGGATCCACGGCGATCCGGACCGCTTGACCCAGGTGCTGGCGAACGTCCTCAACAACGCCGAGAAGTTCACGCCGCGCGGGGGGACCGTCACCCTCCGCCTCGCGCGCGAGGGCGGGTGGGTCAAGCTGAGCGTCCGGGACTCGGGGGTCGGCATCTCGCCCGAGGTGCTCGAGCACATGTTCGAGCCCTTCGCACAGGCGCCCCAGAGCATCGAGCGGGCGCGAGGGGGCCTGGGGCTCGGGCTGGCGATGGTGAAGGGGCTGGTGGAGCTGCACGGGGGGACCGTCGTCATCGCCAGCGGGGGGCAGGGGCGCGGCACCGAGGTCACCCTCTCCCTGCCGCTCCTGCCGGACGCGGCGGAAGCCGCGCCGCGGGACCGGGCCCCCCCGCCCACGCGCGCCCGCCGGGTGCTCATCATCGAGGACAACAAGGATGCGGCCGACAGCCTGAGCGAAGCCCTGGCGTTCGGCGGACACGAGGTGGAGGTCGCCTACGACGGCCCCATGGGTCTCGAACGCGCGCGCGACTTCCGGCCGGAGATCGCCCTGTGCGACATCGGCCTGCCCGGGATGGACGGGTACGCGGTGGCCCGGGCGTTCCGGTCCGAGGACGCCCTGCGCAAGGTGTACCTGGTGGCGCTGACCGGATACGCCATGCCGGACGACATCGAGCGCACCAGGGCGGCCGGCTTCGACCGGCACGTCACCAAGCCGCCGGCGCTCGAGCAGTTGGAGCGGTTGCTCGCGGATGCGCCGGCGGGCCGCGTCGAGACCTCCGCCGTGCCGGGCAACGGGCTGCACTGAGCCGGGCTTCAGACCTTGGGCGCGGCGCGTGTACATTGCGCGCGCGTGCCAGCCAACGAGTACCGGTTCCTCACGCGCTGGCGCTTCCGCGGCACGGCGCAGGAGGTCTCCGACATCCTGGAGGACGTGGAGTCGCTCCCGCGCTGGTGGCCCTCCGTCTACCTGGACGTGAAGGTGCTGGACCCGGGCCACGACGGCGGCGTGGGCAAGCGGGTGGAGCTGCACACCCGCGGCCGGCTGCCCTACACGCTCCGCTGGGCCTTCCGCGTCGTCGAGCGGCGGCCACCGGAGGGCTTCGTGCTGGAGGCGGACGGCGACTTCGTGGGGCGCGGCGAGTGGATGCTCCGCCAGGACGGCGACGAGGTGGACGTCTCCTACGACTGGCGGATCCGCGCCGACAAGCCGCTGCTGCGCAGGCTCTCCTTCCTGCTCAAGCCGGTCTTCTCCTGGAACCACCACTGGGCCATGGCGCGGGGCGAGGAGTCCCTCCGCGCCGAGCTGCTCCGCCGCCGGGTCACAGCGAGCGGATCCACGCATTGACCGCGGCCACGCCCGCGTCGTCGACGTGCTTGGTGGCCAAAGGCGGCATCTGCTCGCCCGGGGCGCGCTGGGACATGCGCACCGAGACGCAGCTGGCGTCCGGGTTGCCGGGCGTCACCCGGTCCACCACGTTCGGGCGGAAGTACTTGTCCACCGGCACGCCCACCGCGGTCAGCCAGGCCGAGGTCTCCTGCGGCGTGCGCTGCGCCACCTCCAGCCGGAGCGAGAACGGGGTGTTGTCGAAGGCGATGCCCTGCGGGTGGTGGCAGTTGCCGCAGTTGGCATGCAGGTACCCCAGCGCGGCCGCCGTCACCGGGTCCCCCGGCACCGGGTAGCCGCCGTCGGCCGGCGCGGCGCTCAGCTTCCCCTCGGCGGCCAGCTGGTCCAGCGTGAGGTCGCCGTTGCCGCTGGAGGGCTGGCTGAGCTGGATGGCGGAGAAGCCCAGCACGTGCTCGGGCAGCGTGCCGTGGCAGAGGCCGCACTGGTTCACCGACGGGATGTCGTGGTCCGTGCCGTTGACGTTGGGGTAGCCGCCGGTGACCAGCGGCGGGTCGGGGTTGCCCAGGGGGTCCCACCGGTACGCCGCGAACAGCCAGTCGGCCTCGCCGGTGCGGGCGATCATCCGCGTCTCCACCTTCTGGCCGCCGACGGAGAACTCCTTCCACAGGCGGGTGCCCACCGGCAGCTTCCAGTGGTCCATGTCCGAGGTGTCGATGGTCCCGCACGGCGGGAGCTTCACCCAGCGCGACTTCTGCGCCCCGTCCGACCACAGTTGGTAGCTGGGCGCGAAGGGGCGGACGCCCGCCGCCAGCGTCTGGCTGGAGAGGTCCGAGTACAGCCCGGTGGCGGAGAGCGTGGCCGGCGGCGCGCCGTTCCAGGCGTTCACCTCCGGGTCGCCCAGGCACTGCCCGCCGTCGTCCCCGCCGTCGTTTCCGCCGCCGCCCCCGCCACACCCCTGGAGCGACAGCGCGCCCAGCGACACCGCCAGCACGGCCACCACCAGCAACGTCCGCATGCATCCCCCGTCACGCCTTCAGCGCAGGTCGCGCGCGCGCGAACGGCCGGCCATTCCGGGGAGCACCAGCTTGGGCCGCTGCAGCGCCTTCAGCTTCTTGCTGTAGGCGTCCCGGATCATCTCCGCCCGCACCTCCGCCGGATAGTAGTCGGAAGGCTTGTGGGCCTCGAAGCGCTCGGTGGAGATGAGGAAGTCGCAGATGGAGTCCGGGTTGGCGCCCAGCTCCGCCAGCGCCCGCCCGGCGAAGCGGTCCGCCTTCGCCTCCTCCTCGCGGTAGAGGGCGTCCAGGTCGCGCTTGGTCATCCCGGCCAGGTTGTGCTCCGGCCAGGTCCACGGCTGGTGGCCTATCTCGTGGCCCACCACCGCCACCAGGAAGTCGTCGTCGTCCTCGGACTCCTCCAAGAGCTCCAGGCCGAAGCGGATCCGCCCGTCCCGCCCGATGCTGGCGTTGCGACCCTCGGACAGGTCCACCCCGCCGTCGTCCTCGCCCATCCCGGCCATCTCGCCGATCTGGTCCTTGAGGGACTTCAGCTTGCGCAGCGCCTTGGTCAGGCTGGGATATTTCCGCTTGTCCACCAGCGGCGCCGGGCGCTTGCCGAACAGGAGCACCGCCATGGGGTGCGGCTGGCCAACCCCGCCTAGAAACGGGGTTTGTCCCCCGGCCATGGTGCCGGTGGAGGTGGAGACGCCCGCTGGGGTGAAGCCGATCTTCACGCTGCTGCCCAGAATAACGGCTCAGTGGGCCACGGGCACGTCGAGCGCCACCTTCGTCCCCGCCCCGACCCCGGCCTTGGCGGACCACCCGCCGGGGACCTCCAGGACGTAGCGGGAGGGGTAACCCACGCTGCGGCTCGTCAAGGTGCGGGGCTCGGCGTTCTCCACCACCCCCACCACCCGCAGATTGGCGCCGATGAAGATCATGTCCAGCGGGATGAGGGTGTTCTTCATCCAGAAGCTGTGGTCCTGCTCCTCCTCCTGGTCGAAGATGAACAGCATCCCCTGGCCGGCGGCCAGCTCGCGGCGCCACATCAGCCCGCGCTCGGTGGTCGCCGGGGTGTTGGCGATCTCCACCTCCACCGCGGCCTTCCCGCCGAACGCGCCGTCGAGGACCACGTGTCCCCTGGGGAGCGGGGGCGCCGGGTAGTCCTCGGCGGTGACGTCCTTCTTCGCGTGCGCCTTCGGCGGCTCGTGCGCCTTCGGCCCGTCGGCGGCGCTCTGGCCGGGGCAGGCGCACAGCGCCAGCAGCGCCAGCAGCGCCGCGCGCTTCATCTAGTGCCGCAGCTCCTTCTGGAGCAGCTTCTGGGTGAGGTCCGGGCCCAGGCTGTCCGCCATCAGCTTCTCCACCACCGCCTCGAACTCTCCCCGCTGCACTTCCGTCTGGTAGATGAAGCGGATCCCCATCCCCGGCTCCTCGCCGTCCGACTTGGACCACACCACCTCGCCCAGCAGCTCGAAGGGCTCCGGGCGGTGGGGAATGGTGAGCTTGAAGAGGAAGCGCGTCCCGATGGTCAGGGGCTTCTTCGTCTTGATGAACGTGCCGCCCTTGGAGATGTTCTTGGTGTAGTCCGCAAAGAAACTGTTCATCTTCTTGTAATCGACCTTGAGCTCGATGGGCGCCCTGACGTGTGCCCGGATCTCCTGGCCGCTTTTTTGGTCCGCCATTGCGCGCCTGAGTATAGGGGAGGGAATGCGGCAAGTCCTGATCCGGGCCATCCACCTGCTGCGCCGGCCTCCGGTGCTGCTGGCGTGCCTGGTCATGGTGGCCGGGGCGAGCGCGCTGGTGGCGGTCCCGCTCTTCAACCTCCCGGGCTACGAGCTGGCCCTGGCGCTGTCGGTGGGCGAGGGCCTGTTCGGCGGGGTGGTGGGCGCCTCGGCCGCGTTCCAGGAGCGGCGGATCATCCAGGGCCGGGACCCGCGCCCGCCGCAGGCGAGCCGCAAGGACGGCCCCATCGAGGCCGCCTTCCTCGCCGGCGCGGCGGCCATCCTCCTCAACGTGGTGCTGGTGCTCCCCGCCTTCACCATCTCCGCCGTCCACGCCGCGCTCTCCACCCGGTGCGACCCCTTCGCCCAGGTCGGCTTCTTCCCGCTGCTGGTGCTCCCCTCGGCGGTGCTGGCCTCCGGGGCGGGCGCGTTCTGCGCCTTCGCCATGCGGCGGAGGCTGACCGCCGCGTTCCTGTACCTGCTCTTCCTGGCAGGGTCGCTGGTGGCGACCTTCTGGCCGGTGTTCTTCGGGCCCCAGCTCTACGCGTACAACCACTTCCTGGGGTACGTGCCCGGCCCGCTGTACGACGAGGCGCTCTCCATCGGCTGGCCCCTGTGGTGGTTCCGGCTGGAGACGCTGCTGTGGGGCGGGCTGTTGTGGGTGCTCACCGCCAGCATGCTCAACATGCGCGAGGGGAGGCTGACCCGGCCGCACTTCCGGCCCTGGGAGCTGCTGCTGGTGATCGCCATGGGCGCGGGCATCTTCGCCCTCGAGCGCCGCGCGCCGGAGCTGGGCTTCCGGATGACGTACGACCGCCTGGCGGACGTGCTCGGCGGGTCGCGGCAGACGGAGCACTTCGCCGTCACCTACCCGCGGGGGATGGACAAGCTGCAGGTGGACCGGCTGGAGCGCGAGCTGGAGTTCCGCCACGCGCAGCTCACCGCGTTCCTCTCCGGCGGGCCGAAGGAGCGGATCCGCGTCTTCTACTACCGGTCGCCGGAGGAGAAGGCGGCGCTGGTGGGCGCGCAGCAGACGCAGTTCGCCAAGCCCTGGCGGCTGGAGCTGCACGTGGACGGCACCGGCGCGCTCAAGCACGAGCTGGCGCACGTGATGGCCAGCCCCTACGGGAGCGGGCCGTTCCGGGTGACCACGCGGTACGGGATCTGGCCCTCCATGGGCATCGTGGAGGGGCTGGCGGTGGCGGCGGACAACCCGGCGGACGAGCTGTCCCTGCACCAGTGGGCGGCGGGGATGCGGCGGCAGAAGCTGGCGCCGGACGTGCGGGAGATCGTCCGGCCACAGGGGTTCTATCTGGCGGCGCCCGCGCGCGCGTACACCGTGGCGGGGTCCTTCCTGCGCTACCTGGCGGAGACGCACGGCCCGGAGAAGCTGCGCGCGCTCTACGAGAGGGGCGACTTCGAGACCGCCTACGGGCGCTCGCTGGATGCGCTGGCCGCGGAGTGGGAGAAGTCGCTGGACGCCATGCCGCTGGACGAGGCGCAGGTGTCGCAGGCGTTCGCGCGCTTCCGCCAGGGCAGCCTCTTCGCCCGGCCGTGCGCGCGCGAGGTGGCGGTGCTCCGCGGCGAGGCGGCCGAGCGCCTCGGCGCGGAGCCGGCCCAGGCGCTGAAGCTCTACGCGCGCTGCGCGGAGATCCAGCCGGAGGAGCCGGAGTTCCAGGTCGGCCAGGCGATGGCGATGGCGCGGCTGGACCGGGTGGCGGACGCCGGCGCGCTGCTGGCAGGGCTGGAGCTGAAGCTGAAGGACCAGCCCGCGCTGCAGGCGGACGTGATGCTCCAGCACGCGGACATCCTGACCAACGCCGCCAAGCCGGAGGAGGCGGTGGCGCTGCTCAGGGCGGTGCTGGAGCTGAAGCTCACCTCGTCGCTGGACCGGACGGCGCGGGTGAAGCTGTTCGCCGCCCAGACCGGCAACGCGTCCGGGCAGGCGCTCCTGGCGTACTTCAGGCCGGGCCGCGAGGAGGTGAAGCTGCTGCGGCTGCGCGAGGCGCTGGAGCGCGACCCGGAGAACCCGTACGTCTCGTACCTGCTGGGGCGGCGGTCGGCGGAGGACGCGCCCAGGCTGGCGGCGCGCTACCTGGAGAAGGCGCTGCAGAAGGAGCTGCCGGACAGCATCAAGCGCGAGGCGATCCGGCTGCGGCTGGAGGCGCTCTTCCTCGCCGGGGACTGCGCGGGGGTGCGCAACGACGCCGGGCAGCTGCCGGACCTGGGCGCGGCGCTCAAGGCCCGCGCCGCGGAGTGGGTGGAGCGCTGCGAGTTCGAGGAGAAGACGTTCAAGGGACCTTTGCCGGCGGAGCCGTAGGGCTGCCCGGGCACGGCCCTTCGGGGAACGGCACGCCCTCCGCCAGGAAGCGCACCGCGGCGGGGGTGAACCCCACCAGCCACGGCTTCACGTAGGGCGTGTCCACCGGCGACAGGAACGAGTGCGGCAGCGAGGCGTCGAAGGTGCACGCGCGCCCGCGGCCGGCGCGGCCGTGGTCCGCGATCTCCTTCAGCGTGGCCAGGGCCAGCGCGCTGTCCACCGCCCCGTCGCGGTCCACCACCGCCACCTGGATCAGCGGCAGGCCCTTCGAGGCGAGCAGGAGCCGCCGCGCCTCCGCCCCGGCCAGTTGGATCGCCCCCACGTTCTGCACCCGGAAGGAGCAGTACCCGCCCCGCCCCGCCTTCCGGTCCACCTCGCACGTGCCGCCGGACTCCGCCTCCAGCGGGTCGATGGGGTTGGCCTTGAGCAGCGCGTCCACGCCCGCCGCCGTCCCCAGGATCAGCTTCACGAAGTCGTTGGAGACGGAGAACAGCGGCACGCCCAGCAGCGCCCGGTCCACCGCCTCCGGGCGCGCGCCCACCGTCAGCGCGGTCATGGTCCCGCCCAGGGAGAGGCCCACCACCCCGTGCGCTCCCTTCGCCTCCGCCAGCACGTCCGCCCAGCGGGTGGCGAAGGACTGGTAGCGCTGCCAGTCCTCGCGCGCCGGCATGTCGCTCACGTCGTCCACCAGCTTCCCGGACGGGCGCGGCGACGGCTGGGCGCGCCCGTGGCCCGGCAGCAGCGGCGCCAGCACCTCGTAGCCGGCGGCGGCGAGCGCCAGGCCCAGCGGCTCCATCGAGTCGGGGCAGGCCGTGAAGCCGTGGTAGGCGACGATCAGCCCGCGCGGCTCGCCGTCCGGCGCCCAGCGGCGCGGCGCGCACGGCGGCTGGAAGCCCGGGCCCGTGGACTCCGCCAGGTGCGCGGCCCAGGCGGTCTGGCCGCGCTCGCCCATGGCGGTGTGCTCCAGCGGCCCCACCTGGACCCTGGAGGGCTGGGAGAAGGACCTGGTCATGGCCGGGGAGCAGCCGGCGAGGAGGGCGAGCAGGAGGGCGGGGCGCACGTCCGTCACCTTACCGGGTTCCACGCGGCCCTTTCGCGCGCGGGGGGATTCCGCTAAGCGGCGGCCATGCGATTCGAGGTCAAGCACCGCATCCAGGGGACGGTGGACGAGGTCGAGCGCGCCATGCTCCACCCGCAGTACGGCGAGTTCCTGCTCAAGAACCACGGCGTGCTGCTGGAGGTGGTGCCCCAGGAGCGCAACGAGGACGGCGACATGGTGCGGCGGAAGGTCCGCTACCGCCCCAAGCCCGTCATCGCCTCCGTGGGGCCCAAGCCGGTGCCGCCCGAGTGGTTCGCCTTCGTGGAGTCGTCCACCTGGGACAAGAAGCGGAAGGAGCTGAAGTTCACCAACACGCCCACCTCGGACAAAATCTCACGGATGCTGGTGAACACCGGGACAATTCGTCTCCGGGACGCCGGCGGCGGCCAGACCGAGCGGACCGTGGAGGGGGAGATCTCCCTCAAGCTCGGGTTCCTGTTGAAGCCCCTGGCCATCATCGGCGAGCGCATCATCCAGATTGAAGGACTGAAGATCCTCGACGGCGAGGTGCCGGTGCTCAACCGCTTCATCACCGAGGTGCTGCGGAAATGAGCCCGCGGCCCCGGGGTTGCATGGAGAACCGCCCGATGACGATGAAACGCGCGCTGCTGCTGTCGGTCTTCGCCGTCTGGGCCTCCGGCTGCGTCCACTACTTCCCCGGCACGGAGATCCCGGAAAATCCGGACACGCGGGCCATCAAGGACGTGATGGAGAAGTACCGGACGGCGGTGGAGGCCAGGGACGTGGGCGCCATCATCGCCCTCTGCTCCGAGCAGTACCGGGACGACGCCGGCACCATCCAGACCGAAGACGACCTGGACTACCCGACGCTGCGGGAGATCCTCCCCAAGCGGCTCTCCAAGGTGCAGAACGCCAACCTGTACATGGAGCTCAAGCGCATCGACATCGAGCGCGACACCGCGATCGCCACCTACTCGTACGTGTGGCGCTACCGGCTGCCGGCGTATTCACCCAGGCCGCAGAGCGACTCGGACATCATGCAGATGAGCTTCAAGCGCATCGGGCAGCAGTGGAAGATCACCCGCGGCCTGTGAAGAGCAGGTCCTCGAAGCCGCCCGGTCCCATCGCGTCCAGCGCCCGGACCCGCGCCAGGTAGGTGCGGAAGTCCTTGCGGAAGAGGCGCTCGGGGGGCAGCGGCGAGAGGTGGAAGTCGCGGATGCGGGAGGCGGTGTAGCGGACCGCGCCGAAGATCGCCTGCTGGTAGAGGCGGCCGCGCTCGCCCGGGGAGAGCTTGCGCGCGTCCTGGTAGCCGCGGAGCAGGGCGCGGCAGAGCGCCGGCTGGTACTCGCGGTCGAAGCACCAGGCGTTGAGCGTGATGGCGACGTCGAGGACGAGCTCGTCGCGGCAGGCCATCTCGAAGTCGAAGAAGGCGGAGACGCGGTCGCCGAGCCACTTCACGTTGTCCATGAAGAGGTCGGCGTGGATGACGCCGCGGGGCGTGAGGCCCCCGCTCTGCTCGACCTTGTCCAGGTGGTCCTCGCACTCGCGCGCGATGCCGCGGAGCTCCTCGTCCGGGTGGGCCGCCAATTCGGTGAGCCAGCGCCGCACCAGCGGCGGGCCGTAGGGGTTGGCGCGGTCGCCGAAGAGCGAGTTGCCGGCGCGATGGAGCTTGGCCAGCTCCGCGCCGAGGCGCTCCAGGTGGTCGGTGGCGAGGCGGTCGCGGGTGAGCTCCTCGCCGGGCAGGTAGCCGAACACGGAGACGCGGCCGCCGGCGAGGGCGAGGAAGGGTTCGCCGGAGCGGGAGAGGTGGAGGTGCGGCGCGGGGAAGCGGCTCTCGCGGAGGTGGAGCAGGAGGGCCGCCTCGAAGCGGAGGTCGGCGTCGGAGCGGACCGTGGTGTGGCGGAGGAAGTAGCGGCCGGTGGAGGTGTGCAGGAAGTAGTTGGTGTTGATCGACCCCTGCGGGATGCCGGCGGCGGAGGCGAAGTCGCCGAGGGCCAGCTCGGCGCACACCGCCACGAAGTCGTCGTCCGCCAGCGCGGCGTACAGGGCCACGAGCGCTCCCTTTTCGGCTGCTCCCGCGTTGACCGCCGGAGAAGCGCGACGTTATGCCACGGGCCGTGAGCGCGAACGAGCCGGTTCCGGAGGCGCCGGAGGCGGCGGCAGAGATGGAGGTGGAGGCCACCGCCCCGGTGGAGGTCGAGCCACCGGAGCCGGAGGACCCGCCGGACTGGCGGCGGCGGGAGACGCTCCGGTCGGCGCTGGTGCAGATCGCGGTGGCGGCGGCGCTGCTGTCCGGGCTGGTGTCCTGGCGCTACCACCGGGCCACCGTTCGCATCGCGGACGCGGAGCAGGTGCAGGCGGCGCGGGAGCTGGCCCGGAGCGATTCGCCGGAGGACCTGGCGGCGGCGCTGAAGGCCCTGGAGCCGCCGGTGGCGCGCGGGGTGCGGGAGGCGAACGCGCTGGCGGCGCGGGTGCACCTGGAGCTGTGGCGGACGCACGGGCTGGCGGAGCACGAGGCGCCCGCGCGCGCGGAGCTGGAGCGGGCGGAGCAGGCGGACGCGGCGAACGAGGACCGGTACGCGGCGCGGGGGCTCCTGCTGCTGGCGGATGGGAAGGCGGCGGAGGCGGAGGCGCTGTACCGGGAGGTGGAGCGGCGCGGCGGGCAGTCGGCCTGGTTGAGCTACGTGCTGGGGCGGGCGCGGCAGGCGCGGGGAGACTTCCGGGAGGCGGCGGGGGCGTACCAGCGGGCGGTGGAGGCGGGGTGGAAGGACCCGGGGCTGCTCGCGTCGTGCGGCGAGGCGTTCCTGGAGCTGGGGCGGAACGCGGAGGCGGCGCGGGCGTTCTCGGGGGCGCTGGGGCGGGAGTCGGGGCACGTGCGGTCGCTGGCGGGGCTGGCGACGGCGAAGCTGTTCGCGGGCGAGGCGCCGACGCTGGCGGAGAAGGCGGTGGCGGCGGCTTTGGCGAAGCGCGAGGCGCTCACGCCCGGGTTGAAGGGGCGCGCGCTGGCGGCGGCGGCGGAGCTGGAGCGGCAGGCGGCGAAGCTGGAGGACGCCCGGCGGGACGCGGAGGCGGCGGTCGCGGCGCGCCCGAACGACCCCATCCCGGCGCTGGTGCGCGCGCGCGTGCTCCTGGCGGCGCACGATCCCACGGCCGAGCGCGCGCTCGCGGATACCGCGAAGGCATACCCGTCCACGCCGGCGGTCACCTCCGCGGCGGCACGCCCGTAACCCGCAACACCTCGCATTCCGGCCGGGGCCGCCCCCTCCGAGGTACACCGCCGCGAAGCGAGGTGTTGCGCGTTTCGAGCGAGCGCACGGGAACCCGCGACACCTCGCATCGGCCGCAGGCCGCTCCCCCGGCGACCATCCGGCGCTGATCGAGGTGTTGCAGGTTTCTCGCAATACACGCCGCGCTGCGGCGTACTCCGGTCATGACGCTTCTCCTCAACCTGCTCTGGGTGGTCTTCGGCGGCGGGCTGGTGATCTTTATCGAGTACGCGCTGGCAGGCCTGCTCCTGTGCCTGACCGTCGTCGGCGCTCCCTTCGGCCTGCAGTGCTTCAAGATCGCCGGCCTGGGCCTCTTCCCCTTCGGCAAGGACATCCAGGACGTCCGCCGGGGCATCGGCAGCGAGGCCGCCGGCTCCCTCCTCAACATCGTCTGGTTCCTGGTGGCCGGCCTCTGGATCTTCCTCAGCCACCTCGCGCTCGCGCTGGGCCTCGCGGTGACGCTGATCGGCATCCCCTTCGCCTTCCAGCACCTCAAGCTCGCCATGCTCGCGCTGGCGCCCTTCGGCCAGCGGGTGCGCTGACTACCGCGGCAGCACCGCGTCCAGCGCGCCGCCCGGGTCCCCCAGCGCGTCCCACTGCAGCCGCAGCGGATCCCCGAACACGTCCGCCGACGCGGCCTGGTCCACCAGGTGGAGCGCCAGCAGCCCGTACTGGTCCGCCTCCGCGAACACGCCCTCGGACACCACCAGCCGCCGCTCGTTCCGGGCGCCCTCCCCCACCGGCTCCGCCAGCAGCCGTTCGAAGTACTGCACGCCCAGCTCGCGCGCCCTCGCCTGGTGCACGGACGCCGCCAGCACCAGCACCGAGTCCCACGCCCGCGGGTCCTGCGCCTCCGCCTTCCGCCGGATCTCCTTCACCTCCCGGTCCAGGTTTCGCAGCAGCTCCTCCGCCACCACCCGCAGGTTCTCCACCACGTCCGGGCGCACCGCCGCGAAGTACTGCCTCCGCTCCGCCTCCGGCAACCCACCCGCCGCGAGCTTGACCAGCGCCGCCCGCGTCAGCTCCAGCATCCGTCCCTGCCGCGGGATCTGCTCCGGCGGGATGAGCCTCGACGCCGGCCCGGCGCCATCCACCTCCGCCAGCACCGCGTCGATCGCCGCGATCGCCGCCGCGACCTTCTGATCCCGCGCCGGGCCAGGCGGCGCCTCGAACAGCAGCGACGCCAGCAACACCGCGTGCGCCACGTCCTTGAGCGGGTGGTACGAGGCGGGGATCACGTCCAGCCCCTCCGGCGTGAGGAGCTGCCCCCGCCACCGCGCCTCCAGCTTCCCGAACGCCCACCGGATCACCAGCCGCTCCTCGCCCAGCCGGCCGCACGCCTCCACCCGCGCCGCCTGGTGCGCCGCGCGCAGCTGCGCGTCGAGCTGGGCCAACGCCCCGGTCACCCCGTGCTCGCCCTCGCTGGTTGGCGACATCCTCGCCGCGCACCTCGACACCGGCGCCGGCGCCGCCGCCGTCTCCGCGGGCGCGTGCGCGCAGCCGACCACCACCAGGACCGCGGCCCCGACTCTTCGCCATCCGTGCATGGACCCCAATCCTACGGCGCCAGCAGCGACGCGGGCTCCACCTGCTCCCACGACGCCGCGACGAACCGCCACTCCCCGTCCGCCTCCCGCTTCACGTCCGCGTTGATCTCGTAGGCGGCGATGACGCTCTCCTTCGCCAGGTCCTTCAGCTCCTTCGCCTTCGACCTCCCGAAGAGGTACGTCCCGCGGAAGGTAGCGCTGGCCGGGGACGTCAGCGTCACCTCCACGTTGGCGGTCATCACCCGCACCCACTCCCCGCGCAACAGCTGACCCGCCAGCAGCTGCCGGACGTCCTCGCGGCGGTACCCGTCCGCCGTCCGGAACTCCTCCGACACCTGCTTCATGATGAAGCCGAGGTCCTTCTTCTCCGCCGCGTCCGCCATCGCCACCGCCTGGCGCCGGATCAGCTCCTCCGGCGGGGTCGGGTGGCGCGCGACCAGCAGGTAGGTCACCCCGGCGGCGACGGCGACGGCCGCCGCCAGCAGCCTCCCGCGGGTCACCTCAGGTCTCCACCTCCACCAACTCGTCGGCGTCGATGATCTCCGCCGGGCGGAGCGCCTCGCCGATCTGCTTCAGCCGCCGGTCCGACAGCCCCTCCAGGTACGTCTTGGTGTTGGGGAACTGCTTCATCAGCTCGGCGAAGGCGGAGCGGTCGAGGAAGGCGGTGGCGGTCTTCCGGGTGGCCACCACGGTGGCGGTGGCGCGCAGGCCCGTCAACAGCGAGATCTCCCCCGCCACGTCGCCCTCCCGCAGGATGCCCAGCGTCACCTTGCCGCCCGCCGGGTCGTCCTTCTGCACCACCAGCTCGCCCGCCAGCACCAGGAACAGCCCGGGCGAGTGCTCCCCCTCCACCAGCACCTTCTCGTTCGGCGCCAGCGCGCGGAAGGCGAACCGCTGCAGGAGCGGCGCCCGCTCCGCCTCGGGGATCTGCTGGAACAGCGGCGAGGTCGCCATCAGGTTCTTCGCCATGCGCTGCTGCGCGAACTCCGCCAGCACCGACGGCACGCTGGGGAACTGCTTGGCGACGGCGTTGAGCACGTCGCGCCGGATCTCGAACAGCTCGGTGTCCGTGCTCGCCGTCACCGTCGCGGTGGGCGACGCGCCGGTGAGCAGGGCCAGCTCGCCGAAGATGGAGCCGCCGCCCAGCACGCCCAGCGCCTTCTTCTCCCCCTCCACCGTCCGGGTGACCTGCGCCTTGCCGGCGACGATGACGAAGATGGTGTCCCCGCCCTGCCCCTCCTCGCTCACCGCCTGGCCCTCCTTCGCCCGGAGGTACCCCATCTTCGTCACCAGCTCCACGAACGCGTCGCGCTCCAGGTCCGCGAACAACGGCAGCGGCGGGCGGGCGTTGGGATCGGCGGCGCCGCCCGGGTCCGGCGCCGCCAGCACCTCGATGGCGCGGTTGGAGAGCTCCTCGCCCTGCAGCGGCATCAGGTCCTCGGCCACCTTGCCGTCGTAGAGCGTCTCCGGCGGCAGCGGCGGCGGGACCTGCGCCTTGCCCACCGTGCCGCGCGAGGCGCGCGAGTGGATGCGGAACAGCGTGTCCTTCAGCCGCCGCTCGGCCGGGCTGATGTCCAGCGCCTGCTTCACCGCGGCGATCGACGAGAGCAGGTAGTCCCGCAGCACCAGGCCCTCGGCGCAGGCGTGCAGCGCGGTGACCGACCGCTCCTTCTCGCCCAGCTCGGAGAAGCAGCGCGCGGCGAGCATCCGCGAGCGGTGGTCGGCGGGCTGGCGGCGCACGGCCTCGGAGAACACCGCGAGGGCGCGTTCGAACTGCCGCTCCTCCAGGAGGTCCATCCCCAGCTCGCGCAGCGACGACTGCTCCATCAGCACTCTCCGTTGGTGGAGGGGCGACCATAGCGTGCGCGACCCCGCTTAGGGAGGGCGTGTATGGTGCCCGCATGTTGTCCCTCCTCCTCGCGCTCGCCGCCGCGCCCGCGCCGACGCCGGCCCAGGCGGCGGCGGAGGTGGTGACGCGCTTCTTCGCCGCCTCCAGCGCCGGGGACGCGCGCACCGCCTGGGAGTGCCTCTCCTCCGAGGACCAGGCGGCCAAGCCCTTCGCGGAGTTCGCCCGCGAGATGGAGCGCGTGCGCGACCTGGCCCGCCACTCCGGCGCCGCGCGCACCGTGCGCAAGGTGGAGGTGGACGGCAGCCGCGCCGTGGTGACGCTGGAGGTGGAGGGCCCGGATCCGCGGGAGGTGACGCGCGAGCTGTTCGCCCACGCCAAGGAGCCGGGCGCGCTGGACACCGAGGCCGCCATCCGCCGCCTGGATCGGAAGATCGCCAGCGGGGAGATCGCCCGCGTCCGCCGCACCCAGGAGCTCACCGCGGTGAAGGAGCCCGGCGGCTGGCGGGTCCGGCTGGGCTACGCGCTGCTCCGCAGGGCGATGCGCGGCGACCAGGGCGACGAGGCCGCCCGCCGCCGCCGCGACCAGGAGGCGCTGGAGCGCGCCGCCGCGGACCAGGAGCCGGAGCTGAAGCAGCCGCTGGAGCTCCGCCGCCGCGTGGAGCAGTCGCTGGAGAAGCCGCCGCCCACCGCCGCCAGCACGCCGCCCTGACGCGCCCGCTCAGCGGCCGCCGGGGCCGCCGGCCACCTCGCGCCCCTTGGTCTGCCCCAGCCCCAGCGCCGCCGCCGCCTTGCGGTACGTGTCCGAGGTCTTGGGGAGGATCTCCATGATCACCCGCATCTTCTGGCTGAACGCCGCCGGGTCGGTGTCCTTCTCCGAGTAGGCCTGGCCGTACATCTCCTCCGCCTTCGCCGAGACCATCCGGATGCCGGTGGCGGCGGCCTCGTTGCGCCCGTCCAGCTTCTGCGCGCTGCGGTAGTCGACGGCCGCGCTGGCGAGGTCGCCGCGGGCGACGGACGCCCGGGCGCTGGCCAGCAGCGACTCCAGGAGCATCTCGTCCATCGCGTCGCCCAGCCCGCCGTTGAGGCCGATCTGCTGGTAGAGGTCGTGCGCCTTCTGCAGCGGGCGCAGCGCGCTCTCCTTGGCGCCGGCCTGGGACTTGCGCAGCCCGTCCTCGAAGGCGCGCTGGAAGCTGGGGATCAGCCGCTTCAGCCCCTCCGCGCGGGTGCGCACGTCGGCCTCGGCGGACGCCTCCAGCACCCGGTCGCACTCCATCACCGCGCGGTCGTAGTCCTGGCCCTGGAACTTCCGGTTCACGGCGAGGAAGTAGTTGTCCAGGTTGCGGCGCGGCGTCCCGGTGCCCTGGCGCGGGGGACGGTCGCCGCCCTCGTTGGTGTGCTTGACGCCGCGCTGCCGCTCCTGCGCCTCCGCCTGCTGCACCGCCGCCTCCAGCTCCGCCATGCGGGTGGCGTAGGGCGCCTGGCGCTCCGGCGGGAGCGCCTCCAGCTCCCGCTGCGCGGCCGACAGGTCCGCGGCGGCGAGCGCGTCGTCCAGGTTCTTCTCGTGGTACTGGGCCTCGCGCTCGTCGAGCTGCTTGGTCAGCTTCTCGCGCTCGTCGGCCACCTTGGGCGACGCCTCCGGCGTGCGGGTCAGCTCGGCGCGGGCGTCGTCCCAGCGCTGCTGCTCCAACAGGCCCTTGGCGGTCTCCAGCGACTTCCGCGCGGCCATCTCCTTCTTCGTGGCCGCCATCAGCCCGTCCTCGTCGATGCCGGGGGCCAGCCGCTCCGCGGTCTCGATGAAGTTGAGGGCGTCGTCGAAGCGGTCGTCGGTGATGGCGATCCGCGCCAGCCGCATCTTCTCCGCCGCGCGCTCCTTCACCGGGTCCACCGGGGGCGGCGGCGGGGTGCGGAAGATGAAGTACATCAACAGGATGAACATCAGCGACATGAACCCGCCGCCGATGGCCAGGCCCATCCGCTGCTGCGGGTTCATCGCCTTCCACGAGCGCGCCGCGGCGGCCGCCGCCGGGACCGGCGCCTCGTCCGCCTTGGGCTGCTCGCCCTCCGCGCCCTCGGCGGGCTGCTCCGCGGCCGCCTCGCCCTCCGCCGGCGCCTCGGCGGGCGCCTCCGCCGGCTGCTCCGCGGCGGGCTCCTCTCCCCGCTCCGCCGCCTCCTTCTTCTGGCGCTCCTCCTCGTCCTTGCGCTCCTGGGCCTCCCGCGCCTTCTTGACCGCCTCCGCCTCGTCCACGAACTGGAACTGGGTCTGGCCGATCTCGACCACGTCCTCGTGGTGGAGGATCTTCTCGTCCTGCCGCTCGCCGTTGACCTTGGTGCCGTTGCCGGATCCCAGGTCGCGCATCAGCACGCCGCGCTCGCCCTGCACCAGCTCCAGGTGCCGCCGCGACACCGACTTGTCCTGCAGCACCAGGGTGCAGTTGTCGGTGCGGCCGATGACCATCCGCACGCCGCCGAACCGCTTCACCATCCCCTTGTCGGGGCCGCTGATGAAGACCAGCTTCCGCGGCGGCCCGGCGCGGGTGGACTCGGAGTCGTCCTCGTCGTGCGCGGGCCCGTCGTCGTCGTCCAGCGCCTCGGGGAGCGGGTCGTCCTCGCCGTAGATGTCGCGGCCCTGCGGCTCGTCGGACGGCTGCGGCTCGTTGGGCGCGGCGTAGCTCTCCCCGGTGCGGTACAGCGGGCGCGAGTCCTCGTTCTCCTCTCCCCTGGCCCGCTGCATCCGCGAGGCGTCCCGCTTCGGCGGCTTGCCCCGCTTGCGGAAGTCCTCCGCGGTGTGGTCGCCGTCGTCCTCCTCCGGCGGCGGCTCGTCGTCGCGGTCGCGCTCGAACCCGCGGGAGTCCTCCTCCGGCTCCTGCTGCGGCGGCGGCGGTTCGCCCTCCTCCGCCAGGCGGTCCGCGAAGAGGATCCGCATCAGCTCCGACAGCTCGCCCGTCCCCGCGTCCCACTTCTTGCGCGAGCAGAGCTTCTTGACGGCGCGGTTGAAGGCCTCGGAGTCCGGGTAGCGGTCCGCGGGCGACTTGGACAGCGCCTTCATCACCACCGCGTCCAGCTCGGCCGGCGTCTCCGACACCGCGGAGGGCGGGTCGATCTTGCACTCCATGGCGGCCACGTGGGTGGCCACCTCGGAGGAGCGCTGGAGCGGGCGCACGCCGGTGAGCAATTCGTAGAGGACCAGGCCGGCGGAGAAGATGTCCGCGCGGTGGTCCAGCGGCTTGCCCACCGCCTGCTCCGGCGACATGTACGCGAACTTCCCCTTGATCGCCCCCGCCTGCGTGGTGGACGACACGTCGGCCGCCTTGGCGATGCCGAAGTCCACCAGCTTCACCCCGCCGTCGAAGCCGATGAGGATGTTCTGGGGCGAGATGTCGCGGTGGACGACCTTGAGCGGCTTGCCCTGCTCGTCCGTCTTGGCGTGCGCGTAGGCCAGCGCCTCCAGGCACTCGCTCATGATGCGCATCGCCACCGGCTGGGCGATCCACTGGCCGGCGTTCCAGGCCTTGCGCATCACCCGGCCCAGGTCCTCGCCGTGGATGTACTCCATGGCGATGAAGTAGCTGCCGGCGGCCTCGCCGAAGTCGTGGATGCGGACGATGTTCTCCTGGTTGAAGCGCGCCGCGATGCGCGCCTCGTTCAGGAACATCTGGACGAACAGCGGGTCCGACGCCAGGTGCGGCAGGATGCGCTTGACCACCAGCTCCTGCTCGCCGCGCTTGGTGGAGCGGCGAGCGAGCCACACCTCGCTCATCCCGCCCGTCGCGAGCTTCTTGATGAGCTGGTATTTGCCAAACGACTTGGGAGCCAGAGCGGCGCGATTCTAGGGTAGCGTCGCCGCCTTTCGAAAGGACGCGCGGGATATGCCGAAGAGCAAGCGAGCGGCCACCGCCGCGCCCCCCAGGCCGCTCGCGCCCCCGCTGCTCCCGCCCGGCCTGATGGAGCGCCTGCTGTCGGCGGCCATGGAGCGCGGGGGGGACTTCGCCGAGGTGTACGTGGAGCGGGCGGAGACCACCGCCGTGGTGCTGGAGGAGCGGCGCGTCAAGAGCGCCCAGACCGGCCTGGTGCAGGGGGTGGGTCTCCGCGTCATCGCTGGCCACAAGGTGGGCTACGCGTACTCGGACGACCTGGAGGACGAGGCGCTCTTCCGGGCCGCGCGCACGGCCGCGCTGATCGCCCGGTCCGGCGGGTCCACCCGGTCGTTCCAGGTGAGCCGGGTGCCGGCGCCCATGTACTACCGGGTGGCCCAGCCGCTGGCGACGGTGGCGGTGTCCCGCAAGGCGGAGCTGGTGGTCCGGGCGGACAAGGCCGCCCACGCGTACGACAAGCGGGTGAAGGTGGTGACCGCCACCTACGTGGACAGCACCAAGCGGATCTGGATCGCCAACACCCGCGGCCACTTCGCCGAGGACACGCAGGACCTCTGCCGGCTGAACGTGATCGTCGTGGCGGAGGGAAGGAACAAGGAGCGGCGCAGCGGCTTCTACGGCGGCGGCGGGCGGGTGGGCTTCCACCACTTCGACACCTTCACGCCGGAGCACGTGGCGCGCGAGTCGGCGCGCCAGGCCATCGCCACGCTGGGCGCGGCGGAGGCGGAGGCGGGGCCGCAGACGGTGGTGCTGGCGCCGGGCTGGAGCGGCATCCTCCTGCACGAGGCGGTGGGCCACGGGTTGGAGGCCGACTTCATCCGCAAGAAGACCTCGCTGTTCACCGGGAAGATGGGCCAGCAGGTCGCCTCGGAGAAGGTGACGGTGATCGACGACGGGACGGTGGCCAACTCGCGCGGGTCCATCAACGTGGACGACGAGGGCAACCCCGGCGAGCGGAAGGTCCTCATCGAGCGCGGCGTGCTGAAGGGGTACATGTACGACGCGCTCAACGCCGACATGATGGGCGAGCGGACCACCGGCAGCGGGCGCCGCGAGTCCTTCCGGCACATGCCGCTGCCGCGGATGACGAACACCTACCTGGCGCCGGGGGACGACGCGCCGGAGGACATCCTCGGGTCGGTGAAGAAGGGCCTGTACTGCGCGCAGTTCGGCGGCGGGCAGGTGGACATCACCAACGGCAACTTCGTCTTCGAGGTGAGCGAGGCGTACCAGATCGAGGACGGGAAGCTGGGCCGCCCGGTGAAGAACGCCATGCTGATCGGCGTGGGGCCGGAGGCGCTGAAGAAGGTGACGATGGTGGGCTGCGACCCCATGCCCGACCCGGGGATGGGGATGTGCGGGAAGGACGGCCAGATGGTTCCGGTGGGCGTGGGGTTGCCCACGCTGCGCATCGACGGCATCACCGTGGGCGGGACCAAGGTGGCGCGATGAGCAGGCCGTCGCCGGAGCAGCTGGCCAAGAAGCTGGTGCAGCGGGCGCGCCGGCGAGGCGCGCAGCAGGCGGAGGCGCTGGTGCAGATCGGCCGCCAGTCCAGCGTCCGCGTGCGCAACGGGGAGATCGAGCACCTCACCCAGGCCACCTCCAAGGGCGTGGGCTTGCGCGTGCTGAAGAACAAGCGGCTGGGGTTCGCGTACACCTCCGACTTCCAGCCGGCCAGCCTGGAGGCGTTCGTGGACCGGGCGCTGGCGCTGGCGGACGAGGCCGCGCCCAACCCGCACAACGGGCTGCCTTCGCGGAAGGACCTGGGCACGCCCACCCCGCCCGAGCACCTCTTCGACCCCAGGGTCGCGGACCTGCCGCCGGACTGGAAGCTCCAGACCGCGCTGGAGGTGGAGAAGGCGGCCAGGTCGGTGGACCCGCGCATCGCCGCCTTCGACAGCGTGGGCGCCGGCGACAGCGTCAACGAGACGTACGTGGTCTCCAGCGAGGGCGCGTCGGCGGGGTTCTCGGGGACGTACGTGTGGCTGTACGCGGTGCCGGTGGCGTCGGACGGGAAGCAGCACCAGACCGCCTACTGGTCCGACTCCAAGCGGTACCTGGACGACCTCGACTCGGCGGAGGCCATCGGCAAGGAGGCGGCGCGCCGCGCGGTGCGGAAGCTGGGCGCCAGGAAGGTGAAGAGCCAGCGGGTGCCGGTGGTGTTCGACCCGACCATGGCCGGCGCCTTCATCGCCGCGGTGTCGGAGGCGGCGAACGGGGACGCGGTCTACAAGAAGTCTTCGGTGTTCGCGCCGCTGCTGGGCAAGCGGATCGCGGCGGAGGGCGTCACCATCGTGGACGACGGGTTGATGGACCGCGGCCTGGGGACGTCGCCGGTGGACGGCGAGGGCGTGGCCTGCCGGGTGACCCCCATCGTCGAGGGCGGGGTGCTCAAGAGCTTCCTCTACGACACGTTGACGGCGCGCAAGGCGAAGGCGAAGACCACCGGCAACGCGGCGCGGGGGTATTCGTCGCTGCCGCACATCGGCACGAACAACCTGAAGCTGCAGCCGGGGGCGGCGCCGCCCGAGGAGATCATCAGGGGCGTGAAGCGGGGGCTGTACGTGACTTCGATGCTCGGGCGCGGCGCGGACATCGTCACCGGGGATTACTCGCGCGGGGCGAACGGGCTGTGGATCGAGGACGGCGAGCTGACGTTCCCGGTGCAGGAGGTCACGGTCGCCGGGAACCTGCTGCAGATGCTGAAGTCCATCGACGCCGTCGGGAGCGACCTGGAGTTCCGCGGCTCCATCCTGGCGCCCACCATCCGCTTCGCCGAGCTGACCGTCGCAGGGGAGTGATTTTTCCGGGAGGGGTTTTCAGACATGGCGCAGAAGAAGCCGGCGCGGAAGCCGCGCCGAAAGAAGGTCGAGGCGGCGAGCAAGGGGCTGTCGGCCGCGGACGTGGGCGCCGAGCGGCCCGCGGACGGGGAGAAGCTGGCCGCGATGATCAAGGAGGACGGGGGCCAGGCGCTGGCGATCTACCGGGAGCCTCTGGGCGGGCACACGGTGGTGCTGGCGGCGCTGCCGGTGGACAAGGTGGAGCCCACGCCCTACCAGCGCGACCTCTCCGAGACGCACGTGAAGAAGCTGGCCAACGCGATGGAGCGGGTGGACCGGTACCTGGACCCGCTGATCGCCGTGCGGCACGAGGGCAAGTACTGGACGCCCAACGGCAACCACCGGCTGGGCGCGTCGCGGCTGTTGGGGACGAAGGCGGTGGTGGCGCTGGTGATGCCGGAGGAGGACGTCGCCTACCAGATCCTCGCGCTGAACACGGAGAAGGCCCACAACCTCAAGGAGCGGTCGCTGGAGGTGATCCGGATGTACCGCGGGCTGGTGGGCGCGCGCGGGAAGGAGCAGGAGACGGAGTTCATGGGGTTGTTCGAGGAGCCCCAGTTCGCCACCTTCGGCGCGGCGTACGAGAAGCGGCCGCGGTACTCCGCCGGGGCGTACTCGTCGCTGGTGAAGCGGCTGGAGGGGTTCCTGGAGGTGCCGCTGGAGGAGGCGCTGGGTGTGCGTGAGGCGAGGGCGGACAAGCTGCTCGCCTTCGACGACGCGGTGGTGAAGGTGGTGGCCCAGCTCAAGGAGAAGGGGCTCACCAGCCCCTACCTCAAGAACTTCGTCGTCGCCCGGGTGAACTTCCTGAGGTTCGTGAAGGGCGACAAGGTGCCGGATTTCGACGAGGCGATCGACAAGATGAGCGCCAGCGTCGGGAAGATCGACCCCGGCAGCGTGAAGAAGGAGGACCTGGCGCGGATGGGCGGCGCGCCCGCCGAGGCGGACGAGGAATGAGTTTTGCTTGGACGCCGGAGCGGGTGACCCCATGTCCGAACCGGTAGTCCTGGTCGTCGACGACGACCGCGCCAACCTCGAGTCCGTCGCGCGCATCTTCCAGAAGGAAGGCGTGGCGACGCTGACCGCCACCTCGGGCCAGGAGGCGATGGACCTGCTCCGGCGCCCGGAGGTGGCGGTGCTCGTCACCGACCTGATGATGCCGGTCATGGACGGCGGCGAGCTCCTCCGGGCCGCGCGCGCCATGCGCCCTGACGTCGAGGTGGTGCTGATGACCGCCTACGGCACGGTGGAGACCGCCGTGGCGGCGATGAAGGACGGCGCCTACGACTTCATCACCAAGCCGCTCAAGCGGCACTCGCTGGTGAAGGCGGTCCAGAAGGCGCTCGAGCGCCGCGCGCTGGTCGCCGAGAACCAGGACCTCAAGGCGCGCCTGGCGGACCTCGGCGCTCCCGGCGGCCGCACCATGGTGGGCCAGGCGCCGTCCTTCCGCGCGCTGATGGACACCATCCGCCAGGCCGCGCCCTCCTCCGCGACCGTGCTGCTGGTGGGCCAGTCCGGCACCGGCAAGGAGCTCGCCGCCCGCGCCATCCACGAGCTGTCCCCGAGGGCGCAGGGCCCGTTCGTGGCGGTCAACTGCGCCGCGCTGCCGGAGAGCATCCTGGAGGCGGAGCTGTTCGGCGTGGAGAAGGGCGCGTACACCGGCGCGGTCGCCCGCCGCGAGGGCCGCTTCGAGCGCGCCCACGGAGGCACCCTCTTCCTCGACGAGGTGGGCGAGATGCCGCTCTCCGCCCAGGTGAAGCTCCTCCGCGTCCTCCAGGAGGGCGAGATCGAGCGGCTGGGCGGCACCCAGACCGTGAAGGTCGACGTCCGGCTGGTCGCCGCCACCAACAAGGACCTCCAGAAGGAAGTCTCCGAGGGCCGCTTCCGCGAGGACCTCTACTACCGGCTCAACGTGGTGGAGATCCGGATCCCGTCGCTCGCGTCGCGGCGCGAGGACATCCCGCTCCTCGCCGACCACTTCGCCCGCCGCTACGCCGCCAAGAACCAGAAGCCGGTGCGCGGGTTCTCCAAGGAGGCGATGGAGATCTTCGAGAACTACGCCTGGCCCGGCAACGTGCGGGAGCTGGAGCACGCGGTGGAGCGCGCGGTAGTCCTCTGCCGCGGCGAGACCATCGAGCCCTCCGACCTCCCGGAGACCGTCCGCAAGGGGCCGCGCGGATCGGCGGAGCAGCTGGTCATCCCCATCGGCACGCCCATGGAGGAGATCGAACGGATGGTCATCCACGAGACCCTGCGACACACCAAGGGCGACAAGACCCTCGCGGCGCGGCTCTTGGGGATCGCCGCCCGGACCATCTACCGGAAGCTGGAGCGCGAGGCCCAGACCGGCGAGGAGCCGGCGGAGTAGCGCCCGGTCAGGGACGGGGCGCCCCGAACGTCTCTCCCAGAGGCATGAGCGACTCGACGCGCGAGTTCTACGAGGGCCTGGCGGACGAGTACCGCCTCCTCTTCGCGGACTGGAACGCCTCCGTGAAGCGCCAGGGCGGCGTCCTGGAGAAGCTGCTCACCGAGCTCCACGTCCCTCCCGGCGGGACCGTCCTCGACTGCGCGGCCGGCGTCGGCACCCAGGCCATCGGGCTGGCCGAGCGCGGCTACCGCGTCACCGCCACCGACCTCAGCCCCGCGTCGCTGGAGCAGCTCCAACAGGAGGCGGCGCGCCGGGACCTGGCCATCCCCTCGCAGACGGCGGACCTCCGGACCCTGGACGCGGCCCTCTCCGGATCCTTCGACGCGGCGATCGCCATGGACAACGCGCTCCCGCACCTCTCCGCGGAGGACCTCCCGCGCGCGGTGGCGCAGATGCGCGCGCGCCTCCGCCCGGGCGGCGCGTTCCTGATCAGCGTCCGCGACTACGACCAGCTCCGCGCCCAGCGCCCGCGCCTCGACCGGCAGCAGGTGACGGACGGGCCCGAAGGAAGGCGCATCACCTTCCAGATCTGGGACTGGGCGGAGGACGGCAGCCGCTACGCGCTGGAGCAGTTCGTCGTGCGGCAGACCGCGCCCGGCCGCTACGAGGCGCACGGCCACCGCGCGGAATACCGGGCGGTGGGGCGAGAGGAGCTCACCTCCGCGCTGACCTCCGCCGGCCTCACCGGCGTCCGCTGGCGCCCGCCCGAGGAGACGGGCTTCCACCAGCCCATCCTCTCCGCCCGCGCGCCCTGAGCTACTTGTGCTCCGGGTGCGCCGCGGCGTGCGCCTCCTGCACCTTGCCGATCCGCTCCCGCAGATCGCGCATCGCCTGCAGGTCGCGCGTCTTCTCGTAGACGAACGCCAGCCGCTGCCCCATCTCCAGCGCGAGGTGGAAGTCCCCCTTCTTCTCCCCCTCGTCCAGGATCTTCATCGCCGCCGCCCCCGCCTCGTCCCACACCTCCAGTTGGAGGATGCAGTCCACCGCCGCCGCGCGCGCCTCGTTCCTCCGCCCCTGGTCCTCGGAGATCTTCCTCAGGTCCGCCACCGCCTCCGCCTTCTCGCCCTTGTGCGCCCGCACCAGCGCGCGCGTGGTCCCCGCCCAGTCCGGCACCAGGAACTCCTCCAGCCCCAGGAACTCGTCCGCGTCCTCCGCGTTCCCGCTCTTGGCCAGGTCCATCACGATCCGCCCCAGCACCTTCCGCCAGTCGCCCAGCCGCCAGAGCACCTCGTTCACCCACGGCTCCGCCGGCTTGCCGTCCTTCATCGGCACCTTGGGCTTCTGCTCCTCCACCGCCTTGAACTTCTGCCCCACCGGCGCGTCCTGCGCCCCCTCCATCATCCGCCCCAGCGCGTGCATCAGCTCCACCAGATCGGCGGAGAACTTCCCCGGCGCCAGCTTCTCCGGCATCAACCGCCCGTACAGCTCATCCACCGCCACCAGCGGGAATCGCTGCCAGGGCCCGGTGCCCTTCCACCCCTTCATCATCCCTTCGGCGATCTCCAGCGGGTACTTCTCCGCGGCCAGCGCCTTGAACCCGGCCTCGTCGGTCGCCGCGCCGTAGTGCGACAGCGAACCGAAGATGGCCTCGGTCGAGTACTTGCCCAGCCCCTGCTTCGTCCAGCCCTTGTCCACGCGGTCGGAGGTCACGGCGCGCCTTCTAACCCGGCGGATGAACGGATGTCAGGCCCGGCGATGCGCCCCTGACAATTTGTCCCAAGCCCCCGCCCGGCCGACCCCGGACGCGCCGGGCCGAGAACAAATCCGCCGCGCTGCGGGTACTACCGCCTCGGCCCCGCGGTCCCGGACCTGGCACCGCCCTTGCTCCAGGTGCCCTGGGCCTACGCTTGGGAGATCTCCCAAGCCTGGAGCTGGACTTCGACTTCGATGGAACGCCTCTTCCGAAAGTACTTCTGGGCGGTCAACCTGCTCTTCATCGCGCTGGTGGCGCTGCTGGCCGCCCGGACGGTGAACGTCTTCGTGGAGTCCGCCATCACCCAGGTGTCGACGGGGCGCGGGCACACCACCAGCCGCGCCGCCGTCACCACCTCGCGCACCTCCCTGGACCTCGAACGCCTGGCCAACATGGTGGGCCTGCCGCTCCCGGCACCGGAGCCGGACGTGGTGGAGCCCTCCCGGCCCACCATGGACCTGGACTCGGAGCCGGTGAAGAGCAGCCTGCGCGTGCGCCTCCTGGGGACCCTGCTCTCGGGCATCAAGGAGTGGTCGTTCGCCTCCGTCCAGGACGTGGTGACCCAGAAGGCGACCACCTTCATGGTGGGCGAGCAGATCCAGGGCGCGCCCATCCTGGACATCGAGCGCAGCCGGGTGATCGTCCTCAACAACGGCCGCCGCGAGTTCATCAACAACGAGGCCGGCAGCGGCGAGGCGGTGGCCTACACCCCGCCCACGCTGCCCCGCCCGTCCGAGACGCCTCCGCTCAACGCCACCGGCTCCGGCATCAAGGCGGTGGACGACTCGCACTACGAGGTGCCGCGGGCGGAGATCGACAAGACCCTCTCCAACCTCAACGACGTGGCGATGCAGGCCCGCATCGTCCCCGCCTTCAAGGACGGCGTGGCGCAGGGCTTCAAGCTCTTCTCCATCCGCCCCGACTCCATCTACACGAAGATCGGCATCCAGAACGGAGACGTGATCCGGCGCATCAACGGGTACGACCTGAACAGCCCGGAGAAGGCGCTGGAGATCTACTCCAAGCTCAAGGAAGCCAGCCGGATCGACATCGAGGTCGAGCGAAACGGCGCCGTCCTCCAGAAGACCTACAACGTCCGCTGACCTGACCCACCCATGCTCCGAACGAGAACCCTTGGACGTCTGATCCTCGCCCTGGCCGCCGCCTCGGGGATCGCCCTCGCGCAGCGCCCGGTGCAGCCGCCGCCCGCGGCCAAGCCACCCGCGCCCACGCCCGCCGCGCCCGCTCCCGGCGAGCGCCAGATCTCCCCCAGCGGGGACTCCACGCCGGCCAACGGGAAGGGCAGGCCGTCCTGCGAGGAGACCCGGCGCAAGGGGAAGTGGGGCATCTACTTCTCGCCCCCGGTGGAAATCGACAAGCTGGTGCAGGCGGTGGCGGACGCCACCTGCAAGACGTTCATCCTCACCGAGAACGTCCGCGGCAAGATCTCGATCATCGGCCCGGAGAACGGGAAGGCGGAGGTGGACGCCGACGCCTTCTACGCCGCCTTCCTCAACGCGCTGGACGCCAACGGCTGGACGGTGGCCCCCTCGGGCCGCTTCCTCAAGATCGTGGAGAAGCGCGGCGCCAAGCAGTCCGGGATGCCGCTCTCCGGCGAGGGCGAGGAGTACGGCACCACCGACCAGATGGTCACCAAGATCTTCAAGGTCCGCTACGTGGACGTAGAGCCGCTGCGCGCGGTGCTCCAGCAGTTCGCCACCAAGGACGGGGACTGCATCCCCTACCAGCCGGACACGCTGATCTGCACCGACCTGGGCTCCAACATGAAGCGGCTGGAGCGGATGCTCAACCAGCTGGACGCGCGCTCCGCCAACGACGAGATCCGGATCATCCAGATCCACTACGCGCCGGCCCAGGACGTCGCCAACACCATCCAGAAGATCTTCGAGAGCAAGGGCGGCCGGCCCGGCTCCGCGCCCGGCGGCGGCGGCCGGCCCCTGGGCACCGTGATGCCCCCGCCCGGCTCCGCGAGCGGACCCGGGGGCGCCGACAGCGGCGGCGGCAGCGGTGGCGGCGGCCCCATCACCCTCTCCCAGCTCATCCCGGACGAGCGCACCAACAAGCTGATCGTCGTCGCCAGCCCCTCGGCGTTCGAGCGCATCGTGCGGCTGATCGCGGAGATCGACGTCCCCACCACCAGCGGCGGCGGGATCAACGTCTACGCCCTGGAGAACGCCAACGCCGAGGACATGGCGGGCACGCTCCAGTCGCTCGCGCAGGGCACCGCCAACAAGTCGGGCCGCGGGTCGTCGCAGCCGCCGCCCGGCGTGTCCCTCCCGCCCGGCGTGGGGCCGCGCCAGGGCACCACCGCGGAGCTGTTCTCCGGCGAGGTGAAGGTGTCCGCGGACAAGGCCACCAACTCGCTGGTGATCATCGCCAACCAGGCGGACTACCGGAACATGGTGCGCGTCATCCAGAAGCTGGACGTCCCGCGGCGCCAGGTCTTCGTCGAGGCGGTGATCATGGAGGTGAACCTGGACCGCGACCACCAGTTCGGGGTCGGGCTCCACCAGGGCCTGGCGCTGAACGGCAACTACAACGGCAGCCAGGTCACCCTCCCCGCCCTCTTCGCCACCAAGTACAGCGACTCCGGCCTGCCGCCGTCCCTGGGCCTGGACAACCTGCTCAGCTTCAGCGGCTTCCTCGCCGGCATCCAGGGGCCCATCATCCCGGAGATCGACAAGCTGGGCCTGAAGATCCCCGCCTTCGGCGTGGTGCTGCACGCGCTCCAGGTCAGCTCGGACGTGAACGTGCTCTCCACCCCGCACATCCTCACCTCGGACAACGAGGAGGCGGAGATCACCGTGGGCCAGAACGTGCCCTTCCAGGCCGGCTTCGCGCCCGGCAACCTCTCCGCGCTCACCGGCGGCGCCGGCGGCGCCGCGGGCGCGCTCGGCGGCCTGACCGGCCTGGGCAACTTCTTCGCGCCCATCAACCGCCAGAACGTGGAGCTCAAGCTCACCATCAAGCCGCAGATCAACGAGAGCGACTACATCCGCCTCGTCATCAGCGAGCAGACGGAGGAGATCGCCTCCCAGGACCGCGTGCTGGGCCCCACCACCTCCAAGCGCTCGGCCAAGACCACGGTGGTGGCCAAGAACCAGGAGACGGTGGTCATCGGCGGCATCATGCAGGACCGCACCATCGACTCGGTCCGCAAGGTGCCCATCCTGGGCGACCTGCCCATCCTGGGCCACCTCTTCCGCGAGAGCGAGCGCAAGAAGGTGAAGACCAACCTGCTGCTCTTCCTCACCCCGTACATCATCCGGGACCAGAGCGACTTCCGAGCCATCTTCGACCGCAAGATGAAGGAGCGGCAGCAGTTCGTGGAGGAGTTCTACGGGCAGGTGCCCGGCTACGAGACGTCGGTGGACTTCTCGCGCAAGGCGGGGCCGCTGGCGCGGCTCAACCAGGCGGTGCTGCGCGAGGAGGAGAAGATGGAGAACGGCGGCCCGGGCGCCGAGGGTGAACGGATGATCCAGCCGATGGGCGGCTCCCGCCCGTCGCGCCCCGCGGACACCACCGAAGGGCCCGCGCCGGAGAACGGGCCGGCCGGATCGCCGGAGTCGGTGCCGCCGCCGGACGCGCCCAGCCCCGCCGAGCGAGAGAAGATGGCCCCCCCGGGGCCCGAGGTGAAGCCGCCGCCGGGGGACTTCCGGCCATGAGCGCGGACGGACAGGCCGAGCCCCGGGCGGAGGACGAGGAGGTCCCGGCCCCCGCCGCCGGCGGCACGCAGCGGATCACCCACGGCCCGGCGTACCTGTGCGGCCGGCCGCTGGGGGAGATCCTCAAGGCCACCGCCGGCCTGACGGAGGAGAAGCTCCAGGAGGCGCTCTCCGCGCAGCAGGAGAAGGGCGGCCGCCTGGGCGAGGTGCTGATCGGCCTGAAGATCTCCACCGAGGACGAGGTGGCGCGCGCGCTGGGCTTGCAGCTGGACATCCCCTACCTGGCGCGCATCTTCCCGGACGAGGTGGACGGCGAGCTGGTGCAGCGCGTCCCCATCAACTTCGCCAAGCAGGCGCGCATCATCCCCCTGCGGATGGAGGGCGAGGTGGTGGCGCTGGCGGTGGCGGACCCGCTGGACACCACCGTGATGGACCACGCGCGGCTGCTGCTGCAGGCCAACATCACGCCCTACCTGGCGCTGGGGTCGACCATCGTCGACGCCATCAACTCGGTCTACGACCGGTCGGTCAACGAGGCCGAGCAGCTGGTCGGCGAGATGGAGGCGGCGGACCTGGACACCGTCGCCCACCAGCTGGAGGAGCCGCAGGACCTCCTCGACACGGACGACGAGGCGCCGATCATCCGGCTCGTCAACTCGCTGCTGTTCCGCGCCGCCAAGGAGCGCGCCTCCGACATCCACGTCGAGCCGATGGAGCGGGAGCTTCTGGTCCGCTTCCGGATCGACGGCGAGCTGCAGGAGATCATCAAGCCGCCCAAGCGCTACCAGAGCTCCATCCTGAGCCGCGTGAAGATCATGGCGCAGCTCAACATCGCCGAGAAGCGCCTGCCCCAGGACGGCCGCATCCGGATCAAGCTCGCCGGCCGGGACATCGACATCCGCGTCTCCACCATCCCCACCTCGTTCGGCGAGCGCATCGTGATGCGCCTGCTGGACAAGACCGCCGTGCTCCTGGACCTGGCGGAGATCGGCATGGCCGGGGAGACGCTCAAGCACGTGGACTCGCTCATCCGGCGGTCGCACGGGATCATCCTGGTCACCGGCCCCACCGGCTCCGGGAAGACCACCACGCTGTACGGCGCGCTCTCCCGCATCAACACGCCCAACCTCAACATCCTCACCGTCGAGGACCCGGTCGAATACCAGCTCAAGGGCATCGGCCAGATGGCGATCAGCCCGAAGATCGGGCTCACCTTCGCCTCCGGGCTGCGCTCCTTCCTCCGCCAGGACCCGGACGTGATCATGGTGGGCGAGATCCGCGACAAGGAGACCGCGGAGATCGCCATCCAGGCTTCGCTCACCGGCCACCTCGTCTTCTCCACCGTCCACACCAACGACTCCGCCGGCGCGGTCACCCGACTGGTGGACATGGGCGTGGAGCCGTTCCTGGTGGCGTCCTCGCTCACCGCCATCCTCGCCCAGCGCCTGGTCCGCCGGGTGTGCACCGACTGCCGGGAGGAGTACGAGCCCACCGACGAGGAGCTGGCGGAGATCTCCTTGTCCAAGAAGGAGCTGAAGGAGAAGTTCAACGTCGTCCGGCTCTACCGCGCGGTGGGCTGCCCGGCCTGCAACAAGAACGGCTACCGCGGGCGGACCGGCATCTACGAGCTGCTGGTGGTGGACGACGACGTGCGCCAGCTGGTCCTCAAGAACGTGGACTCCGGCAGCATCAAGAAGAAGGCCATCGCCAAGGGCATGGCCACCCTGCTGTCGGACGGCGCGGTCAAGGTGGCTCACGGCGAGACCACCGTCGCCGAGGTGCTCAGCGTCACGCAGGAGGACCTCTAGCTCCCGCTGGAGGAACGCGACGATGCCGGTGTTCGAGTACAAGGGGCTGACGGAGGGCGGCAAGTCGGTGACGGGCCTGTTGGAGGCCGACTCCGCCAAGACGCTCCGCGCCCAGCTGCGCAAGACCGGCGTCTTCCTCACCGACGTGCTGGGGCAGGCGGAGGGCGGCGCCCGGCCGGGGCGGACCAGCACCGGCAAGCGCGCGGCGGTGGTGGACAACCTCCCGTCGATGTCGCAGGACATCAACCTGCGCAGGCTCACCCGCGCCCGCGTCACCTCCGACGACATCGCGATCATGACCCGCCAGCTGGCCACGCTGCTGGGCGCGGGGGTGGCGCTGGTGGAGGCGCTCACCGCGCTGGTGGACCAGACGGAGAAGGACCGCCTCAAGCGCGTGATGTCGGACGTGAAGCAGCGGGTGAACGAGGGCTCCTCGCTGGGCGACGCGCTGGGGCACCACCAGAAGATCTTCGGGCCGCTCTACGTCAACATGATCAAGGCCGGCGAGCACTCCGGCGCGCTGGACGCGGTGCTGCTGCGGCTGGCCGACTTCACCGAGAGCCAGGCCCGGCTGCGCCAGAAGGTGATCGGCACCATGATCTACCCCGCCCTGATGATGCTGGTGGGCGGCGGCATCCTGGTGCTGCTGATGACGGTGGTCATCCCCCAGGTGACCAAGATCTTCGAGTCGATGAAGGCCACGCTGCCGTGGACCACGCGCTCCTTGATCTTCGTCTCCACCACCATCCAGAACTGGTGGTTCATCGTCTTCCCGCTGCTGATCGCGGCGGTGGTGGGCTTCTACCAGTGGTCGAAGAGCCCGGCGGGCAAGCCGGTCTGGGACAGGCAGGTGCTCAAGGCGCCCATCTTCGGCTCGCTGATCCGGATGATCGCCATCTCCCGGTTCACGCGCACCCTGGCCACCCTGCTCAAGAGCGGCGTCCCGCTCCTGGGGGCGATGGAGATCGTCCAGAACGTCGTCACCAACGCGGTGCTGGCGGACGTGGTGGAGAAGGCGCGCGACGCCATCCGCGAGGGCGAATCCATCGCCAACCCGCTCAAGCGGTCCGGCGAGTTCCCGCCGCTGGTGCACCACATGATCGCCATCGGCGAGCGCACCGGGCAGCTGGAGGACATGCTGGTCTCGGTCGCCGACGCCTACGAGAACCAGGTCAACGTCCGCATCGGCGCGCTCACCTCGCTGCTGGAGCCGGTGCTGATCGTGTTCATGGGCGCGGTGATTGCATTCATCGCGTTCTCGATCTTGATGCCCATCCTGCAGCTCAACACGTCGATTCACTGAGGAACGGATGGAGGACGCGCTCAACCTCTGGATACAGCGGGCCACGGTGGCGCTGATGGTGGTGACCGGGGTGTGCCTGGTGGCGCTGGGGGCGGCGCTGTACGCCTCGTAGGGCTTGGAAACGGATTCACGCGAGAGGACGGAACGTCAGATGAAGATCTTCGGCAAGCGACAGGTCGTCAGGCGAGGGCGCCGCATGGCCCGGCGCCGCGGCATGACCCTGATCGAGATCATGGTGGTGATGGTGATCCTGGGGCTGATCGCCGGGATGGTGGGCATCGCGGTGGTGGGCGCGGCGGACCGCGCGCGCGTGGACCGCACCAAGACGGACATCGCCAACCTGCAGGGCGCGCTGGACCTCTACAAGGCGCGCCACGGCCACTACCCGGACACCGGGTCCGGCCTCAAGGCGCTGGTGGACGAGAACATCCTGGGCAAGATGCCCAAGGACGCCTGGGACAACGACTACCAGTACCTGATGGAGGGCGGGAAGGCGGTGGTCAAGTCGTACGGCGCGGACGGGCAGCCCGGCGGCGACGGCACCAACGGGGACCTCTCCAACATGGACGAGGGCAAGTAACGGCCATGGTCGCGTCGAGCCGGCGAGAGCGGGGACTCACGCTCATCGAGCTGGTGGTGGCCATGTCCATCGTCATGCTGCTGGTCACGCTGACGGTGATGTCCGCCGACGCGATCACCGGCCAGAAGGCCAAGTCCGCCACCGCCGAGCTGGCCGGCACCATCCGCTCGCTCTACGACACCGCGTCGCTCACCGGGCGGACGTGCCGGCTGGTGTTCGACATGCCCGGCGAGCGCGACGAGGACGGGGCGGTGAAGGTCTCCGCCGAGTGCGCGCAGGGCGCCGTCACCACCAGCCGCGACCGCGAGGAGGTGCTGCGGCAGGCGCAGATGGAGTCGGACCGGCTGGCCAAGGAGACCGCCCGCGACCGCCAGCGCCGCGAGGACGACGAGAAGGACCGGATCGGCCGCAGGAGCGACGACGAGAAGAACCTCCAGGACCTGATGGCGGAGGAGAAGGAGCGGGTGGAGTCCGCCGCCCGCTTCCAGGGCTTCCAGGACCCGCAGGTCAAGCCGCGCGCCCTCCCGTCCAGCGTGCGCGTGTCGGTGTGGACGCGCCACCAGCGGGAGCCGGTGAAGTCCGGGCTGGCGTACCTCTACTTCTTCCCGCAGGGCTTCACGGAGCAGTCGCAGATCGTGATCCGCCAGGGCGGCAACGCCTGGACGCTCTCCGTCTCCCCGCTCACCGGGAAGACCAGCGTGGTGGACCGCGAGCTGGAGGTGCCGTCGCCATGAAGCGGCAAGCTCGAGGGTTCACGCTGCTGGAGGCGATGGTGGCCATGGCCATCCTCGCCGGTTCGCTGATGGCCATCGCCCGGCTCAACTCGGGCGCGGTGGCCATGCACGCGTACACCAAGAAGGTGACCGTGGCGACGATGCTGGCCCGCTCCAAGATGACGGACCTGGAGCAGGAGCTGTACGACAAGGGCTTCTCCGCGGACGACGACGAGCAGTCCGGCGACTTCTCCAACGAAGGGTTCAGCTCCTTCAAGTGGAGGGCGAAGATCCTCGCCCCGCGCACCACCGGCGTCTCCACCGACCAGCTGCTGGCCGCGGTGTTCAACATCCCGGTGGGCGGCGGCGGCGGCGAGGACGGGCTCTCCGCCATCTCGTCCCTCTTCGGCGGCGGGGCCGGCGGCGCAGACGGCAAGGGCGGCGCGGCGGGCGCCGGCGGCGCGCTGGCGGGGATGGCAGGCGGGCTGGCGCAGACGCAGATGACGCAGTTCCTGGACCAGATCTCCAAGATGGTGCGCGAGGTGCACCTGTCGGTCACCTGGCGCGACGGCAACATCGTGGAGAGCGTGGACCTGGTGACGCACGTGGTGTCGCTGGGGCCGGGGTCGGACCGGAACGGCTCCGCCAACGCCGCCGCCGGGCCGGGCGGCACCAACGGCCAGGGCCAGCCTGGCCAGCAGCAGACGGGCGCCAACCCGCTCGGGAACAGCCAGAACGCGCTCGGGAACAGCAACCCGTTCAAGAACGGCTACACCCCACCGCCCGCCGGGAGGAAGCCGTGAACCGGCGAGGCTTCACCCTGATGGAGGTGATGGTGGCGGTGCTCATCACCTCCGGGATGGGCATCGCGGTGACGCTCGCGTTCCAGACCGGCTTCGCGGCGCGCGACGTGGTGGAGAAGGAGAGCGACCGCTACCGCCAGCTCCGGGTGGCGACGGCGCGGATGGAGCGGGAGATCGGCGCCGCCTTCGTCAGCGACCGGTACGACTCCAAGCGCTACCGCGACCAGAACGACCGCCCCACCAACTTCATCGGCGAGCGGGACAAGCTGCTCTTCACCACCCTTTCGCACCAGCGGCTGTACCAGGACGCCAAGGAGTCGGACCAGGCGGTGGTGGAGTACACGGTGGAGGGCTCCACCGACCGCGACGCGCACGGGCGGCAGGACCTGATGCGCCGCGAGAACCCGGCGCTGGGCGACCACATGGACCGCGGGGGCACCAAGGACGCGCTCTTCGAGGACGTGAAGAAGATCGAATTCGCCTACTGGGACTCGGACAAGAAGGAGTGGGACGACGAGTGGGACACCCGGCGGGTGGAGCGCAAGTCCATCCTCCCCACCCGGGTGAAGATCACCATCACCGCGCTGGACGAGAACGGCAAGGAGACCCACTACACCACCCAGACCCGCGTGATGCTCAACACCGAGCTGCCGAGGTTCCAGTGAGCGCCCGGAAGCGGCAGCGGCGCGAGCGCGGGGTGGCGATGCTGATCGCCGTCATCTCCATCGCCATCCTCACCATCGTCGCCACCGAGTTCATCTACACCTCGCGGGTGGACCTGGAGCTGGCCACCAACCAGCGCGACGGGCTGCAGGCGTACTACATGGCCCGCAGCGGGCTGGGCCTGTCGCGCCTGGTGCTGAAGTTCCAGAAGCAGCTCAACAACACGCCCATCCCCAACCTCTCCGGACTCCTCCAGAACGCCCTGAACAGCACGGGCGGCGCTCCTCCCGGAGGCGCGCCCCCGGCCGCGCCCTCCACCATGAACCTCCAGATCTGGAAGCTGGCCAAGGTGGACTGCCACATGCTGCGCGGGATGGTGCGCTCCGAGGAGGGCGCCGCCGGCGAGGCCGCGCCGCCGCGGGGCGCGTCGCGCACCAGCAAGTTCGACGAGGAGTTCCCGGACGTGGGCCGCGCCCAGCAGAGGGTCTCCTTCGGAGGCTTCGAGGGCTGCTTCAACGCCACCATCACGGACGAGGAGGAGAAGCTGAACCTGTCCAAGGTGGACTCCGGCGCGCTCACCGCCGCGCCCGTGGTCGCCCGGCTCCTGGACCTCTTCGGCGACAAGCGGTTCGAGTTCCTCTTCGACCACGAGGACTCCAACCGGGTGAAGGTGACGCCGCAGGACGTGATCATCGGCGTCAAGGACTGGATCGACGACGACGAGGTCCAGTCCACGCTGAACATCTCCGGGCAGACCGGCCAGGACCCGTTCCTCAAGGGCTTCTCGGACGAGAACTACAACTACGACCGGTACGACCCGCGCTACCGCACCAAGAACGCCCCCTTCGACACCCTGGACGAGCTGTACCTGGTGCACGGGGTGAACGACGAATTCATGGCCGCGTTCAGGGACCGGTTCACCGTGTTCCCCGGCGTGAACGCGAAGCCGAACGTGAACACCGACGACCCGGTGCTGCTCTACATGGACATCCTCAGCGTGGCGGACCCGGTGCGCCCGGACCCGCGGCTGAAGGACCCGCTCTTCATCGACACGCTGATCAAGCAGATCCGCGCCGCCAAGATGTTCAACTTCGTGGGCTTCTCGGTGTCCGACTTCGTCAACGTGGTGCAGGCGGCGGGCGTCCCGGTGAACAGCACCATCCTCAACAACGTGAGGAACAACCAGTTCGTCTCCGACAAGAGCGAGACCTTCCGGGTGAGCGTGGTGGGCGAGGCGGGGACGGTGCAACGGAAGATCACCGCGGTGATCCGGCTCGACGACCAGCTCGGCAAGCTCGTCTATTGGAGGGAAGACTGATGGCCCGCATCCTCGGCCTCGACCTGGGCAGCTACAGCGTCAAGGGCGTGGTCCACGAGGCCGCCCTGCGCGGGAGCCAGGTCCGCGCCTACTCGGAGGTGCGCCGCCCCGAGGGCGACCGCGCGGAGAGCCTGAAGGCGGCGGTGAGGGAGCTGCTCGCCAGCTCGGCGATGCAGGCCGAACAGGCGCTGGTCTCGCTCCCCGGCCAGTCCGTGGCCACCCACCAGCTCCAGCTCCCCTTCACCGACCCCAAGCGCATCGAGGCCACCATCGGCTTCGAGGTGGAGTCGCAGCTCCCGTTCGACCTGGCGGAGGCGGTGTTCGACTACCAGGTGGCCTCCCAGCGGGACAAGAAGAGCGACCTGTTGGTGGGCGTGGTGCGCAAGGAGGAGCTGAAGCAGCTGTTGGCGCTGCTCGCCGGGCTGGGCCTGGACCCGCGCGTCATCACCCACCCGGCCATCGCCTACCACGGGCTGTACCTCCAGCCGCCCCTCTCCGCCGAGCGGCTGGCGGAGGACGAGTCGCTGGCGGTGGTGGACGTGGGCCACGAGCGGACCACGGTGGCCGTCGGCCGCCCCGGCGCCGGCGTGGAGCTGGGCCGCACCTTCCCGGGCGGCGGGCTGCAGCTGACGCGCGCGCTGGCCGCCGAGCTGCAGCTGGGCCTGCCGGAGGCCGCGGCGTTCAAGGAGGAGCGCGGCGCGGTGGGGGACTCGCTGCCGCCGGAGCTGGAGCGCGCGAGCGGGGCGCTGGTGCGCGCGCTGGTGCCGGTGGTGCGCGAGCTGCGGTCGACCTTCAAGTCCTACTCGGCGCGCACCCGGCGCAAGGTGGCCGCGGTGTACCTGTGCGGCGGCACCGCGCGGCTCACCGGCCTGGAGGAGCGCTGGACGCAGGACCTGGGCCTGCCGGCGCGGGTGCTGGCGCTGCCGCAGGACGCCGCGCCCGGCATCCCGGAGCCCTCCCGCCCCGCGGCCGCGCAGGCGTACGCGCTGGCGTCGCGGGCCCCGGCGGCGGCGGCCGCGCGCGCGCCCCGCTTCAACCTCCGCCGGGGCGAGTTCGCCTTCAAGGGCCACTTCGACTACCTGCGCGACCGGATGGGGCTCCTGGCGTCGTACGCGGTGACGCTGCTGGTGCTGGCCGTCGCCGCCGGCGTGGTGCGCAACTCCGTGCTCTCCCGGCGCGAGCGGCAGGTGGACAACGCGTTCTGCGAGGTCCAGAAGCCGGTGCTCCACCGCTGCGAGAAGGACTACCAGGTGGCGATCAGCCTCCTCAAGGGGCAGGGGAGCCCGGCCGAGGCGCTCCCCCGCTACTCGGCGGTGGACCTCCTGGCGGAGCTCACCGCGCGGCTCCCCAAGGGCGAGGGCGGCAAGCCGCTCCCGGTCACCTTCGACCAGATGCTGGTGGACCTGGAGCGGATCTCGCTGCGCGGGCAGACGGAGACCACCAAGGACGTGGACCTGTTGACCAACGCGCTCAAGGGGTACCGCTGCTTCCGCGACGTGAAGCAGGGGAAGCTGGAGAAGACCAAGGACGGGAGCAAGGTCCTCTTCCGCCTGGAGATCCAGGTCGAGTGTCCCGCCGAGCAGGCCGCGGGCCAGGGGTGAGGTGACGACATGGAGCAACAGTGGAAACAGATCTGGGGTGAGCTGCAGTCCTGGTTCCTCCGCCTCACCGAGCGCGAGCGGGTCCTCGTCTCCGCGGCGGGCGCCACCCTGGGCGTCTTCATCGTCTTCGGCATCCTCTTTTCGTTCTCCTCCAGCGCCACCAGCATCCGCGAGCGCACGGAGAAGAAGCTCAAGCAGCTGGAGCAGGCGGAGGCGCTGGCCGCCAGCTACTCGGACGCGGAGCGCGCGCGGCAGGACGTGGAGCGGCAGCTGTCCACCAACGCCGTCTCGCTGATCAGCTACATCGAGGACAAGGGCGAGAAGGCGGGGATGAAGATCCCCTCCATGAACCCCAAGGGCGAGGTGCCGCTGGCGGACGGGAAGATCGTCGAGTCCTCGGTGGAGCTGACCCTGACGGACATCTCGCTGCGCAGCCTGCACGAGTTCCTCACCTCGGTGGAGCAGGGCCCGGGCGTGGTGAAGGTGAAGTACCTCCGCCTCGAGCCGCGCCCGGACTCCCAGACGCTCACCGCCTGGGCCACCATCGCCACCTACCGGCTCAAGCCATAAGCCCATGCCCCCTGAAAGCCGCCTCTCCCAGCTGCTGGACCGGTTCGCGGCCGCGCGCTGGCGGGTCACCGCCGGCTACGCCGCCTTCTCCCTCTTCGCCTTCGTCTTCTGGCTCTACGTCACCTTCCCGTACCAGGCGGTGCGGGACCGGGTGACCTCGGACGCCGCCACCCAGGGGTGGAACGTCACCATCGGCTCGCTCGGGCCGGGCCTGTTCGGGGTCACCGCCAAGGACGTGCAGCTCCGGCCGATCGCGCCGCCGGCCCCCGCCCTCGACGGCCAGGCACCGCCCAAGCCGATGCAGCTCACCCTCCCGTCCGTCTCCGCGCGCCCGGCGCTCTTCCCGCCCGGCGTGGCGGTGCGGGCCAAGCTGCTGGGCGGGACCATCAGCGGATCGGTGGGGCTCCTGGGCGACCTCAAGCTGAGCGCGTCCGCGGACGGGCTGGACGCCGCCGACCCCATGCTCAAGTCGGCCATCGGCGTGGACGCCACCGGCCAGGTGGATGGCGACGCCTCCTTCAACCTGCCGCGCGGGGAGGGCCCGGCCCTCGCCGCCACCGGCGGGTTCGACCTCTCCAAGGCCTCCGGCAGCATCACCATCACCGGCGCCAAGCTGGTGGTGAAGGGCGGCAACGTCATGGTCCCCCTCTACGGCCAGATGACGCCCATGGACCTGCCGCGGGTGGCGCTGGGCGACCTGGAGGGGAAGATCAAGTTCGACAAGGGCGCGGGGAAGATCGAGGCGCTCAAGCTCAAGAGCGAGGACCTGCAGGCCCAGGTGGACGGGACCATCACGCTCGGCCGGCGCCTGGACCTGAGCGAGCTGAACCTCAAGCTGAAGGTCAAGACGGAGCCGGAGCTCAACAAGCGGCTGGGCCTGGTGGCCAGCGCGCTCTCCGTGCTCCCGCCGGACCAGGCCGACCCCTCGTTCCGGGCGGGCAACATCACCGGCTACCTGGGGAGGCCGGTGTTCGGAGGCTTCCCCCGCTAGCGCCCCGTCGCCACCTTCCTGGTTGGAGGCGGCGATGTCACCCATCCTCATTGGCCTGGTCCTCGTCGGCGTGCTGATGCTCCTGCTCGCGCTCTTTGCGGGCCGGGGAGCGGGCGAGACGCGGGCCGCCCGGGCCAAGCCGGCGCTCGACCTCACGCTCCCCGAGCTGACGCGCGCGCTGCGCGACGCCTTCGCCGCGCGCGGCTTCACCGTCCTCTCGGAGGCGGACGAGCCGGGCCGCGCGGACCTGCTGCTGAAGGACGCCTCGCCGCTCACCGGGCAGACCATCTACCTCCGGTGCCTGGCCCCCGCCGACGGCGCGGTGGACAGCGTCGAGGTGCAGGCGGCGCTGGACCGGATCCGCGGCGACCAGTTGGAGAAGGCCGTCGTCGCCACGCCGGGCGAGTTCACCCAGGAGGCGCGGGCGCTGGCCCGCGGCACCAACGTGGAGCTGTTGGACGGGGCCGCGCTGGAGGTGCTGCTGGGCCAGGGCGGGCGGCGCGCGCCCGCGCTCGGGCCGCCCGTGCGAACGAGCTGAGCGGGTAGACGTTCCTCGTCCGCGGTGCTATCGCCCCGGCCTCCAACCTCTGGAGGGGGCGATGCCGGAGCTGGTGTTCTTCCGTCGCGGCGAGGAGGTGCTGCGGTTCTCGCTGGAGCGCACGCGCACGGTGGTGGGCCGCGGGGACAGGAGCGACGTGGTGATCCCCGACCCGGAGGTCTCCCGGAGCCAGGTGGCGCTGAGCTGGGACGGGCAGAAGGTCTCCATGGAGGACCTCTCGGGGAAGGGCACGCTGCTGGCGGGAGTGTCGACCGCGAAGGCCGTGCTGACCGACGGCGCGGACATCGCGCTCGGGCAGTGGCGGGCCATCTACCGGGAGCGGTCGAGCGCGGAGGTGGAGGTCGCCACCGAGCCGCGCGGCACCAAGACGGAGGCCCAGCCCAAGGAGGCCTCGCACGCGCGCTGGCAGCCGGCGCAGATCCGCGTCCGCCAGGGCCATACGGAGACGCTGGAGAAGATCGCCTCCGAGACGCTGAACGTGGGCAGCGACGAGTCCAACGACGTGGTGCTCCCCCACCGCTTCGTCTCCGGGCGGCACCTCAAGCTGACCCGCAAGGACGGGCTGTTCCGGCTGGTGGACCAGGGCTCCACCAACGGCACCTACGTGGGCAACGTGCGCGTGTTCGAGGTGGACGTCCCGCTCTTCACCTCCATCCGGGTGGGCGACACCGAGCTGTTGCTGGAGCCGTTGAGCACCCCGCGCAAGGAGCAGTCGTTCCAGGGGATCATCGGCTCCGACCCGTCGGTGCGGCAGCTGGTGGAGCTGATCGAACGGGTGGCGCCCTCCTCCGCCGCGGTGGCGATCTTCGGCGAGTCCGGCACCGGCAAGGAGCTGGTGGCCCACGCCGTCCACCAGCGCTCCACCCGGCACGACCAGTCGTTCATCCCGGTCAACTGCGCCGCCATCAGCAAGGAGCTGATCGAGAGCGAGCTGTTCGGCCACGAGAAGGGCGCCTTCACCGGCGCGCTCGGCGCCCGCAAGGGCGCCTTCGAGGAGGCGGACGGCGGCACGCTCTTTTTGGACGAAATCGGCGAGCTGCCCCTGGACCTGCAGGCCAAGCTGCTGCGCGCGCTGGAGTCCGGGGAGATCAAGCGGGTGGGCGCCGCCCGGCCCATGACCGTGGACGTGCGGGTGGTCGCCGCCACCAACCGCGACCTGATGGCCATGTCGCGGGAGGGGAAGTTCCGCGAGGACCTCTACTACCGGCTCTGCGTCATCCCGCTCCACCTGCCGCCGTTGCGCAACCGCAAGAGCGACCTGATCTCGCTCGCCGAGCACTTCATCCGCGCCTTCAGCCCGCGCGGCCAGCACGTCCGGCTCACCCAGTCCGCCATCGAGCGGCTCCAGGGCCACCGCTGGCCCGGCAACATCCGTGAGCTGCGCAACGTGGTCCACCGCGCGCTGCTGCTGCGCAAGGGGCCGATGATCGACGCCGGCGACATCACCTTCGACCAGGAGGTGAACGCGGACACCGGCCTGCCCGTGCCCGAGGTGCCTCCCGGCATGACGCTGGAGCAGATGCTGGAGAAGGTGGAGCGGCAGATCGTCGAAAACGCCCTGCGGAAGTGGAACAACAACCGCGAGCGCGTCGCCCGCGAGCTGGGCGTCGCCCGGTCCACCCTCTTCAAGCGCCTCAAGGACTGGGGACTCACCAACAAAGACGACGACGCGGAGTGAGCCAGCGCACACCGCAACCCTGCCGTCCATTGGACTGGCGGGCCCGCGCCTGGCGCCTCGCCTCGGCGACCGTTTAAGGTCGCGTTTCAGTTTTTCCATGACGCTGGCCATTCCAGGAGTGCGCAGTGGGGGCAAGCGGGAGCCTGGCCGGGTGGGACCCACCTGCCGCGTTTGACGACTACCGCCTGGTCCGCAGGCTGGGCGGCGGCGCGTCCGGCGAGGTGTACCTGGCGCACGACCAGCTCCTGGACCGCGCCGTCTCGGTGAAGTTCCTCCGCGCGCTGGGTGAGGAGTCGCTCTCGCAGTTCCTGCTGGAGGCGCGGGCGGCGGCGCGGATCCAGCACCCGAACGTGGTGACGCTCTACCGGGTGGGGAAGGTGGACAACCGGCCCTTCCTGGTCAGCGAGTACGCCCGGGGCCGGTCGCTGGACCGGCTGCCCGCGCCGCTGGACGGGAGCACCGCGCTCTTCTACGCGCTGGACCTGTGCCGGGGGCTGGCGGCGGCGCACCGCTGCGGGGTGCTGCACCGGGACCTCAAGCCCGCCAACGCCATCCTCACCGAGTCCGGCGACGTGAAGCTGGTGGACTTCGGGTTGGCCAAGCTGCTGGGGCGCGAGGTGCCGCCGGCGGACCCCAAGGTGACACCGCTGCCCCTCCCGCCCGCGATGAGCGTCGCCGGCGTGGTGGTGGGGACGCCGTATTACATGGCGCCGGAGATCTGGCGCGGCGAGTCCGCCACCGTCCGCACCGACCTCTACTCGCTGGGGGCGACGCTCTACGAGCTGTGCGCGGGGCACCCCCCGGCGCACGACCTGGACACCGGCGTCCCCATCCCGGTGGCGGTGCAGCGGCAGGACCTGCCGCCGCTCCTGGACGGCGCGCCGCAGATCCAGCCCGCCTTCGCGGCGATCGTCGACCGGTGCCTCAAGCGCGACCCGGCGGAGCGGTTCGGCGCCGCGGACGAGGTGCTGGACGCGCTGGAGGTGCTGGCCTCGCGGAGCCCCCGTGGCCCGCTCCCCGAGGGCAACCCCTACCGCGGCCTCCAGCCGTTCGAGGCCGAGCACCGCGCGCTGTTCTTCGGCCGGCGGCAGGCGATCCAGGCGGTGGTGGACCGGCTCCGGGGCGACTCCTTCGTGGCGCTCACCGGCGACTCGGGCGTGGGGAAGTCCTCGCTGTGCCTGGCGGGCGTGCTCCCCGCGGTCGCCGAGGGGCAGCTGGTGGACAAGCGGAGCTGGCAGGTGGCGCGGATGGTGCCGGGCCGGCTGCCCTCGGAGGCGCTGGCGTCGGCGCTGTCGGCGGCGCTGGTGGGCGTGTCCGAGGTGGTGCTGGGGGCGCTGGTGCGCGAGGGGCCGCAGGCGTTCGTGCGGAGGGTGCGCGGGGCGCTGCCGCCGGACCGGGGGGTGCTCCTCTACATCGACCAGATGGAGGAGCTGGTGACGCTCAGCGCGCCGGAGCAGGTCTGGCCGGTGGCCCTGGCGCTGGGGGAATTCGCCGGTGGGGTGCCGGGGCTGAAGCTGCTGGGGAGCACGCGGTCGGACTTCCTCACCCGCCTGGCGGCGCTGCCGGGGCTGGGCGCGCAGCTGCCGCGCGCGGTGTTCCTGGTGCGCGCGCTGACCGCGGACGAGCTGCGCGAGGCGGTGCAGGCCCCGGCGCGGATGAAGGGCGTGCGCTTCGAGTCCGAGGCGCTGGTGAACGACCTGGTGGCGTCCGCGGAGCGCGCGGAGGGCGGGCTGCCGCTGCTGCAGTTCGCGCTGGCGGAGCTGTGGGAGGCGCGCGAGGCGAGCACCCAGGTGATCACCGAGCGCAGCGTGGCGGCGATCGGCGGCGTGGGCGGGGCGCTGGCCCGGCACGCGGAGTCGGTGCTGCGGGCGCTGGTGCCGGAGCAGCGGACGGCGGCGCGGGCGGTGCTGCTGCGGCTGGTGAGCGCGGCGGGGACGAGGGCCCGGCGGTCGGAGGAGGAGCTGCGGTACGTGCACCCGGCGGCGCGGGCCGCGCTGGAGGCGCTGGTGCGCGGGCGGCTGGTGGTGGCGCGGGAGGTGGACGGCGAGGCGTCGTACGAGGTGGCGCACGAGGCCATCCTCACCGGGTGCGCCACCCTGGCCGGGTGGCTGGGCGAGGAGGCGGAGACCAAGGCCGCGCGGGAGCGGCTGTCGCTGGCGGCGGCGGAGTGGGAGCGGCGCGGGCAGGACCGGGAGCTGTTGTGGGGGGCGCGGTCGCTGGAGGAGGTCGCGGAGGTCAAGGAGGGGCTGACCCCGGGCGAGCTGGCGTTCCTGGAGGCGTCCCGGCGCGCGGTGTCGCGGCTGAGGCAGCGC